>JBQTJS010000285.1:0-3698 GCA_052386875.1 Gemmatimonadaceae bacterium
GCTCCCGCGCGAACGTGCTTCTCGAGATCCTCACGCCGCGTAAACGCACCGGTACACTCGAACACCAGCTCAACTCCCAGTTCTCTCCAAGGGAGGTCCGCAGGGTCGCCTTTCGTCAGTGCCCGCAGCTCGCGACCGGCAACGATCAGGTTGCCCTCTTCGACTCGCACAGGCTTCGAGTAGCGCCCGTATACGGTGTCGAAGCGAAGCAGATACGCGAGGTTCTCGACGTCCACCAAGTCATTCACGGCGACCAGCTCGAATGCCGGCTCGTCGATCACCAACTTCAGGATCGCGCGTCCAATTCGTCCCAGACCGTTAATAGCGACTCTGGTGCTCATCGCGCCGTTCCATTTGCGAACGTGACCGCTCGGGCGAGAGCGTCGTCTCGACAGCCGCGTTGTGCAGCAAGAGCCTGTTTGGCCCGGGGATAGCGCTCATCGCGCGCCGACGTCGGTGAAGCCTCGTTTGCTGGTAGAGTTTGCATTGCGCGCCTATTGTTACAGCATGGCGCGCAGCGCCACAATGAAGCGATCGTACTGGCGAGCGATACGGGCGTCCCAAGCGAGGCAGACCAATGCTCGAAACGGAGCTGTTTGCGCTGCTCGACCACACCGCGGACGCAGCGTATACGGTCACTGAGGGCGGAGAGATCCTCTCCTGGAACGGGGCGGCTGAGCAACTCTTCGGCTATTCCGCGAGCGAAATACTCCACCGGAACATCGACGAAGTGTTCGATGCCCGCGACGCGTTAGGCACGCACGCGCTCGCTGGCGGGCGCGAAGCGGCGGCCCGCCGCTGGGACGGAAGGTCCGGCGGCATCGCGAATTTCGATCTCGAGGTGCGCGTGCGATCCGGGGGCCGAATCTGGGTGAACGTCTCGACGATTGTTTTCGAAAACGCGCGAACGGGACGCCGGCTTTTTGTCCGCTTGGCGCGCGACATTGACCGGCGCAGTCGCAAAGAGGAGCTAGTCAGCCGCGTGATCGAGGTAGCCCGACAACTCGTTTCAATTTCCGATGTCCCGTCGGATCATGCACCGGTCGAGCCGCTCTCGGAGCAGGAGCGCCGCATTCTCAAGCTTTTCGCCGAAGGCGCTAGTGCAGCAACCATTGCACGCAGCCTAAAGATCACCGCACAGACGCTGCGCAACCACCTCCATCATATCAACCGTAAGCTCCGTACACACAGCCGCCTCGAGGCGGTGACACACGCGCAGCGGCGCGGACTCATAGAGTAGCCGCCCACGCAGCCCGCGTCGTCTCACGCTGGCTGGGACACAACGTGACGCCGCGCGCCTTTCTCGGGATATCCGTACCGTGTCCTGGCGCAGCACAATGATGTGCCTGTACCAGGATGCACGACGGCCGTACCAGCGACAAACCAGCACTGTAATCGTAGACTGCGGTAGCCAACGAACTAAACGCGTCGCGCGGTTGCGCCTAACGAGCGACGACGAAGCGCGGCGCCGGCGGTAAGGAAAACCACAGCGCGACATGCTCAAACTACATCGGGTATACGCACACGCCGACCGAGCGGACGGCCGCCGCATCCTCGTAGATCGCTTGTGGCCGCGCGGATTGAGCAAGAAGGAGGCAAAGTTCGTCGCGAGCGAATCAAGACCATCCACCGGTAGGAGGACTTACCATGGCAACGGCGATCGCAACGGAGCATCGAGCACAACCCACTGGTCGAGAGCCGCGGACAGCAATGCACGCCCTTCTCGATCAAGGTCAGAGCGTGTGGCTTGATGATCTCCGGCGTGGGATGACGCGCTCTGGACAGCTCGCGGATTTGATGGCCGACGGGCTTCGAGGGATGACGTCCAATCCCACCATCTTCGAACATGCGATCACGGAGACCGCAGACTACAACGCTGCGCTCAGCAGTTTTGCAAACTCGCGCCGGACGAATCGCGAAATACTCGAGGAGCTGGCCGTCGAGGACGTACAAGAGGCCGCGGATGTGTTTCGTCCCATCTATGACGCGACCGATGGCGCCGACGGCTTCGTCTCCATCGAGGTCTCGCCTGAGCGGGCGCGCGACACTCAGGGGACAATCACAGAGGCGCGCCGGCTGTGGCAGATCGTGGATCGGCCCAACGCTATGATCAAGATTCCGGGTACGCGCGAAGGATGGCCCGCCATCGAACGCTGCTTGCGCGAGGGGATCAACATCAACATCACGCTCCTCTTCTCCGTCGAGCACTACCAAGCCGTCGCCGACGCGTACCTCCGTGCACTCGTTGCACGCGCGGTTTCGGGGCAGCCGATCCACCGAGTGGCCTCCGTCGCCTCACTCTTCGTGAGCCGAGTCGACACGGAGGTAGACAAACGCATTGCTGCGCGAGGTGGCACGCTCGCCGCTCTGAGCGGGCAAGTAGCAATCGCCCATGCGCGTCTCGTGTACGCCGCTTTCCTCAACATCACGCGCAGCCCGCGCTGGCAGATGCTCGAGTCGCTGGGCGCGAAGGTCCAGCGCCCGCTGTGGGCTAGCTTGGGTACCAAGAACCCTGCTTACTCCGACGTGATGTACGTGGAGTCACTCATTGGCAGGTATTCCATCGCGACGGTTCCGCCCGACACCCTACATCGCTTCGAGGATCACGGTGTCGTTATGCGCACGCTCCCCGGTGACGTGAGGAGCGCGCGACGGACGATGCGCGCTCTCAAGTCGGGCGGCATCGACTTCGCGGATGTGAATCGAACGCTGGAGGACGAGGCGATCGCGAAGTTCAAGCAGTCGTACGCCGAGCTGCTCGGCGTCATCGCGAAGAAACGGAAAGAACCGCTGCGTGCTGTAACGAATTCAAACGTCCCCTGAGTAGCCCGTGAGTATGCTAGGCAGTCGCACCCGCGGCGACTGCGAGGCGGCCTAAAGCGACTTCAGGTATTGAACTAGATCAGCCTTCTGCTGAGTGGTGAGGTTCAATCCCTTCTTAGTGTTGTAAAGGTCGACCACAGCCTCGAGCGTGGCTGCGATACCGTTATGGAAGTAGGGCGGATGCTGCCAGAGTGCCCGCAGAGGCGTGGTGCGGTACATCTTCGTCGCGCTACGCGACGCGTAGCTCGGAACGCCTCCCGGCTCCGGCTCGCTCACCACTTCGGACGGCGCGTGAAGCCGCGAGTTGGCATCGGTGAGGAGATCGCCGGTGTGGCAGGTCGAGCAGCGCCCGGCGCCGGTGAACACGGCGCGTCCCCGGTTGGCTGCGGTAGCGTCGAAGCTGGCTGCCGGCGGGTCTGGCGCTTCGAGACTGAGCTGATACGCCTGCAGGGCCGCGAGCTTGGACGTTACCAGGTCGGGGGGGTTGTTGACATTGACGCCGGTGCGGGGTTCGGAGAACGAGCCGTGCCCGTGCATCTGGGTGACGGCCACGTAGCGGTTCCAGTACGCGACCTCGCGCCCATCACCAGTAAAAGTGACGCTGTTGACGCCGCGCAGCCCGTAAGCCGGCGGCAGGTACACGGGCCCGTTTTTCCCGTCGAGGTTGAAACGCGGGTCGTACTTGCCGCGCCCCCACGAATTGTAGACCGCCTTCTGCGCCGCGGTTAGCGCCGGCGAGAGCGCGATAATGGCGCCAGGATTGAGCTGCAGGTTCGGCCAGCCGTCGAGGCGTTTGCCGATGCCGGGCGCGAACGAGTTGTCAACGGTCGAGTGACAGAGTGCGCAGGTGGTCCCGACGCGCGTGAGCGTATCCC
>JBQTJS010000286.1:0-10732 GCA_052386875.1 Gemmatimonadaceae bacterium
CGAGCGCGTCGCCGTGCGCTCGATCTTCAACCGTTCGCTGTACTTCGGTGCTTCTCTTATCTGGCAATAGGAGTCTCCCGTGTTGCGCACAGTTACAACGCTGCTACTCGCTGCAACGCTGCCGGCGTCGCCAAGCCTCCAGGCGCAGTCTCCGGCCGCAGTCAGATGGTCCGATTCGATCAGCAAGCTGATCGCGTCCGGCGTAGAACCGGGTCAGCCGGCCGCCATGGACCCGGCGCTGGCGCTCATCGATCGTGTGCTGACGATCGTGCCTAACGACGCACTCATGTTGCACTACAAGGGGCTCGCACTATACCGCAAGGCGAGCCCCATGATGGAGGACGCACTCAAGAAGGCCGAAGTGAAAGCGCTCCTCGAGGAGGCGGAGAACGCCTTCGCAATCTCAGCGAAGACTCTCGCCTGGCCTGAGACACATGCTCTGCGCGCTTCGGTTACCGGTCAGATGATCGCGGTCGGGAACCCAATCAGCGGCATGTGGCTGGGGCCGCGCGCCGACGGGCAAATGGACAAAGCGCTCGAGCTGGGACCTAACAACCCACGCGTCTGGATGCTCAAGGGCATCGGCACCATGTTCAAGCCGAAGATCTTCGGTGGCGGCGCGGACAGAGCGGAGAAAGAATTGCTCAAGGCCCTCGAATTGTTCACTAACGATCGACCCGCTCCTCCCGCCCCGGCTTGGGGTCACGCGGAAGCGTACACGTGGCTAGGTCGGGCGTACGCCGCGCAAGACAAACTCGATGAGGCGCGTGCCGCATATGAAAAAGCGCTGCAGCTCGATCCCGGCAACGGTTGGGTGATACACGTCCTCCTCCCCGCGCTTGACAGGAAGAGCCGCTGATCACGTGATCCGCTCCGCCCTCGCTTACCTCGCGTGCTGGCTCCCCTTCACCGCGTGCTATTCACTTATCCTGTTTTTGAGTGGCCGCCCCATGAGCATTGCCGATGCACTCATGGGCGGGGTGTCGAACTCGTTGTTCGCCGCGCTGCTCGGCGTTCCGCTGTTGCTCGTCGTCCGGCGTGGGCTGCTCCACGGCTGGTCACGCGTCAGCCTAACGCTAATCTCGGTTCTGGCGATTGTTCTATACTCCGCTTCCTGGACGGCTGTCGTCAGTTGGAGCGTGCTGCGGTTCGCCCCTCCCGAAGCGGCGGCGATGTACCTCCGCTGGGGAGTGTGGTGGCAGTTCATCACGGGGCTGTCACTCGGCGGTGCTACAGCCGGCATCTATGCGCTGCTGCATAACGCGCAACGGCTGCGCGAAGAACGGGCGCGTGCGGCACATGCAGATGCCCTCCGTGCCCGCGCAGAGTTCGCCGCGCTGCGCGCTCAACTGCAGCCGCACTTTCTGTTCAATGCATTGCACTCGATAGCCGCTGTCCTGCGCTGCGATCCCCACGCGGCCGAAAGGGCGCTCGAGCAGTTAGGCGCGATGCTGCGTTATGCGCTAGGTGTTCAGGCCGACGAACGCGAAGAAGTGAGCCTCGCTGAAGAGCTTGACTTCGTGCGCGCTTACCTTGCTATCGAACAACTCCGACTCGGCCCGCGTCTGTGCGTCCAAGAGAGCATCGACCCCGAAGCGCTCGAGTGCGCAGTGCTTGCCTTCACGGTACAGCCGCTGGTGGAGAACGCCGTCCGTCACGGCATTGCAGCCACGGCAAAGGGCGGAGTCGTGCGCATCAGCGCAACGCTGGACGAAGATCGTCTCCGCATAGAGGTGGCGGACGACGGCGTGGGCGCCTCCTCGCCGCCGCTGCAGGACGATAACTCGCGCGGCCTCGGCATCAGATCCATCCGGCAGCGGCTGCGCGCCCGTTATGGTGCGGCGGCGACGCTGCACATCGAAAGTGCGAGGGGGAGCGGCTTCCGCGCGGCCATCACGCTCCCGCCGGCAGCTCCGGCGCTATCGCGCGCGGGCACCTGACTTGGAACCGTCGGCGTCATGAGCCAACGCGTTCGCGCGCTCGTTGTAGAGGATGAAGCGCCGGCGCGCCGACGCCTGACGGAGATGTTGGGCCGAGTGGATTGGGTGGAGTGTGTCGGCACCGCGGATGATGGCGATCGCGCTGTGGCGCTGATCGACCAGCTGCGTCCCGATCTCGTCTTTCTCGACATCCAGCTCCCTGGTCACTCAGGCCTGGATGTGCTGCGCCGCGTGCGCCATCAACCGGCGGTGATCTTCACGACAGCGTACGATCGTTATGCGGTAAGTGCTTTCGAGCTGGAGGCGCTGGACTACGTCCTCAAGCCCTTCGGCGAGGAGCGCCTGCTCATTGCGCTGCGACGAGCGCGCCGCGCATTGGACGAGCGCGACGACGAATCGCTACGTGAACGCACTACGCGCGCCCTCTCCGGCAACGGCCCGCACAGCGTGCGTGAGCCGCTCACGCGCTTTTTCGCGCGCGACCGAGGTCGCATCGTCCCGGTCGATGTGCGTGATATCGTTAGGCTGGAGGCGGACGACGACTACGTGCGCGTTTTCACGTGCGAACGCAGCTACCTCGTCTACCTCACGCTGAACGACTTCGAGCGCCGCCTGGACTCCGCGCGCTTCCTCCGCATCCATCGCACGCACATCGTGAACCTCGACTGCGTGACTCAGCTCGTCCCGCTGGAGGGGAGCCGCATCCAGGTCGAACTGCGCGACGGGACCAAGATCGCAGCCAGTCGCGCGCGCTCGCGCGCACTCCGCGATCGAACGTTTTGACCACCACAGCCTCCCCAAGTGTGCGCACGGTCGCCCTAGTTAACTGTTATCTGCGACAACATCCCATGCACGACGTGCGGCTTCCCATCTTTCGCGTCCGGAACGAAGCAAAGCAGGCCGTATTCCCCCGGCGTCAACTCCACATCGATGAAGTTCTCCACCGTCCCCATCACGAAGCTGGCCCCTCCGACGACATCGGCCGGCGGCGGCCCGGCCGGCTTTTCGGCCCATGCCGCAACATCTCCCACAGTCTTGCCAGCAGCCAGTCGCACGATCACGACCTCATGCGGCTGACTGGCAGTGTTCACCACGCGGATCACCTGCTTGCCAGCCGTGAGCGGCGTGCTCAGCGCGAACGAATAGTCCGCCAGGGTCAGCGTCGTTGTGGCTGTAATTGGGACCGCGGCAGCTGCGGGGTCGGGGTCGAGGTCGGGGTCGCGGTCGGTCTGCGTCACGGTAAGCTCGCGCACCATCCCTTTGGCCACGTGCGGCATACCGTCCGCAGTCGGAATGACACAGATCAGCGCATACTTCCCAGGGACGAGATTGACCGTGGTGGCTGTCGCCGGACCACCGGGTAGAGGTGCAATCGGACCGCCCATCATATGTGCCCACGGAGGCGGGACTTCACCCTTCGTCTCTCGGAGGAACTCACCCACGGTTTTGCCGCTGTCGAGGTGGACTACGATGACGTGATGCGGCTCCTGACCGGCATTCGTCATCTGGAAACGGGTCGGACCTGCTGGGACAGTGTCCGGCGCCTGGAAGCTGAAGTCTCTGGCCGTTAGCGCGATCGTATTCACACCTGACTGGATCTCGGCGGACGCCGCAGCCGAATCGGTTGTCTGGCGCTCAGCGCTCATGCAACCGGCCGCCACTACCAGGACGGACGCGAAACTGGATGCTCGGACCCTGCCAAACTGCATGACGATTGCTCCTAAGAGGTTATTTCGAGCGCCGAATCCTAAACGACAACTGCCCGATCTGTAACCCGGGTTCCCCCCTCCCTCCCTTTCAAGCGGGACGCAAGAAGCGATCTGCGACAACCGTGGCCGCCCCGCGTATCACCCGATCACTGTCTCCGCCGAGCGCGGTCCATATCGGCGGAGATTAACCATTTCCCACCTGGCGACCTAACGAGCGCCAGGACGAACGTCCCAGCATCTCTTTCGCCAGGGCGCAAGGCATATCCTCCTATGATGTGTGCGACTGTATCATCCACCGCGTATGACATCGCTCGAAGCAGTAAGGGCCCCCCACCACTGGAATACATCTGCCGCACCGCAGCGCGCCCGCGGACGGCCTGTCCGCTGTTGGTCATCACCACGCGACCATCTGCGAACAGTTCGGCGAGCCCATTGGCGTCCGAGGCCCGCCAGGCTCTCTCATAGTCCCGCAGCACACGGTCCAATGCCGCTGGGAGCGTGACCGATGGGAGTGGCGCGGTGTCTGTATTTGCCTGGCCACACGCGGCGGCGGGTACGGCCAAGACGATGGCAACTGCCAGCACGAACGTGCGCATGATCTCTCCTAACAAATGGTGGGCGTGGTAGGCGTGCGTGGGCGCAATCTTTGGCTGTTTGGAATTCTCAACATGGCACGTTCAACCCACTTAGCTACCGTGCGTCGTAATAGGACGCTTCTACTAAAGTCAGCGATGCCGCTATATAGGCGGTTCGGCCGCGTCCTATTGGCTCCGGCTCTCGCCTTGCTAGGCGCGACCGCGGCGAACGCGCAAGAGCCCGATACATCCCGGAAGACGCTGCTCGCGGCATGGCGTGTTGGTGCCGTCAATGTCGACGGCCGACTCAGCGAAGAAGATTGGACCCGTGCCGCGGTGGCCAGCGGCTTTCAGCAGCGCGAGCCTGAGCCTAACGCGCCGGCGACGCAGCGAACCGAAGTGCGCGTCCTGGTAGATGAAGGGGCGGTCTACATCGGTGCGCGCCTCTTCGACAACCAGCCATGGGCGATCGCGGCCCAGCTCGGCCGCCGCGATGCCGATGATTTGTACAGCGATGCCTTCCATGTCGCGATCGACAGTTACTTCGACCGGCGCACGGCGTTTCGCTTCTCGATCACGCCGGCCGGAGTGCAGGGGGATGGGATTCACTTCAACGACAGCGACGAAGACGAGAACTGGGACGCTGTGTACGAGAGCGCCACGACGATCGATTCGTTAGGCTGGACGGCGGAGCTGCGCATCCCGCTGTCACAGCTGCGCTATGGACCCGTGGCCAACGGCGGTACGCGCCGCTGGGGTATTCAGTTCGTGCGCGAGATCGCCCGCGCCGGTGAGATGTCCTTCTGGACTCCCACGCCGCCGACCCAGCCCGGCATCGTCTCCCGATTCGGAGATCTGCTCGGCATCGACTCGTTAGGCGTGCCCGCTCGTCTCGAGGTGATTCCGTACGTCTCATCGCAGGTGACACGGCTCCCCAGCGGCGAAGCCAACGCTTTGGTCGAAGCCACGACGGGCTCCGCGCGTGCCGGCGCCGATGTGCGCTACGGTCTCCCCCGCGGACTTACCCTAACGGCAACGATCAACCCGGATTTCGGACAGGTCGAGGTCGATCCTGCCGTCGTCAACCTGACGGCGTTCGAAACGTTCTTCAGCGAGCGGCGCCCGTTCTTTCTCGAGGGGAATGAGATCTTCGGATTCGGACGCACAGTCACCTACAACGATGCCGACCCGCCGCAGCCATTTTATTCGCGGCGTATCGGCCGCGCGCCGCGTGGCTCCGTCGACGCCGCCGACGCCCGCTTCGTCGACGAGCCCTCGCAGACGGACATCCTCGGCGCCGTGAAGGTCTCCGGCAAGACCCCCGGCGGATGGTCGTTAGGCTTCCTCGGCGCGTCCACCGAGAAGGTCCGCGCGCATTACATGACCGACGCCGGCGTCGTGCGCAGCGCCGTCGTCGAGCCACGCGCCAACTACCTCGTCAACCGCGTGAGCCGCGATCTGCGTGACGGCCACACAGTCCTCGGTGCGGCCCTGACGGGCGCGTGGCGCAGCACGCCTCCCGAGTTCGCCGGCATCCTCCCTCGCTCGGCACTGACTGGTGGCGTCAGCGCCGAGCATGCGTGGAACCAGCGCGCGTGGACAGTGAGCGGCTACTACTCTCGAAGCCACGTGTCGGGAGATTCCGCGTATATCGCGGCGCTGCAGCGCTCGAATACACACGCGTATCAGCGCCCCGATCGCCGCGACGTGAATTACGACCCCTCGCGACGCGAGTTGCAGGGGTACTTCTATGCGCTTTCAGTCCAGAAAACCGGGCGGCACTGGTTCGGCTCGCTCACCTACGAAGAGACGGCGCCGGAGTATGATGTGAACGAGTTGGGCTTTCAGAATCGCTCGGACTTGCGCGCGCTTAGCTCCGCGTTGCGTTACCGCGAAACATCGCCAGGGCGCATGTTCCGCAATTGGGTCATCCGGGCGAACGCGACCGAGCTGCACAACTTCGACGGCGACGCGATCGACCGTGTCATATCGCTCGGCGGCGAGGCAGAGTGGCACAACTTCTGGAACACGGAGCTGGAACTGCGCCTGCAACCGCAGACGCCGGATGATCGCCTAACGCGCGGCGGTCCGCTCACGCTGCGGCCGGCGACGCGCGGCTTCGAGGTGGCCGTCAGCTCCGACGAGCGGCGCAGAATCAGCTTTGACGGCAGCTACGAATTCGAAAGCAGTTCCGCCGGGGATTGGCGCCACACGATCGAGGCAGGAATAGATGCCCGCCCGTCCAGCGCAGTCCAGCTCAGCATCGGCATCGAGTACGAGCCGCAGTACGACCACGATCAGTTCGTGCGCGCGATAGTCGATCCACTCGCCACGAATACCTTTGGCCGGCGTTACGTGATCGGTGACTTCGAGCAGCACGAGCTGGGCATCAATACACGTATCGAGTGGACCTTCTCACCCAAGCTCTCGCTGCAGGTTTTCGCGCAACCGCTCGTCTCGTCAGGGCGTTTCGATCGATACAAGGAATTGCTCGCGCCCAAGACATTCGACTTCGCAGTGTACGGCCGAGATCGCGGGACAGTCACACGCGATCGCGCCAATGGGTTGATCCAGGTCGATCCCGACGATAGCGGTCCCGCACCGACCTTCACGTTCGATGAACAGGATTTCACCGTGCGAGCATTGCGCGGCAATGCGGTGCTGCGCTGGGAGTATCGTCCGGGCTCGACGATCTATGTGGTGTGGCAGCAAATACGTGAGGATGAAGTTGCCGGCGCCGACCTTTCAGCCACGCGGCGCCCTACTGACGCGTTCCGCGTGGCGGCGCGCAACGTCTTTCTCGTAAAGCTCTCGTACTGGTTTGGCGGCTGATGCTTGCGCGCTCGATCGTGCCGCTCCTCTGTTGCCCGCAGGATCACCAACGCCGCTGATCTACCCAAAGTACCGAGCTGCGGAATCACTGGAGAACCCGACACCGTCCGCGCGCGCGCGTCTCCCCCTTCACACATGCAGGAAGTGGCGCCACCTTCCGGAAAACTTTTGAGGCCCACTGACGCATGTCTTCCAGCCGTTTGGGTGTAGGCTTCATCGGATCGGGGTTCAACACGCGCTTCCACATGCAGGGCTGGCGCTCGGTGCGCGACGCCGATGTGATCGGTGTTTGGAGTCCGAACCTGACGCGTGCGGCGAGCACGGTGAAGTTCGCGCGCGAACTGGGCATCGGTCCATGCAAGCCGTACAAGAGCATTGCGGCCATGGTGGCCGATCCGGCGATCGATGCCGTCTGGTTGTGCGGCGCCAATCACGCGCGCGTTGAGAACGTCGAGGAGATCGTGGACGCGCTGCAGCGCGGGCGTGGCGCGCTGCGCGGTTTGGCGAGCGAGAAGCCGTTGGCGCGCAACGTGGCTGAAGCGAAAGAGGTAGAACGCCTGGCCCGGTCGGTGGACCTAACGACAGGGTACCTCGAGAATCAACTCTTTGCTCCGCATGTGGAGACGGGGCGGGCCCTATTGTGGGCGCGCGGTGCGGCGACGACCGGGCGTCCGTATCTGGCGCGCGCAGCGGAAGAGCATAGCGGGCCGCACTCGCCGTGGTTCTGGCAGGGCGAGCTGCAGGGAGGAGGTGTGCTCAACGACATGATGTGCCATTCAGTGCTTCTCGTTAGGCATCTCCTCGTGCGGCCCGGCGACGCGCTCGATTCAGTGCGGCCTGTACGCGTCACGGGGCACATCGCCTCACTCAAGTGGACGCGGCCGGAGTACGTATCGCGGCTCAAGAAGCTGATGGGGCCGGCTGTGGACTTCGCCAAGGCTCCCGTGGAAGACTTCGCCAGCGTCACACTTGAATTCGTGACTGACGACGGGCACAGAGTGATCGGCGAAGCGTCGACGTCGTGGAGCTACGTCGGCGCGGGCCTCAGGCTGTCCGCCGAGTTGTTAGGCCCCGAGTACTCGATGAAGTGGAACTCGCTGGACAGCGGATTGCAGCTTTTCTTCAGCCGCGAGGTGAAAGGAAGGGCAGGGGAGGATCTTGTGGAGAAGCAGAATGCCGAGACGGGAATGATGCCCGTGGTCCCCGAGGAGTACGCGGCTTACGGCTACACCGGCGAGGACCGGCACTTCGTGCGGGTTTTTCTCGGGCTCGAAGAGCCTCGCCTAACGTTTAGCGACGGCGTCGATGTCGTGCGCCTGCTGATGACGGCTTATCAGAGCGCCGAACAGGGGCGCACGCTGGCCTATCCCCCGAAGGGGATCGACAAGTTCGTCCCGCAGGTCGCACAGGGGGCATGGCGACCGTAACGCTGCGCGCCGTCTCTCTGCGCGTCAGATCGCGGGCTGCAGCACGGCGCGCGGCTGCGGCCGGAACAGGAAGAGGAAGAGCAAGAGCACAACGAACGCCGCGCTGGCCGGCACGAGCCAGATGGAGGCCCAGTCGTGGGCGGGCGTACCGGCCTGTGCGTAAGCGTCCACAACCCTTCCGCTCACGAGCGAGCCGAGGAAGTTCCCGGCGCCTAACGTGACAAAGGCGAGGAGGCCCTGCGCCGCCGCGCGGATCTTCACGTTCGCCTGAGTGTCGACGTAGATCTGCCCGCTCACGAAGAAGAAGTCGTAACACACGCCGTGCAGCAGGATGCCGAGGTACAGCATCCAGGCCAGTGAGCCTACGTTCCCCTGCGAGAACAGGAAATAGCGCACCGACCAGGCCAGCATACCGAGGAGCATTATGCGCTTCACCCCCAAGCGCATCAGGAACCACGGCATGAGCAACATGAAAAAGACCTCGGACATCTGCCCGAGTGTCATCTTGCTGGCGGGCTCGGGGAAACCGATCTCGTTGAGGAAGAGGTTGGTGAAGTTGTAATAAAACTGCAGCGGGATGCACAGCAGGAACGAGCCGATGACGAACATGGCGAAGGAACGGTCGCGCATGAGCGACAATGCGTCGAGCCCCAGCACATCGCGCGCACCGAGCGCCTTGCCGGCGTTATGAGGCGGCGTGTGAGGCAGCGTTAGGCAGTACAGTCCGAGCACCAGCGACGCGGCAGCGGCCAGCTTGAAGGGCGTCCCCGTGGCCTCCAGTGCGAGCCGCCCCACGACCAACCCCGCGACGATCCAGCCGATCGTCCCCAGCACGCGGATGCGCGGAAACTCCGCCGACGGATCGCGCACATGATCGAACGAGATCGAATTCGTGAGTGCCAGCGTAGGCATGTAGCACAACGCGTAAGCGATCATGGTCGGATAGAACACCGCGAAACTGCTTTGCTGCGACGCGAACCAGAGGATCGCGGCACCCACGATGTGCAGCAGCGCGAGGATGCGCTCCGTCGCGAAGAACCTGTCCGCGACCATGCCGACAAAAAACGGCGAGAGCATCGCCGCGATCGCCGTGCTGCCGTAAGCGAGACCGATCTGGGCCCCGCTGAAGCCTAACGTCTGGCCCAACCACGTCCCCATAGTGACAGCCCAACTCCCCCAAATGAAATACTGGAGGAACATCATCGCGGAAAGACGCGTCGTTACCACGGGTGCGTTAGGTCTCCCGGATCCTGATGTTGCGGAACGCGACCCAGTCCCCGTGATCCTGCAGCGCGATATGACCGCGCCGCGCACGACCGTACCCCGGCCACTCCGCAAACTTGCTCGCCGCCACCTTCGCTTCCCAGTCCGCACTCCACAGCTCGTACTCCACCACTTTTTGACCGTTGAGCCAGTGTTCCACGTGCGGTCCGCGCACCACAAGGCGCACCTGGTTCCACTCGCCCGCCGGCTTCACGACTCCCGCGGGAGCTGCGTACAATCCGTAGTTCGATCCGGCAGACGTTAGGCGGTTCCTCCCGTCCGGGTGCCCCGCGTCGTCCAGCACCTGCATCTCCGGACCTGTCCGATACGTTGCCGAATCCGCTTCCGTTACGCGAAAGAAGATCCCGCTGTTCCCCTTGGGCGAGACCTTCCACTCAAGCTCCAGCTCGAAGTCGCCGTACTGCCCCCGTGTCACGATGTCGCCACCAGCCGCGACGCGCGTCAATGCGCCGTCGACAACCTGCCACCCGTTAGGCAATTCCCCCCGCTGAAACCCGCGCCAGGCCGCCGTGCTCGTGCTGTCGAACAACGCCGTCCACCCAGGTTGCGAGGCGCTCATGGTTTCGGCCGAGCGCTGCTTGCCGCTGCCGCACGCGAGCGCGACGAGCAGAACCGCCGACGAGGCACACAAGCCCGCACCAATCGAGGTCGCATCGCAAACCATACGCGCAACAGCCTCCCCAAGCTGAATGGGACCAGCGACAGCGGGGCTAGTGTACGCTCGCCCGCCGGAGACGGCAACTACGGCTTACGCGTTGGCGCCGGTTTGGCCACGCTGATTGAGTCCACGATCTTGAACGAGAAGAGCTGCTGCACCAGCTGGCGCACTCGGCGCGGTCCGATCTTGGCCGGCCGGAACCGCATGTGCGGCAGCGTGGACCGCACCGAGTTCGTGAACTCGCGGTGCGTTGTCTCCATCACTGCGAATGTCGCTACGTCCGCCACGCCGGTACTATCGATCACGT
>JBQTJS010000287.1:0-2447 GCA_052386875.1 Gemmatimonadaceae bacterium
GGCCAACGGAGATCCGCCGCTAGCTCGTCACGCCATGACGCGCCCTCGGCGGCCTCGGCTTGGTGACGAGCACGGACAGGTCGCTTGCACGCCTCATTGTCGGCGGTCTCGGCTTGGTGACGAGCACGGACAGGTCGCCTGCGCGCCTCATCGCCGGACTACAGCGCCTCGTACCGCTGCGAGTGACTACGGTTGTTGCGGCTGCTCGCGCCGATACGGTACAAGCGTGGTCTGCGTGGAGCCGTCGATGAAGATGATCGTTAGGCCCGTGTACGCTATCGAATCCTCGATGTCCGCGATGCGGAAGAGCGCACTGCGCGTCACTGCATCCACGAAGACACTGCGCAGTGCCCGCTGCGCGGAGTCTGCGATGAAAAGCCGGGCCTCACGCACAGGCCGGCTGCTGCCGAACCACGTTAGGCGAAGCGTACCGCCCTCGAGCCGCTCGATACGCATGACGCCGGCGCCGCCGTCAGCGCCGGTACCGATCGTCAGCATCTTCGACTTTGTCGGATCGACTGTCGTGGGCGGGTACTCGGCAGCACTCAAGTCGGCCCTAACCCAGACCGACATGGGGGCGGGGACGTAGATCGGGACCGGCACGTGATACGGAACGATCGTTTCGCTCCAGAAATGCGTGCCGAATCCGTGGCGCGGCCAGCTGGGCCAGAACCACGGGCTGAACCAGCGGCCACCGCCCGTTAGGCTTCCATCGCCGACGCTCGGGGAGCCCAGGCTCTGCGGCAGAGAACCCATGCGGATCTGCGGGAGGGATGACGGACGCGGGACGCTGGACGCACCGGACATGACCGGCGGCCTTGCGCCGGTCTGGGCGCCGGCGGCGGCCGGAACAAGGAGAGCGGACAGGGCGCCTAACGTCTTCCAGTAACGTGGCCGGATCATACACAACTCCATCTGCAAACTCGGCGCTCGGAATCACCGGCTGGGCGGCCGGCGGTCGCCTCGCCCCTTAGATCGAATCGTATGGGCGGGGGCGGCCCGTGCCAAGGGCGTCGGCCGGCAGTTTTTCGCGCGCGGGCGGCGAGGTTCGCGCGGGCGGCGAGGCAAAAGCTGCCGTGCCCTGGCCGACGCCACGGGTGCGCACGAGCCGAGCGCGTTCACGAGCATCGAGAACGGAGGGCCTGCAGCGGACGAGCGTCCCCTTGACCTGGTACGCAGGTCCAGGGTCTAGCGTGGGATGCGCGGCCGTTACGTCGCAACGCTCGCGTCCACGCCGGAGGATTTCGATGACGACCGACGAGGCCCCCGACGTCGAACGCTACGTTGACGCGCTCGCGAAGGCCTTCCCGCTTTTTACAGCTGAAGAGCAGCGAGCCGCGGTGACTCTGTACCGTCAGTTGGTCACTTCGTCTTCTTCTTCACGACGCGGACGTCCGGCGAGCGATGGGTGGGCAAGCACCCTGGCACATTCCTCTACACACTTGATGAGGCAGTGAGAATAGCACGCCGGCTCAACGCGAGGACCTTCGGGCTGGAGCTAGCGCGCCTCTCGCGGCACGCGGCCTGAGCGTTCGGTCGGGCGCTGCGCGGCCCTTGACCCTGTACCTTCGTACGGGGTTTACACTGTAGGGGAGATACTGAGGGAATAGGTCATGGACCTCACAATCGGCCAGATCGCGGCTGCAGGAAACGTCAACGTCGAAACAATCCGCTATTACGAACGGCGGGGACTCTTGCCCGCCAACGGTCGGACGCCATCCGGCTATCGGCAGTACTCGGCGGATTCGGTGAGGCGTTTGCGCTTTATCAAACACGCCCAGGATCTGGGATTCTCGCTCGCCGAGATTCAGGAGCTTCTCGCGCTGCGCGTCAGGAACGGCTCGTCATGCAAGGCCGTGGCCCAGAAGACTCGCAACAAGATCCGCATCGTAGACCAGCGCATCACTGATCTGCAGCGCATGAAGCGTACGCTCGAAGGACTGACGGCCGCGTGTGATGCGCGCCGCACTACTGATCACTGTCCCATTCTCGCGGCGCTTGGGGATGACGAGTGAACGCGATTAGCAAGTCCGCACTGGCATCTGTCGCGGGAGTCGCCGCCGCGGCTGCTTCCGCGCTCTGCTGCGCAGGACCGCTTGTCGCGATCGCGCTCGGACTGAGCGGCGCAGGTTTGGCGGCGACGTTCGAGCCATTACGCCCGTACTTCGTCGGTGGAACTGTTTTGTCCCTTGGGTACGGTTTTATCGCACTGCGGCGAGAAGAAAGCAAAGCGTGCGAACCCGGAACGCTCTGCGCTTCGCCGGTTGCGCGCCGTCGCACGAGGGTTTTGCTCTGGATTGCCACTGCTCTGGCGTTGCCGCTGTTGTCGTTCCCATGGTGGTCGCCGTTTGTCTTTCAATAGGAGGCGCATCGATGTTGCCAATCAAGACTGTGCTCGTAGTGGCCGCCGCTATCGGCGCCGTGAACGTCATCTGCCCGCTCTGCGA
>JBQTJS010000288.1:0-4534 GCA_052386875.1 Gemmatimonadaceae bacterium
CGGAGTACGCCGTCGCGCTTCCCGATTACGATCCCGAGGCCGTGCGCAACTATATGCGCGTGGACAACGCGCACGATCTGGAGGAGTACCTCGAGCGGTTTTCAGTGACTCTGTCAGTTCTGCAGACGGCGGAGGCACTCGAGCGAGCCGCCTACGAGCTGGCGGAAGATGCGTTGCGCGACGGCGTTAGGTACCTGGAAGTGCGTTACGCACCCGTCTTGAACGTGCGCAACGGGCTCACGTTAGGTGCGGCTGTCGAGGCGCCCTTGCGCGGGCTCGCGCGGGCGCAGAGCGAGTACGGCATCGTGTCGCGCGTGATCATCTGTGCCCTGCGCACCTTGGCCCCCGAGATCTCCATGCAGATGGCCCGTCTGGCCGCCGAGTTCCGGCCGCACGGCGTCGTCGGCTTCGACCTGGCGGGCGCCGAGCGCGGCCATCCGGCTGCCGATCACGAAGGGGCCTTCCAGCACGCGATTGCCCACGGCTTGTCTTGCACGTGCCACGCGGGTGAAGGGTGGGGCCCGGATTCCGTGCGCCAGGCGGTGCACGACTGCGGGGCGAAGCGCCTGGGCCACGCCACACGGCTCGTGGAAGACGTGGCGCTGATGAACGAGGTACGCGCACGTGGAATCGCGCTGGAGATATGCCTAACGAGTAATCTACAAACGCGCGCCGCCGCCACGTACGCCGAGCACCCTCTGCGACGTTACTTCGATCAGGGCCTCGCCGTCGTGCTCAACACCGACAACCGGCTCATGAGCGACGTGACGCTGGTCGATGAGTACCGTCACGCCGCCGAGCACCTCGACTTCTCCCTCGCCGAGCTGTGCCGCGTGGCACTCAACGGCTTCGAGCATGCGTTCCTGGAGCCAGCCGAGAAAGGGGCGCTCCTGGAACGCGCGCGCAGCGAGGTGGCCGCGTTAGGCGGCGGCGGCCCAAGCCGCGTGGCTGCACCGCAAGCATGACGGCGGCCGCAACCAGGGCGGGGAGCGCGGTCGCGCTCGCCGCGGCCAGTATCCGGGAACGCGGCGTGGCCGCCGCGCCGGCTGCCGCGCTCATCCTGGGCTCCGGCTTCGGTGAACTGGCGGCGAGTCTGACCGACGTGACGACAATCGCCTATAGCGATATTCCGGACTTCCCGGTGCCGACGGTTCCGGGTCACGCCGGCCGGCTGCACGCCGGCCGCCTCGCCGGTCGCGCCGTGATAGTGTTCGCCGGGAGATTCCACCTCTATGAAGGGGACGATCCAAGCGCCGCGGGCCTGCTGCCGCGCCTGGCGCATGCGTTAGGCGCGCGCACGCTGCTCATCTCCAATGCGGCAGGCGGAGTGCGCCGCACCCTCCGGCCAGGGGATCTGATGCTGATATCCGATCACATCAACCTCACGTTCCGCAATCCTCTGGCCGGCCCGGTCCTCCCCGGCGAGGAGCGTTTTCCCGACATGTCGCAACCATACGACGCGGAGCTGCAGACCGTGCTGCGCGAAGCCGCGAGCGCAGCCGGAGTCCGGCTCGAGAGCGGTGTGTACGCCGCTCTGCTCGGACCGTCTTACGAGACGCCCGCCGAAGTCCGCATGCTCGAACGGTTAGGGGCCGACGCAGTCGGGATGTCGACAGTCCCGGAAGTCATTGTCGCTCGCGCGCTCGGGCTGCGCTGCGCGGCGATCAGCTGCATAACGAACCCCGCGGCCGGTCTGTCCGCGGCTCGATTGGAGCACGCGGACGTGCTGGCTGAGACGCGGCACGCCGCGCGCGACTTCGAGCGGCTCGTCAGCGAGTTCGTGCGCCGACTGGAAGCCTAACGCGGCATGCTCTCTCTCAGCGCTACCGGCGGCCCGCTGTCGTGCCGCGCACGCTTTGTAGGCGCGAGCGGAACTGGTGATACTGTTGGGAATCGCGCGCCAGGCTTCGCAACTGCGCGGCGGGGACACGCGCTATGTGGGCGCGAGTGGCGGCAATGCGATCCTCCTCCAGCGGGTGTGTCCGGAACCAGGCCGCAACGGCGCTGGGCTGCGAGCGGCGCTCGTTGATCAGCGTCTGGAACATGTCGATCATTCCTTGCGGATGGATCCCTGCTCGCACGAGGTACGTCACGGCTCGTTCGTCCGCCTGCGCTTCGTCATTACGCGAGAACCTGGCGAACAAGGCACTCCCGCCTAACTGGATGGCAGTCGAGGCAGCACCACTCTGGCAGACGTTGGTCAGAGTGCAGGCCAGCGCCAGGCCCAGGTCCGCTCGCTGCGCTTGCGCCATCTGCTCCACTGAGTGCCGCTCCGTCACGTGTGCGACTTCATGAGCCAGCACGCCTGCGAGCTGGCTCATCGTGCGTGCACGCTCGACGAGGCCGCGATTCACATAGACGAATCCACCCGGCACGGCGAATGCGTTTACCTCACGGCTGTCGACAACATAGAAGCGCCACTGCAAGCCGCGCGTGTCAGCCCCGCGCACGATGGACCCGCCAAGAGCATTCATGTACTGATTCACGGCACCGTCAGCGATCAGCGGAAGCTTGGCATTGATCTGCTGCGAATATTGCCTCCCGAGCGCCACTTCCTGCTGCGTCGATACAACGCAGCCGGCGGCGAGCAGCATAACGAGTGGCAACGCCAGCGCCTGCCGCGAAACGGCATGCTGTCTGTCGGCGCATGCCCGAATGAAGGACTTGAGCTGTATCACTGGACTACTCCATGAAGCTCCTGACGCTGGCTCGCGATCTTCGTCGCCGTCGCGCGCGCGAACGCCAGAGCTATTTCGTGGTGGAAGGGATCCGCGCGAACGAGGAACTGCTGCGCGCGCGACTGGCGATCATCGGCGTATTGACAGCGCCGCAACTGGACGGCACGGAACGCGGCTGCCGCTTGCGGGCCGCCCTTGCAGAACGACCTTTCGAACGGAGCGAAGTGAGCGAGCGCGAGTTCGCCGGCGCCGCCGAAACGGAGTCGCCGCAGGGGGTGCTGTCCATCGTCGCCATCCCGAAGCGCTCGTTCGAAGACCTCGTCGAGCGGGATCGCCTCAGGCTCGTGGTGCTGGACGCAGTGCAGGACCCTGGGAACGTCGGAGCAATTATCCGTACCGGCGCGGCACTCGGGGCGCACGCCACGATCGCGCTGCCGGGCACGGTAGACGTATGGAATGCAAAGGTCGTCCGAAGCGCGATGGGCGCGCATTTTCATCACCTCACGTTCCATACTACATGGCAAGTTTTGGACACGTTCCTAAGTTCCAACCGCTGTGAGCTTTGGGGGACGGGGGCCGGTACGGGCGCCGGCGAGCCGTTCCCGACCACTGCGCCCGAGCGGCTCGCTCTGGCTGTGGGCAATGAAGGGAGCGGCCTGTCACCCAACTTGCGAGGAGCTGTGAGCAGAACTGTCACAATCCCGATCGATCCCGCGATCGAATCGCTGAACGTGGCCGTCGCCACAGGGATCCTGCTGTTCGCGTTAGGCGACAGGTTGGGGCATCGCCCATAATGGACGTTTTCCTGACGGCCCTGGCATTCGTTGTGGGAGCCTGCGTGGGCTCATTCCTCAACGTGTGCGTATTCCGTTGGCCGGCCGAGCAGTCGGTCGTGTCGCCGCCGTCACGCTGCGGTTCGTGCGGCAGCGCGGTGGCGTGGTACGACAATGTGCCGCTCATCAGTTGGATCCTGCTGCGCGCGCGCTGCCGCGTCTGCCAGGCTCGCATCTCCGTGCAATATCCTGCCGTCGAGCTGGCCGTCGCGTTAGGCTGGCTCGCCGCGTTCCTTGCGTTCGGCGCGACGTTTTCGGCTATCCGTGTGGCCGTGTTCGGTACTGTGCTGTTGGGAATCGCGCTCACCGATCTCAAGCACTATCTCATCCCGGACGGGTTTACGGTCTTTGGATTGCTGTTCGTGCTTGCCACCTCGCTCGTGGGCTACGTGCGCGGCGACAATTCCCCGTTCGCGACGCCGTGGGATGCGCTGCTGGGGGCATGCGTCGGTGCCGGGGCGATTGCGATCGTGGGCTGGCTCGGTGAGGCTGTGCTCAAGCGTGAAGCGATGGGGTTCGGCGACGTCACGCTCATGGCTGTCGTGGGGGCTGCGGTCGGGCCGGCGCGAGCGCTGGTTGTTGTATTTTTCGGAGCCGCGTTAGGCGCGCTCACGTTCGTGCTGCTCGTCTTCCCGCTGACGCGCCTGCGGCGCGCCGTGCTGCCGGCCGGCGAGGCGACGGTGCCGCAAGAGGGAGCCGCTGCATCCGGAATGCCGAATGTACCGTTCGGCGTCTTCCTGGCTCCGGCGGCGCTCATAGTGTTGTTGGCTGGAGAGCGGCTCATCGCATGGTACATGGCACGTCTTACAATGCCATGAGCAGCTTCACTCGCTTCACGCGCGATCTCACGGCCGATGCGCGGGCCGGGCGTCTGGAGCCGATCCGCTGCCGCAGCGATGAGATCGCGCGCGTGATGGACATCTTGTTGCGCCACGGCAAGAACAATCCCGCGCTGGTCGGGGCCGCGGGGGTGGGGAAAACCGCCATAGTTGAAGGCCTGGCCGAGAGGCTGGTCGCGGGGAA
>JBQTJS010000289.1:0-6430 GCA_052386875.1 Gemmatimonadaceae bacterium
GAACGTGGCGGCGCCGAGTTGATGATCGAGCAAGGGGCGCTCGATAACCCCAAGGTGGACGCCATATTCGGGTTGCACGTCTTCCCCTTCGATGTCGGCAAGGTCGTGTGGCGCTCAGGCCCACTGATGGCGAGCGCGGATCAGTTCCGCGTGGTTGTGCGCGGGCGCCAGACGCACGGCGCGTTGCCCTGGAACGGCGTCGATCCAATCGTAACCGCATCGCAGATAGTCCTCGCCCTGCAGACGCTCGTAAGCCGCACGGTTGACCTCACGCGCACGCCGGCCGTCGTGACGGTTGGAATCATCCGGGGCGGCGTGCGCAACAATATCGTTCCCGACAGCGCCGAGCTGGTGGGGACAATCCGCACATTCGACGAAGCCACGCGCGACTCGCTGCACGCGCGTGTGGCGCGCGTGGCCGAATCGATCGCACGCTCTGCCGGCGCGACGGCGCAGGTGACAGTGACGCGCGGTTATCCCGTTACTGTCAATGACCCAGCACTCACGGAGCGCATGCTGCCGACGTTGCGTCGCACGTTAGGCGCAGCCAACGTGCTTCCTGCGCAGCAGACGACGACGGCCGAGGACTTCTCGCTCTTTCAGCGGCGCGTGCCTGGGATGTTCTTCTTTCTGGGAATCACGCCGGAGGGAGCCGACCCGCGCACGGTAGCGCCGAACCACTCGCCGCGTTTCTTCGCGGACGAGAGAGCGCTAGTGCCCGGGATGCGAGCGCTCGGGAACTTGGCTCTCGACTATCTGTTCCTACCGAAGGAGTAGCCTGCCGGAGGGGGGGCGGCGGGGGCACACGCAACTTCTCCGGCCGAGGCGCGCTCGAGCATCGTAACGACCTCCTCGAGGGTGCTGGCTCCCTGGTCTTTATCGTACCACGCCATCTTGTCGGTGAATACAGCGGGGTCCTTGTCGCTCTTCTCGCGGCCCGCTATGAGGGATTGTAGGGGCGCGGGGCGCTCGACCCAGCAGCCGCGCCGCACGAAGGCGCTGTCCAGGAGGATGACTGTCGGTGTGGCCGCGCGGCCGTCGCTCGTGCGATGCGCTTGCATCACCACTTCCCCCAGTTTGGGATCGATGATGCGCATGCTCACGTTAGGCATACGCTCCAGCAACCTGGCGATGTACGGGATTGTGCTGGCCGAGTCGCTGCAGCTGTCGACGGCGACAACGAGCACGTGCCACGTCCCCGTGACGCGCCGCGCGCGGGTCGACAAAGCGTCGGCTACTGCCGCGCGCCGGTAGTTGCCGTTCCAGAGGTCCTTGCGCTGCTCGGCCTTGCTCAGGAACGACGCGAACGATTCGCCCGCGGCGTACAGCGCCGCGTAATCGATGTCGCTGCGCTGCGCGTTAGGCGCTTCCAGAGCACATACTGCGGTCAGTGCGAGGGCAGCCAAGAGCGGAGTCATGCAGCGGCGAGCCGCGGGCGGCGACTTGCGAGCGGCGAGATGCGAGATGCGAAGTGGGGGCGGCGAGGTGCGAGGCGAGCGGCGAGTTGCCAGGTGAGTTGCGGCGACTTGCGAGCGGCCCGCAGCGGCACTCGTTAGGGTTTCTTGGGGAGCTGCGCCTGGATCTCCGGAGGGAGGACCATTTCCGCCTCCTGCACGTCGTCGTAGGTGACCTCGGAGACCGTCAGGATCTGCTGCAGCCCCTGCGTCTCGATCACCATAGTCGTCGGGCGCTTCATCCCGCCGAAGTCCCTGTAGCCGCTCAGCAGCGTTGTCTGCTCGACCTCGCCCATCGGGCCCACATTCTTCGCGATAGTCGCGACGATCAAGCCGTCGGCGATCGCAAAACAATCCGTCGAGACGCGCCCGGTTTTGTACGTATGCTTGACCTTGTAACACTCCTTCCCGTCGAACGTCGCCTTCTCGACGGTCTCCGAGGTGGCGATCTTGTCGCTGAGACGCAAGTAGTTCATCGGATCCGGATCCTGCTGCATCCCTTCGGCTTCCTTGCCGCTGAGGACGCGCGATCCCTGCATTGGGTTGCTGAACCAGGCGAACTCGCCGGTGAACCCCTGCTTCAAGACGCCCAAGCCTGTGATCTCGATATTCATGATCGTCTCGTTAGGCAGGCGCGTCAGGATCGTGAGCGTCCCGCTCATCCCCTGCGCGGGGACGTCCATCGCCGCCTTCACCCGCATGGACTTGTGCTTTTTGAACGCCTCGACACCGCCCACAGCCTCGACGTACTTGGCAATCAGATCCTTCGCCGCCGGGAGGTCCTGCGCCGGAGCCGGCGCAGCTCCGACGGATGCCATTACAGCCAACGCCGCAAGCACGCTGATCGCGCGCGACAGCTGATTAACCATCGCCATCTCCGTATTGGGAACCGCCGGTCGACCGGGGGGGAGGGGCGGCTCTTGGGAACTGAATTGTAGCTACTACCGCGCGCCGGTGCGCAGGTTCTGCATGGCAATCCAGTAGATCGCTGCATCGAGCACGGCGTCGCGCTGCGCGAGCAGATCGGCGCGCACCAACGCAAGCTCAACGTCAGGACGCACACCGGCACCCTCGATACGAGTTCCGTCACCTAGACGCAGATCGCCGACGACGTGCATGAGCGCATCCCCCGAGGGGAGTTTCGTGACGAAGGCTGGAAGCGCCTGGCCGGCCGTCTTTTCCCCGAACAGTCGCGCCCGGCCGATCTGGCGCATCCCGGCAGCGAAGACTTCGCTGGTGCTCGCAGACAATGGGTCGAGCAGGATCGCCAGTGGCCCGCGGAACGGCTCCACGCGGCGACCTTCCGGCGTCGCGCGCCTCGGAAAGACGTCATAACGCGTCTCGCCCCCGCGGCTGCGCACAAACGCCAAAGTTGCCGCCGTGTCGACGAAGAACCCGGACACTCCGGACAGTATTGCGGCCATCCCCCCGACGTTGCCGCGCAGGTCGATGGCGATTCCGCGGCACTCGCCTAACGCCGACATCGCTTTAGCGATCTCCGGCAGGATGGGAATGAGCCAGTAATTGAAGCGCACGATGCCGACGCAGTCGCCGCCCGAGAGCTGGACGCGCCGCCATGACTGGCGCAGCACGAGTGTCGGCATGTGGCCGACCTTGACCGGCGTCCCCGCAGTATCGCGGATCATGGCGCGGCGCTGACTCCGCCCATGCGCGTCGCGGAAGGCGACAGCCAGCGGCGCACCCGCCGGACCGCCCATCTCGAAGCGGTTCTGCAGCTTGGCGGTCACTTGTGCGAAGAGCACGCGCCGAGCGTTCTCGTTAGGCAGGGAGTCCACGCGCGCGATGCCGGGCCGCACCGGCGCGCCGTCGATGGAGTCGACCACCCAGCCCGGACGCACTCCGGCGCGGGCGGCGGCGCTGCCGGGCTCGACGCGCCAGACGTGCAACTCGCGGTCGACTATACGTGTTTCGATGCCCACGCCGCCGGGCCTGGCCGAGCCCGCGGAGTCGTTATGCAGCGCCGGCGCCGCAAACTCGGCGGGGAGGACCATCATGTGGGAATCGGCCAGGGGCGAGAGCATTTCCAGCAACAGTGCGCGGAGCGCCGCGCGTGTCCGCGCGTGCTCGGCGCGCGGCCGCAGCTCGCGGCGCACCGCATCCCAATCGACGCCTTTCAAGGTGCTGTCGTAGTACGTCGCCTTGACTCGCGACCAGGCACTGTCGAAGGTAGCGACGGCGATGCCCGGTTCGACGGGGTCGTCGCCGCCTGGGGCGATGGCTTCACTGCTCCGGCGCGCGGGGGCGGGTGCGGGGGCGGGGGCGGGGGCGTGAGATCCGGCGCTAACACATCCGGAGGCCCCGGCCAGCGAGAGGAGGACGAGCTTGCGCCACATCACCGTACGGACGAAGGACCTGGCCGCGGGTCAAACCACTAAGGTTCGACGCCCGCCGTCATTTCAGTGTCATTTGTCCCATACGACTGTGGGGCTTGGGGTTAGCAACCGTTGATTGGGCCACGGCGGGCGCATGTAGGACATGCGGCCGAGCTTGCCGGCTCGGCTGGGTGACGGACTCAGGTGAGGAGTGCGGCGGGCCATACAGGGATATTTGGCGCTATAGATCTCACTCCGCGTGGCTCGGCGCCGCGCAGGACGGCTGCCGTCTCGAGCGGCTCTAGCAGCGGAGCTGGGCGCCGCGCAGGACGGCTGCCGTCTCGAGCAGCTCGAGCAGCGGTGGCGGGGCGCTGCACAGGCGGCTGCCGTCTCGAGCAGCTCGAGCAGCGGTGGCGGGGCGCTGCACAGGCGGCTGCGGTCTCGAGCGGCGCGAGGAGCGGTGGCGGCGCCGGCGCAGCGCGGCTGGCGGCCGCGAGCGGCTGAGCGGCGCGAGGCGCGCGGCAGTTTCGCGAGATCGCCCCGGGCGCCACGTTAGGCGTGTTTCCGGCGCGACCCGCTTGCGCCGCACGCGCGCCAGTCGCTAGCGTGCCGCTATGCATTCACGATTATTCGCCGGCCTGGTCGTCGCCGCCGCCTGCCTCGGCGCGGCCGATGCGGCCGCGCAGGATAGTGCACGGCGCTCCACGAGGGCGCGCTGCGACTCGCCCTGCCCACGGCCGGCGCTGCCTAACGACTCAGCACCGCGAGCCAGGCGGCCCGGGCCTGTCTGGCCGGTCAAGGGCCCTCCCCCGCTGCCGGGTTCCATCCTGCCGGGCAAACGCATCCTGGCATACTACGGAAACCCGCTCTCCAAGCGGATGGGGATCCTGGGGGAAGTTCCCCCTAACGAGATGCTGTCGCGACTCGAGAAGGAAGCGGCGCGTTGGGCCAAAGCCGATACTGCGACGCCCATCGTCCCCGCGTTGCACCTCATAGCGACGGTGGCGCAGGCACATCCCGGCCGCGACGGCAAATACCGCGCGCGCATGGATAGTGCGCTCATCGAGCGCGTATACGGCTGGGCACAGTCGCGCGGAGCGCTCATGTTCCTCGACGTGCAGGTGGGGACGAGCAACGTGCGCGCCGAGCTTGCTTGGCTGGAAAAGTACCTCGCTCGGCCTAACGTGCACCTCGGCCTCGATCCCGAGTTCGCCATGAAGACAGGGCGCCGGCCGGGAACAGTCATCGGCTCCATGAACGACGACGATATCAACTATGCCGTCTCTTTCCTCGCCGGGATCGTGCAGCGCTACCAGCTCCCCCCCAAAGTCCTCGTCATACACCGCTTCACGCAGAACATGCTGCGCAACTACAAGGGGATCCGCCTCGATCCGCGCGTGCAAATCGTGATCAACATGGACGGCTGGGGGAACCCGTCGCTCAAACGCGGCAGTTACGAGCGATACGTGTACTCGGAGCCCGTGCAGTTCACCGGATTCAAGCTCTTCTACAAGAACGACCGGCGGAAAGAGGGTTGGCGACTTATGACGCCCGACGAAGTTTTGGCTTTGAATCCGCGTCCCGTATACGTACAGTACCAATAGGAAAGGCCGCGGGCCGCGTAGTACCAAATAGGAAGGCGGCAGGCCGCGCAACTCTAGCCGCCGCCGCCCAAAATGCGGCAGCCGCTGGAACGTGAGCGGCTTCGATTCAGGGGGAGACGCTCGGCGCGTGTCTGTAATGTAGAGTTTTTGAGGGAGTTTCAAGGCATGCGGTTCGTTAGGCTCCGGTGCATTGCGGCGATCGTGCTCGCTGCTTGCGGTAGCGACGGCGCGGTCTCGCCCAACGTCGCCACATTCGTGGTGCGCGTCGGCAGCGAGCAGTTTATGGTGCGCGTCACGGATCAGGCCACGTTCGAGAAAATGAGCGCTCGCATGCAGAGTGGGCAGGCGGGCGTCATTATGGGGCGTGTCGCCAGAGGGAGCGGCGGATTCAACCAACCGTGGAGCTGGCATCTACTGCCGGAAACGATTCAAGTACCCGACGTCGCCATCGAGCTGTGTGACGGCACGCCGAGCTATCTCGAGGCGCATCGCGACGAGTGGATCAACACTGTGCGCAACTATTGCCCCTGGGGCGCTAAGGTTGTCTCGGTGAGGGGCTAGACGGCGCCAGTAGAAGGGGTGTGGCGGCGGCGGCGCTCTAGCGATCGGCCCGCGGCATGACAAACTTCAGCGCCAAAACAGCGGCCGATCTCGCCCGGAGACGTCATGTCATCCAAAGCAACGCAGGCCAAGCGCAATCTGAGCCGCCGCGATGCGCTGGCCGCCACTGCGACAGCGCTCGGCGCGGCAGCACTTGGCGTCGCGATCGATGACGGCTCCGCGTTAGGCGCACAAGCGATCGCACCGGCTGCGTCGCCGCCGCCGCTGCCACTGGATCCCACCAAGGCACCGGGACCGCCGACGAGCGCAGCCAGTGTGCGCGCGGCAGCAGTACAGATGGCGCGTGCTCCTACGGGCGCTATTGCCGGGGCGTCCCTGGCGCCGATTCACCTCTTCAGCGGTACAATCACCCCCACGGATCTGCACTTCGAGCGGCACCATGCCGGCGTCGCCCTCATCGATCCGGCGCGCTACAAGC
>JBQTJS010000290.1:0-3496 GCA_052386875.1 Gemmatimonadaceae bacterium
CCTTCCATCGATCCCGATCCGGAGTCGTTCCTGAAGGAGATCGTCGTCGTAAGCTGGCGGCGCAGCGCCAAGGGACCTCCTTTGAACGCTTTCGCTCTCACCGAGGAGGCGCACGTCGTGCGCGACAAGTTCTTCTTCGGTCTCTCGCGCCGATTCGACTGGGCGAAGGCGTTGCGCTGGCGGCTGCAGAAGCGAGTCGAGCTGGGCGCGGGAGAGGAACGGCTGGTTACGCGCAACAACTCGATGCGGCCGCCGCTTGCGCCGCTCGACTTTCTGGACTACACCTCGCGACGCGACACTGACATCATCCAGGAGTACTACGTCCCGGTCGAGCGTTTCGTCCCGTTCATGGACCGCTTCCGCGAGATCTTGCGGCAGGGGAAGATGAATGTGCTTAGCTCGACGGTCCGTTACGTCACGCCTAACGCGACGCCTGCGCTCGCCTACGCCCCGCGCGTCCCTGTGTTTGCAATCATCCAGATGAGCAATGTGGGACTCTCCGCGGAGGCTCAGGCACACGCCGCCTCCGTGACGCAGCAGCTGGTGGACGCGGCCCTGGAGTACGGCGGCACGTATTATCTCACGTACCAGCTCTACCCCACGAGCGAGCAGCTGCATCGCGCTTATCCGAACGCGCGGCATGCATTCGAGCGCAAGCGGGTGTACGACCCGGACGAGCTGTTCACCAATCACTTCTACGAGAAATATGGCCGTACACAGCGCTAAAAGGCCCGGGCGCCGCCTCCGCGTGGGCCGCGCGGTGCTCGTCATCCTGGGCCTAACGATTCTTTTTGCCGCGCTCTACCTCTTCGTCTACGATCCCCCCTATCGCGGCACACTCGTCGCGCAGCCGCGGCAGCCGCTGGTCTTCGCGCACCGCGGCTTCGGCGACCACGCACCGGATAACAGCCTGTTGGCCGTGGAGCGGGCTCTCGCTTCCGGCATGGACGGCGTCGATGTGGACGGCCAGCTGACCAGCGACGGCGAGTTGATCGTCTTCCACGACCTCAGCGTCGATCGCCTAACGTCCGGTACGGGCCGCGTGCGTGACAAGACGCTCGCCGAAATGCTCGCGCTCGACCTCGCTCCTGCCTTCGATTCGAACATGACCGGCGCGTTCGTCAAGACCTTCGAGGACTTCGTGCGCACGGCCAAGGGGAAGGGGATCCTGATGGTCGAACTGAAGGTCCCCGGTCTCGCTCGCTCGGGGATCGAGGAGCGCGCGGTCGCGATCGTGCAAAAGCACGCCGCCCATAACGAAGTCGTGCTCAGCTCCTTCAATCCGCTCGTGCTGCATCGCATCAAGAAGCTCGACCCCGACGTGCGCACGGCGCTCATCTTCATGGACACCAACTGGAACCCCGAGCTGCGCGCCGAGATCAAGGAAGGGGACCTGGTCGACCTTCCCTGGCCGCTGCGCCAGGAGTTCGTCCGCCGCGCGATCCGCAAGCTCGTGCGCCCCGACCTCCTCAGCATCAACCACGAAGTGGATGCCGCCGTGATCGACCGCTTGCTGGCCAACGGGTGGCCCGCATTCATCTGGACCGTGGACGAAGAGAGCGACATCCGCGCGGCCCTCGCCCGACGCCCGTACGGCGTGATCTCCGACCAGCCGATCCGCGTTAGGCAGTTGCGCGGAGAATGAGGATCCACGACCCCGACGTCGTATACACGGACCTCGGCCTTGCCCTGCTCGGCGGCTGGCTCGCGTGGCGCCTCTGGAGCCGCCGGGGCGATGCGGACAGGAGCCTAACGGCCGCGTTCACACTCGTCATGGGCGGACTCGCCAGCGCCGCCTTCTTCGGCGCTGTCTTCCATGCGTTCTTCCCGGCCGATACGGCCACACCGGCCGGCTTCATCGCGTGGATCCCTGTCGTGCTCTCGATACTGCTCGTTGCCTCTACGCTGTTGTGGCTGTCGCTCGCTCTGCTCGCGCCGGCACTGTCGACTAGCGCCCGCCGCGCCGGCGTAGCGTTGTACGCCGCCGCCTTCGCCGCCGTCGTGCTGCTGATCAACGAGTCGTTCGGCACCATCGTGCGCTTCTACGCCCCAACCCTGCTTCTCTTCGTCGCCGCCGCGGTGGCGCAAGCGCGGCGGCAGCGTGACACAGGCTGGTGGTACATCGCCGCAGCGCTCATGGTATCCATCCTCGCCGCGCTCCTGCAACAGGCCGGCGTCGCACTACACGCTACCTATTTCGACCATAACGCCGTCTACCACGTCCTGCAGGGGATTGCGCTCGTGCTGCTCTTCATCGGATTCCGCGGCGTGCGCCCCGCGAGATCATCGCCGAGCGCGGTGCGTCCGGCCTAACGAGGATGCTGCCGAGATAACGATGGCACGGCCGGCCGGCGTGTCGCAGATCGCCAGCAACGCCCGGCTGGCGCGCCACATTGGATTCTGGTGGGGCCTCGCCGAGGGCGTGCTGTTCTTCATCGTGCCTGACGTATACATCACCTTCGCGACCCTGTACGCGCCGCGCGCGGGGGCGATCGCGTGGCTCTTTTCCATACTCGGGTCGTTGGCTGCCGTCGGCGTCATCTACGTGACGAGGCTGCTCCAGTTGGACTACAGCGCGCTCCTCGATCTCGTACCGGGCATTTCGGCGTCGCTGCTGGACCGCGTGGGAAGGGACGTTGCCGCCCAAGGGCTCCCTTTCACTCCCTTCCTCGTCCTCGGCGGCGTCCCGCTGAAAGTCTACGCCGCCTCGGCGTTCGCTGCGGGCGCCTCGTTAGGCACCGTGCTGCTCTGGACGATCTTCGCCCGCCTTGCACGCATCGCGCCGACCTACGCACTGGTCGCGCTCGTGCGCCTGCTGTGGCGCCGCTCCATCGACGGCCACCAGCGCCGCTGGCTCCTCCTCTTCGCCACCGCGTGGGTTGCGTTCTACATCTTCTACTTCGCGCGCCTGGGCTAGCTGTCCCGCTCATCGCCGCGTAGGCGCGGCACTACAATGCCAAGCGCCTCCATGGTGTTAGGTTATCCGCCGCCAACAGCGTTTTATCACGGGGAGCCTCCGGTGAAGGTCGCTGAGCGGCGGACCAAGTTTGTGCAAAGAAATGGGACCCGTTTACGCGCCTGGCCAGAACCTCCTGACAAGCGCCACGAGTGCCGTCAGCACGAGCGATACGACGATCCCTGAAGTGATTGGAAAATAGAGGCGCACCCCCGGCCGCTCCACCTTGATGTCCCCCGGCAGACGCCCGAACCAGGAGAGCGCCCCGATCGACAGCAGCAGTCCCACGAGTACTACGGCAAGTCCGACCAATACGACCGTTAGGCCGACCGATCGCTGTAGCATCCGTTGCTCTCACCCGGCGCCGCTCGCCCCGCGCCGTCCCGACACGATCGCCTAACGAGCCGCGCGATAGGCCGCTCCCGCTCCGGTTCGCGGAAAGCGCTCGAGCGAACGCGCACGCGCCTTGGCTACTTCCTCTTCCCTGTTGCGCGGCACCGAGCTGGTCACGAAGCTGTCGATGAGACGGCGCGCGATCGC
>JBQTJS010000291.1:0-8903 GCA_052386875.1 Gemmatimonadaceae bacterium
TCTGCACCGCCATCGCCTCCCAGCCGCCGGTGGAGCCGCCGTATGTGAAGCGCGCCCAGCCCGCCCCGATGCCGCGGAAGCGCCGTTCGATCTCGGGAACCAGCTCGCGCATGATTGCGTCGCCGTACGGACCGTTATTCGCCGAGTTGACCGCGTACGAGTCGTCGTAGAACGGCGTGGGATGCTGAATCTGCACGAGCAGCACGCGTGGGAAACCCTTCGCCGTCCAGTCCTGATAGAACTGCCATGCGGCCTGTTGCTGTATCCGATTGTAGCCGGCCAGCGAGAAGCGCTCGCTGTAGTCCGGCGTTAGGTTCGGATCGGGAGGCGTCTCGCGCCAGTTGTCGGGCGCGGCGGCGAAATGGCCGTGGTTGATCACGAGCGGGTAGCGTGCATCGGGATGCTCGTCGAATCCCCATGGCAGTGTGACGAAGGCAGCGATGTGCATGTCGCGCCCCCAGAACCTGGAGAGCCGCTCCGACTTGATGCGGACGTGCTTGACGTACTTTGTCTCCTTGAATTCGGGGATCGGCGCGATCTCCTGATCCAGCGTTATGCGGATAGCCTCGCGCCGCGTGGGTTCCAGCGCCACGACACGAGGGACCGAGTACAGGTTGCCGGGCTTGCGGTTCCACTGCTGACCCTCGCCTTTGTCCGGCGGGAGCTTGACGATATGTCCGTCGCTACGCCGGAAAGTCTCGTAACGGTTGATCAGCGCTTGGACACGATACGTCCCCCGTGGCAGCTGAGAAATGGAACGGAGCGGGAATCCAAACGCCGATGCGTCGATCGAGCGCACCGCGCCCGGCTTCCAGTTATCTACGTCTACGCCGAAGATCACGCCGCTTCTCAAGCCCCAACCAACCTGGAAGCGCGGCTCTCCGGCCGTGTCGGCGGACATGAGCAGCAGGAGGCGCCCGTCCAGCGGTTGTGCACTTCGCTCGTTAGGGAAGACGATGTCGAAGCGCAGTCGTGAGACGGATTGGGCATCGACCGTCGTCGCAGTGAGCGCGAGGAGCAGCGCGCCGGCCCGAGCGATCCGCGAGGCGCCGTGTTTGGCCTCAGGAACGACTTGTGCACCGCGCATAAGTCGTTCATCACAGTGACGGCGTATCATGCGACTCTCGGGGAGTGAGAAGGTGGAGATTCAAAGGTCGCTTCAAGACAAGCGTGTGCACGGCCACTGACAAGAGTGCTTGACTTGCTACTGCCTCGGCTCGCCGGCCCCCCGGTTGCGCGTTCGCTTCCATAGTATCCGCATCGCACCGTGGTAGCTGCTCCAGGGATTTGGCGCTCTAGCGCGACGGCACTGGCTCGCGCAGGAGGGCGTCTACGTCGAGCGGCGCCGTGCTCATGGCCAGCTCGCCGTTGGCGAGCCGCGGCCAGGCATCCTTCGGCCGGTCCCAATACAGCTCGATCCCGTTGCGATCGGGATCGGCGAGATAGATCGCTTCGCTCACTCCGTGATCCGATGCGCCGTGGATGGGCACGCCGGCGTCGAGGAGTCGCCTAACGGCGGCAGCGAGGTCGCTCCTCTCAGGGTATCGTATAGCAACGTGATAGAGGCCGGTGTGCCCCGGCGGCGGCGGCGTTCCCCCGAGGCTTTCCCAGGTGTTGAGTCCGATGTGATGGTGATAGTCCCCGGCAGCGACGAAGGCGGCCTGGCGGCCAAAGCGCAGCACCAGCTGGAAGCCGAGGACGCCCGCATAGAATGCCAGCGCGCGCTCGAGGTCCGCCACCTTGAGGTGCACGTGTCCGATCGTCACGCCCGCTGGCACACTGTAAGCGCTCGGCGTCATCTCGCTCATCGCTACTTCGTTAGGCAGCCGCCGGCCGCTGGATCTCCACGTCCAGCGAGATCTTCACATCGTCACCGACGACGAAGCCGCCTGTCTCGAGTGCCTGGTTCCATTTGAGCCCGAAATCGAGCCGGTTGACCTTAGTCGTCGCGCTGAAGCCGATCCTCGCGTTCCCCCACGGATCGACGCCGGTGCCTTCGTTCACAACTTGCAGTGTGACTTCACGTGTGACGCCGCGAATCGTCAGGTCACCGACAAGCTTGAATTCTCCATTCACATCGCCTTCGACGCGGCTTCCCTTGAACGTAATCGTGGGATGCCGCTCCACGTCGAAGAAATCCGCCGACCTCAGGTGTTCGTCGCGCTGCGTCATGTTCGTATTAACCGACGCGGCCGGGACGGCGATGTCGAGTCGCAAGTGCTCCGGATGGGCGGGATCGAACTCGAGCGTCCCGGCGACCCCCGAGAAGGTCCCTTTCACCGTGGCGATCATGAGATGCCGTACAGCGAACTGCGCGGCGGTGTGGGCGGGATCGATGGTCCAGGGCCGTAAGCCTATACTGCCGGATGTATTGCTGATTGCTGCTGCGGTCATGGGGTTCTACCCTCCGTTGCGGTTGTGGTGTGGGCTCCAAGGGAGCCGCTTTGTTTCTTACGTGAATCGTGCTGTTATAGATATTTTACATGGAGATCATTAAGTAGGAAGTCAGGTGTCTTCTTCAGAGTTCCCGTGCCAGAGAACGCGTCGTAAGTAGGTGCTGCGCCTCGCCCCTCGCGCCTAAGCGCCTCGCCCTGCGCGCCTAGCGCCTCGCCCTGCGCGCCTAGCGCCTAGGTGACGGCGTGCGACAGCCGCCCCAGCTCCTGCAGGTCGCTTGGCGACAGGTTGAGCGCGATCTCCTTTTGTGCGCGCGCCAGCGCCGCGGCTCCCTGGGACTGGCGATCGCGTCCCAGCTCGCTGATCTCCGCCAGGACGGTCCGGCGGTCGCCCGGATCGTAGAGGCGCCTAACGAGTCCGTCCCCCTCCAGGCGATCGATCAGCTGCGTGACGTTCGAGCGTACGCAGTTGAGCTTGTCCGCTATCTCGCTCAGCGCGAGGGAACGGCCGCTCTCCACGAGGAAGGTGAGAACCTTGAGCTTGGCGAGCGACAAACCGCTGGCGCGCAGGGCGCCCTCCAGGCGTTCCTCCACCGCTCGGCCGGCGTAGACGAGGGCCAGCAACGCTTGCGTCGCCTGGCCGGAGCGAATCGGCTTCGCGGCGCCGCGGCGCCCTGCGCGCGACTTTCCGGCCTTGTTGCCGCCCCCCGCATTGATCGGGGCGTCTCCAGCGACGGGCGCCGCGCGCGATCCTCCGCCGGGTTTGCGCACAATTGACGACATTGTTTATATATAAACTATTCTCTGAAGAAGTGTTGTCAAGACTGCCTGAGCATGCCATTGGGCGGCTGGCGGGGCTCATACTCGATCAAGCAGCCTTGGGCTGGCCCTTGCGGTGTGCAACCGAGTTTGAGCCAGTAAACCCCTCGCGGACTCCGCGCCCACCGCGCGGCACGTGCCCTGGAGATCCATGCGCGCGAGTTTGAGCCAGTAGACCCCTCGCGGTCTCCGCGCCCCTGCCTGTAACGCCGCGCCACGCATATCATGCTGGCCCCGGGATGAGCTCGTCGAACCAATGACCTTCCACGACCGAGTGCGGTTCCCGCGCGGGTTCCGCGCCGCCAGCCGTAACTGCGGCCTCAAGCCTAACGCGAAGGATCTGGCGCTCTTTGTGAGCGACGTCGATGCAGCCGCCGCAGCGCTCTTCACGCGCAACCAGTTCCCCGGTGCGCCCGTTCTGCTCGGCCGCGAAACACTGCGCAGCGGCCGACTGCGCGCCATCGTCGCCAACAGCAAGTACAGCAACGTAGCAACGGGTGAGCAGGGACTTGTTAACGCGCGGCGCATGGCAGCGGCAGCCGCCGCCGAAGTGGAAACGACGGCCGATCGCGTGCTCGTCAGCTCGACCGGCGTAATCGGCGTCCCGCTCCCCATCGAGAGGATCGAGCGTGGTCTGGCGGGGATGGCGGCTGATCTCGCGGACGATCCCGTAACCGCAGCCGAAGGGATAATGACCACCGATACGTATCCCAAGGCGCTTTCGGCGAGCGTGGGCGACGTGACGGTCACATGGGTTGCCAAGGGATCGGGGATGATCGAGCCGAACATGGCGACGCTGCTGGTCTACATCTTCACAGATGCCGCGTTAGGCGCGCCGGCGCTGGACCGCCTCCTGCGCCGGGCTGCTTATGTCTCCTTCAACATGCTCTCGATCGACAGCGACACGAGCACCTCCGACACGTGTGTGATAATGGCCAACGGCCGCTCCGGCGCCGTGGACGAAGAGGATTTCGCCAAGGTGCTTATCGATGGCTGCATCCGCTTGACTGAGATGCTGGCGCGCGACGGCGAGGGAGCGGAGCACCTGCTGCGTGTCACTGTGCGCGGCGCGGCGAGCGAGCGTGAGGCGCGCCTCATCGCCAAGTCACTGGTGAATTCGCCGCTCGTCAAGACAATGGTGCACGGCGCCGACCCTAACGTCGGTCGCATCCTCATGGCCATCGGCAAGTGCTTCGATTGCAGCGTGCGCCCGGAATCCACCGATGCGTGGATCAACGGACATTCGGTGCTGCAGGGCGGACTGCGCCTCGAGTTCGACGAGGCCGCGCTGCGCCGCGCGCTCGCGGCGGAGACAGTGGATATAGGCGTCGCGTTAGGCTTGGGCGACGGCCAGGCGACAGCCTACGGCTGCGACCTGACAGCCGGTTACATCAAGGAGAACGCGGCGTACTACTCGAGCTGATACTCTGCGGCGCTGCCCGGCAGGAGCTACGAGCGGCGCAGCGCACACGCGCGAAGTCAGCGTTGGCCGATCGGTCTGATCTCCGCGCCCCCCTTGTCCGATGCGACATTCCAGCACTTGCTCGTCAGGCAGAGCGCCGCTCAGCGCGGCCGCTCCACTATCCCGCGGAGCGCCTCCTTTACCCGTGCATCATCAAAACGGCCTAACGCGGATATCGCCTTGCGCCGGTGGCTCGCCTGGCCGTCATCCTTGGCGATGGCCAGGAGTTTGTCCACTGCGCGCGTCGACCCGTCGCGCGCCAGCACTTCGATCACCGTACCTCGAAGCTCCGAATCGCTCACGGCATCGTACAACGACACGACGTCCGCCGTCGCTGCGCCGGCACGATCCGCCAGATCGATCGCCCGGCGGCGCTGCCGGATGGCCTCGGACTCGTTGCGCGCAATGCCTAACAACCAGGAAGCATTCAGCGAACCGCCGATCGACGCTACGGCCGACAACGCCGCCTCACGAGCGCGATCGCCGCTCAGCCGCGGATACAGATCACGCACGAATGCGGCATCCGCGGCGGAGCCGTACTCACCCCCCAACCCGGCGATCGCCGCGACCCGCGCCTCGCTCGGTAAGTCGCCATTCGCGGCGCCACGACGGAGAAAAGAACGCGAGCGCGGATCCCCCGAGCGTGCGATCGCTTCCGTCGCCTGACGAGCCAGCCACGGGTCGCCGGCAGACGTCGCCAACTGCTCCAGCGCGCCGAAACCAGCCGCGACATCGATGCGCATAAGTGCGCCGAGCGCCTGCTGGCGTACCTGTTGATTGTCGGCCTCGGCGCGCGCAAGCGCGGCCAAAGCGCGGGTCGCTTGGCCGGCTCCCACACCGCCCGCCTCGTTGAAGCGCTGCGCCACGTAGCTGATGGCCGTACGCCGCAGCTCACGCGGGCGTTCCAGGTTTCGAGCTATCTCGAGCAGCGCCGGCGTTACTGCCGTGCTGTCAGCCAAAGACGCGGGGAAGACTCCGTCGCGCCCGGGACGCGCATCGAGGCGTTGGGCGACGCCTAACAAGAAGGCGCCGGCTTCCCTGGAATTCACGCGGCCGAGGTCGCTCGCGGCAGCGTCCGAGGCGAGCGGACCGGCGTAGGTCTGGAGCCTAACGATCTCGCCCTCGGCGCGGATCAGCACCACACGCACAGGGCCCGTTTCGCACGGCGCAGCACGCATGGCGTCGTTCACGCTGCCGTGCCACGACCTGTCATCAGAGCGGATCCAGTGCTTGCCGTCGCCGCACACTCCGGCGCGCGCGGCGAAGTGGAACTGCACAGTCCCGTCACGGACCGCCGCGACGCGCCGCTCGAGCGACTGCGCGATGGCCGTCGCCGGAACGGTCAGCGCGACCGCAAAAAGCCTGAAACGAGATAGCATCATTGTGAAATCAGCTCCAACAGCAGTTTGGTTGTGCGCGGATCCTTCTTGCGCGTCAGGGCACCGATCGCCGACCGTCTGAGTGTTGGATCGGTACCTGTCTTGACGATGTCGATCAGCTTATCCGTGGCCTCGGCTTCCGCCCGGCGGCCAAGCGCGCCGATGACCTGCTCGCGGATTGTGCGCGAGGAGGCGCCGTCGTACAGGCGAGCGAGGTCCCCTATGCTCATCGTTAGGCCCAGACGCTGGAGAACAGCCGCGCGCACCTCCGAAGGCTCCTCCTCGTTGCGCAGGAGGGCCTGCAGCCACTGGTCGTTTTCTGCGCCACCGGCGCGAGCGATCACTCCAACGGCGCGTTGTTTGAGCGACGCGCGGTCGAGCTTGGGATAGAGATTCCGCAGCCACACCACCTCTTCCGCCATGGGGCGTTCGCGTTCGAAAGTCGCGATCGCTTCCGCGCGGAGGCGTTCCGGAGCGTCGCTGCGTTCGACGAGCGCGCGTACTCGCTGCATGGCGCGCTGATTGGGATGCGTGGCCAGCGCGCGGATCGCTGCGCGCTGGATGCGTTCCTCATCGCTGGTGCGCAGCAGCTCTTCGAGCACGTTGAGCGCGGCATCGTCGCTCATGCGGCCGAGCCATGAGATGGCTTCGGTGCGGACATCGAGCGACGGATCGGAGCGCGCAATGTCTGCGAGGAGCTGGGTCGCCGTCGCGTCGCGGCGGTTACCGATGAGGTAGATGGCGCTCCTGCGGAGTTGTATCGAGCAGTCGTCGCGTCGCTTGAGGACCTGATGGATGAGCGGTGCGACAGTTTCGGGATCGCTCTGATTCAGCGCGCGCAGCGCCTCGATGCGCACACTCTGATCTTCGCTGTCGCAGGAGGCGCCCGTTTGCGCGGCACGTTCGAGCTGCTGCTGGGCGCTCGCGTCGCCGCGCGCGGCGAGTGCTCCGCGGATGCGCGTCGCCAGCGTCGCCGCGTCTCCTTCGTTCTTGGCGCTTGGGTATTTCGTGCGCCGCGTTTCGAGCGCCACGAGTGCGCTGCGCAGCTCGGTTATCCCACCCATGCGATATAGCGCGAACGCTTCCCAGTATAGTGCGGCCGAGGCGTACTGCGATGACGGGTATTTCTGCGCCAGGTCGCGAAAGGCACCTGCCGCTTGACGGTACTCACCGCGGTTGAGCAGCTCTCGTGCACGCCGGTACAGCGAGTCGGCGGGGTCGTCCTGCGCCCATGCTTCGGGGGGTCGCTGAGAGCGCGCGAGCGGCGTTTCATGCAGCGCATGTGCGAACTCGTGCGTCCACGAGTCCGGCAGCAAAGGCTCGAGCAAGTGCGGCAGCGCCGGCAGGGGGTCGCTAGCATCGAGACGTAGCAGCTCGGCGAGCGGCTCCGGCCACGCCTCATGCGCCAGAGGCACTCGGGGCGTCGGCCTCGCCAACGGAGTGGGGCGTGGCGAGCGCTTGGGCCGCGGCGGCTGGACAGCGCGGTCGGCGGGCTCGGCGCGCAGGGGAACAGTCGGCGCGACCTGAGCGCCTAACGCGGCTGCCCACAGGGCTGTAACGAGTGTGATTGGTCGCAACATGTTCGTCGGCCTCAATTGTCGCCAGTGAGCGATGCGACCGCGATCCGTATGCGCGGGACGACTTCGCGTTGTTGCAGCGCTTCGTTGATGAGATCCAGCTCCGCAGCACCGTGTGTGGGAACTGCCCGGAGGTGCGCGACCTGCGCGAGCACCAGCTCGAGGTCGTCGAGGAGGTCGCGTAGTCTCCGGTCGCCTGCTACCGGTGAATCGAGCAGCAGCCGCGTAGTCAGGAGCAGCTCTGCAGCTTGCGTAGCGAAGCGCGCGTTGCTGCCGCCGGACTGCGCCTGGTCAGGGAGTGCGCTGAACAGCACGGCGCTCTCGCCGAGGAGTTGCGTGGTAGCGCGCTGGTACGGTTCGCCGGCACCCGGGTCGCCGCCGGCCGGTGGCGGCATGACGGCGAGCGTGGCGGCCGGATCGCCGATCGCGGTGAAGCGGCCGATGGCGACGCCGAGGATGAGGGCGGCAGCGACGCCCGTGACAAGCATCCACCAGTTAGGCGTTAGGCGAAGGCGGCGCCGGCTGAAGTGAGCCGTTTCGATTGCCGACCACATCTCTTCGACGCGCGGAGCCGGCGGCACGCGCCACGTACGGCTCGCTGCGCCGAGCAGGTCCTGGAGTTTCTCTTCTGTCATCGTTTACTCCTTCACGTAGTCGGACAGCGCGCGGCGCAGCCGCACTCTGGCATCGAACAAGCGCGCCTTGCTGGTCCCCACGGCAATGCCGAGCATCGCGGCGATCTCGCTGTGCTTGTAGCCCTCGATGTCGTGCAGAATCACGGACAGCCGGCCGGCTTCGGGAAGGGCCTCGATTGCTTGCGTCAGGCGGTCGCGCAGGTCCACGTCGCTCGCCGCTGCACTACCCGCGACATCGTAGGCATGCTCGAAGCTCTCTTCGCGTCGTTGGATCCGGCGCACGCGACGCAGCGCATTCAATGTGACGCTCACAGCAACGCGATGGAGCCACGTGCTGAGCGCTGCGTCACCGCGGAAGCGCGCCAGCTGATCGAAGGCCCTGATAAAGGTGTCTTGCGTGAGGTCATGCGCCAATTCCTCGTCGCCGCAGAGTCGAAAGACCAACCGATGCACGCGATGGACGTGCGATTCGTAGAGCGTGCGCGCAGCCCCCCGGTCGCCTTCCAGCACCCGGGTGATCAGCGCTTGCTCGTCGCCACCGTCCAACGGTGCCGGTCTGGTTGCGAGTCGCGTCATGCGATTCCGTCCGATAGACACATCGGACTGGCAAAGCGTTGGGATAGATTTGACCGGTCGGA
>JBQTJS010000292.1:0-3359 GCA_052386875.1 Gemmatimonadaceae bacterium
ACGCTGTCGCGGGCCAGATCGCCCGCCACCCGCCACGCCTCGGCGCCTCCTGCGATCAGCAGGCGCACGCGATGCGTGCGGGCCAGAGCCAGCGCCGCCAGGATATCGCTCGCGCGATCGGCTTCGAGGACCAGCGGAATATCGCGGTTGAGCACTCTGCCTAACGCCTGAAGGTCGGCAGCGGGTGCCGCCATGGCGCGCATCGCATTGCGTTCGAAGTCGTTGCGCCTTTCGGCGTAGAGCCTGGCATCGCGCAGGAGGACGTCCATCCGGCCGATCACCTCACCGCGCGCGCGCCCGCGATTCTCGCCCGTCGTGACTATGTCGGCGACTATTGCCGCCGGCGCGCGCAGCATCATGTCGCTCAGCATGCCATCGGAAAGATCGATCACCGCCGCCTGGCCGGAGACGAAATTACCGCCGGGAACGATACCGCTTACGACGACGCCGTCGTTGCGCGTCACCTGCAACAGGGGTGAGGCCGGGTTGAACCCGCGCCAGGCCTGGAATGCCGCCGCCACGCCGCGCTCGCCGCGCGCCGTAGCATCCTGAGTAGCCTGCACCTGCCCCACTTCGTTGACGCCTAACGTGGTGAGGGCGTTGAAGATCCCCGGCGTAACCCAGCGGCCCGCGCCGTCGATGCATTGCGCGCCGGCGGGGCAGGGGAGGCCGGCGCCCACCTGCGCGATGCGCCCGTCGCGCAGGATCACGCTGCCGTTCTCTATCGGGGGGGCACTCACGCGATAGACGCGCGCTCCGGTGATCGCTATGGTCTGAGCCGCGGCCGCGCCGCTGCAAAACATCCCGACAGCAAGGCCCCTAACGAGTAGTCGAAAAGTGCGCATCTCAGCGCCCTCCCGCAGCTTCGGGGACGAAGCCAAGCTCGAAGTCCGTGCGCCAGCGCCCGCGCGTGTCGCCGCGGTCGTACAGTATGGCACCGTCCACCCAGACCTTCTCCGCGCGCGAGTAAATGCTGAAGGGATTCCCATCCCACAATACGACGTCAGCGTTCTTGCCGACCTCCAGCGAGCCGAGTTGTCCATCGAGGCCTAACGCCCACGCAGGATTGATTGTGATCCACTTGATCGCCTCGTCAGGCGTTATGCTAAAGCCGAGGTCGGCTGCCGCTGCCATGGACTTGGCCGCATCCTGATTCAGGCGTTGCATGCCGTTCGCGTCGTCCGAGTGCACGATCGCCCGTGCGCCTGCCTTATGTACCAGGGCGAGGTTCGCCCGCACGCCGTCCAGCGCTTCCATCTTGAAGCCGCCCCAGTCCGACCATAACGAGGCCGCGATATCGTTCGCCGCCAGCAGATCGGCGATCTTGTACGCCTCAACACCGTGATGGAAAGAGCGGATCTTGTAGCCGAACTCCCTGGCAATGTCGATCATCAGCGCCATTTCGTCAGCGCGATAACAGTGGTTCTGCACGAGGATGTTGCCGCGCAGAACTTCGGCGAGCGTTTCCATGGCGAGGTTGCGCGTTGGCGCGTCCCCCTTCTTCTCGGCGAGCCATTCATCCCACTTGCGGCGATACGCCTCGGCTTGAATCCACTGGGCCCTGTAGCCCGCCACGTTCCCCATGCGCGTCGACGGGCCGCGCTGCGCATAGACGCGCTTAGGGTTCTCGCCGCACGCCATCTTGAGCCCATACTTCGCGCCGGGGACCTTCATCCCTTGCACGGTGCGCGACGGCACCACTTTCAGTATTGCGCTGCGTCCGCCTATCAAGTTCGCCGACCCGGGAAGGATCTGAATCGTCGTGACACCGGCCGCGAGCGCGCGCGGAAACTGGGGATCCTGCGGCCAGACCGAATGCTCGGCCCAGACCTCGGGGGTCGACGGGTTCGTGGCTTCGTTGCCGTCGCTGTGCGCGTCCACGCCGGGCGCGGCATAAACGCCGAGGTGTGAGTGTGTGTCGATTATCCCCGGCGTAACGAATTTACCCGTACCGTCGACGACGAGCGCGTCGGCCGGCGGCGTTAGGTTCGTGCCAACGGCGGCGACCTTCCCGTCGCGCAAGAGGAGAGACGCGTTGACGAGCGTCGGTCCGGCCGCGGTCAGAATCGTAGTATTGCGGATGAGCGTTGTGCGCGAGGGGAGCGCTTTGTAAGTGCTGGGAAAGGGGTCCGCGTTAGGCGTCGACAGCGCACCGCTGCCGGGCGCTTTCACGGCGCTGTCGGCACGCGCTGCGGGCGTTGGACCCGCCGCCGGCGGTGCCCCCCGGGGTGCACAGGCGGCCGCGATACTGGCGAGGATGATGAGTAAGCGACGCATTATTGTCTCACTCCGGCTACGATTCGGTTAAGTCGAGCGCTGAAGCTAACGCGCGGACGTCGTCGGTACAGATCGCGTCGACACCCAGCGCGCTCAATCGACGCGCGTCGGAGAGGTCATTGACCGTCCAGGCGACGATGCGGCTGCCGATGGCATGCACAGCATTCACAAGCTCAGCGTCGATCAGCTCCCAGTGCTGCCATAAATCACGCGCGCCCGTCGTCCGCAGCGGGTCCCGCGGATCCATGAGATAGCTCGACATGAGGACGCCTACGGGGAGAGCGGGTGCCAGCTCCCGAACCGTGTGCACAACGCGGTGGTCGAAGCTGTGCACCGCGGCGCGTACCTGATGTCCGGTTAGGCACTCCACGATCGCGGCTGCGCTACGCGGCGCCTTCGCCTCCACATAGAGTGCAACGCGGTCGCCCACCAGCTCGCACACGTCATCCAGCGGCGGCACTCCGTAGCGGGCCAGGTCCGACGCCGTGAGATCAGCGAGCGCCGGCCCGCGCTCCGCGCTCTCGCCCTCGAGCCATGCATCGTGCCGCACCACGACTATTCCGTCACGGCTCACATGTACGTCCAACTCGATTCCGCCGGCGTCCGCCGCGAGGGCAAGTTCGAACGAAGCCAGTGTATTCTCGCGTGCCTGGCGTGGCATTCCGCGGTGGGCAATCAGCTCGGGAGGTCTTGTCCGGGACTTAGATGGCATCTGGTGTTCAATTCAACGTTCGCGCGGTGGCCGGACGGTGCCGGGCCAGTGTAACAGATCGTCTTCACCGCGCCTAGAAAGTGGTTAACGCCACAGAAGTGGCAACGTCTACCTAGTGAGCGCATGGGAGCAGAGCCTGCGTCGGCGGCTGATCGGGCCGGCGATCGAGACGACCGTCAGCTCATTGAACGCTGGCTAGGCGGCGATCAGCGCGCCGCGACGGCGATAGTGGAGCGACACGCTGGCGCCATCGCGCGGTTCGTCGCGACTCTGGGTGAGCGCGAGTGTGATGAAGTTGTACAGGACACGTTTGTCCGGGCTTTCTCGTCGTTCGAGACCTTTCGCGGCGAGAGTTCGCTGAGGACGTGGC
>JBQTJS010000293.1:0-25866 GCA_052386875.1 Gemmatimonadaceae bacterium
CCGCGACGTCCCCCGGAGACAACAGCGAATCCGAGAAGACGAACGCTGACATGCGCACATGCGGCCCCCCGGCCGCAAGCACGGGGAGCAGCTGAAAGAAACGATTCGAGATGTGAAACAGCAGCACGCCGTCGGGCCGCAGGCGGCGCGTATACGACTCTAGCGCTTCTTTGGTGATGAGATGGATCGGTATCGCATCGGAGCTGAACGCATCGACGATGATAATGTCATACGTTGCGTCCCTATTGCGTTGCAGAGCTAGACGAGCATCACCCAGCAGCACATTCGTGGCCTGGGCCGGAGAATGCCGCAGGAACGTGAACAGCCGCCGATCCTGCGCGACACGAACCATCGCGGGATTGAGTTCGTACATATCCCACACTTCTCCCGGCCTTGCATAACAAGCGAGGGCGCCTGAACCGAGCCCGACGAGGGCAACGCGCCGCGGAACCGGTGCATTCGTTAGGGAGGAGAGGAACTTCCCCGCCGGCCCGCTGGGATGGTAGTACGTAGTCGGCGAGCAGCGGTGCATCTCGGCGATCTGCTGGCTGCCATGCACAGTCGATCCGTGCACCACCTTGTGAAACTCGCCGTCCAAAGTCACTCGTATGCGTCCGTAGAAACTGCGCTCGGCGAATATCGTGCGCCCGAACGGCGACGGGACTAGAAACGACGCGAGGAGCAGTGCCGTCAGCCTAAGGGTGAATACATCGCGGCGCGTGTTGCCGTTGAGCACGAACAACGCAGCCGGCAGGTACGCGGCCGCTGACCAACGCCCGGCGAACGCGGGGGCCAGGCGCTGCAGCGCCAGCGCTCCCAGCACGACAAGGACCAGAGGAAGGGCAAAGTCGATGACACGTCCGGATACGCTCCGCCTAACGCCTGTTGCCGCCAGCGCCAGTGTGCAGAGCACCATAGCTACGGGGTACTCGACGAATCGATCCGTAATCAGCGGTGGAATCAGCAGCGTCACGCTGCCGCCGAGCGCGCCGCCGAATGCGATCGCGAGATAGTAGTGCGCCAGCCAGCGCGGATGCGGCGCGAGCGAAGCCGCCTTCATGTGACAGAGGAGACTCCCCATGAACACAGTGATCAGATGTACGGGGATGAGCAGGAACGCGGGCGCTGTCGTCTCCGCCGCCAGCGAAACGACCACAACAATGGCCAGCAGCGTGAACACTCGGCTGAGCGCCGCCGGCGGCGTGTGGCGCCCTCGCGCGAAGGCGATTATGAACGTCGTTAGGTAAAGTGCCAGCGGAACAATCCAGAAGAGCGGAACGGAGGCAATGTCCGTCAACACATAGTTCGTGACACCGAGGAGCAGGCTCGCGGGAATCGCCGTCAGGCCGGCGATAGCGAGCCAGACAGCGAGCGGCACACGATCCGGCGCCGGTTCAGTATCCGGGAGAACTGCCCCTGACTCGGGCGCACGCCCTGCGTGCCTGCGCAGCGTAGTAGCGAACCCCAGGAGCGTCACGATCAGCGCTGCCAGAACGATCAGCATCGCCGTGCGCTGCTCCCCTAACGAGAAGTTCGGCTCCAGCAAAATCGGGTAGGCGAAGAGTCCCGCCAGGTTACCGGCGTTGCTCGCCGCATACAGCCGGTAGGGGCTGTGCCGTGTTGGCAGCGACGATCGCGCGAACCAGAATTGTATCAGAGTTGTGAGAGACGACAGCGCAATGAACGGGAGCAGGACAAAACGCGTCAGCCAGCCGAGCAGCACCAGTCCGGGGCTCGCGTCGCCTAACGCGAGAGGAGCTTGCCGCGCCAACGGGTACATGAGAAAGAGTGTGCCGAGCAACGCGATCTGGATTGCCAGCTGCCGTCCGGCTTTCAGGTATCGCGTCAGTGCCAGCGCGTACAGGTAGCCGAGGAGGAGAGCTACCTGGAAGAAGACCATGCACGAGTTCCACAGCAGCGGCGTGCCGCCGAACGACGGCAGGAGGATCTTGCCGACGTACGGCTCGAAGGCAAACAGCAGCAGGGAGCCGCAGAAGGTTGCGAGAACGGCGAAGGCGAGCGGGGCCGCCGCGCTATTCGGCGACCCCGCCCTCATCCCGATCACGCGCCGGCTCAGCGTGCTGGCTCCCCGAAGCAGGCGCGCGCCGGCGGCTCGTTAGGCGGGCTCGGAAGGGTCCTCTAACGGCAGGTCCGGCTGCTCTCCCTCGGGGGGCGCAAGCCCCGCGGGCACGTCGCCGTTCTCCACCCCTTCCTTGTCGTCTTCCGGAATAACGCGCGCAACAGCAGTCACCGCATCGCCGGCAACGAGGTTCACCAGCTTCACACCCTGCGTGTTGCGCCCTGCCACGCGCACCTGCGAAACCGGCGAGCGGATGATCATCCCGCCTCTCGTTATGATCATGACTTCGTCTTCAGGGAGCACCTCGAGCAGGGCGACGACATCGCCTGTCCGCTCCGTCCGGTTGACCGTAAGGATGCCGCGCCCGCCGCGCCGCTGCACGCGATAGTCGTCGATATGAGAGCACTTGCCGAGCCCTTTCTCCGTCACGACCATCAGCGTCGCCTCACGCTTGATCACCACCATGCCGACAACGCGATCCCCGCCGCGCAGCTCGATCCCCTTCACTCCGGTCGTGTCGCGGCCCATCTCGCGCACATCGCTCTCGTGAAACCTGACGCTTAGCCCGTGCTTCGACGCGATCACGATGTCGTTGTTGCCGTGCGTGATCTGCACGTCGATCAGCTCGTCCCCCGGCTCGATCTTGATCGCCTTGATTCCGGTCGCGCGCGGGTTGGAGTACTCCGAAAGCCGGCTCTTCTTCACCGTGCCGTTGCGCGTGCAGAAGAGCAGAAACTCGTCCTCCGTGAACTGGCGCACGAACACCATCGCCTTGATCTTGGTATCCGGCGATACGTTGATCAGGTTGACGATCGGCTTCCCCTTTGTGGCGCGGCCTGCCTGCGGAATCTCGTATACCTTGAGCCAGTAACAGCGCCCGTCATCCGTGAACACCAGGATGTAGTCGTGCGTAGACCCCACGTACAGCCGCTCCAGAAAATCCTCGTCTCTCAGCTCCGCTCCCGTTAGGCCCTTACCTCCACGGCGCTGCCGGCGGTATGTCGAAATCGAAGTGCGCTTGATGTAACCCGAGTGCGACACAGTCACGACCATATCTTCTTCAGCGATCAAGTCCTCGACTGTGAACTCGTCCTGATCGCTCGTGATCTCGGTGCGCCTAACGTCTCCGAACCTGGCGCTCACTTTCTCCAGCTCGCCCTTGATCAGCGCCATGCGCTTCGGCTTGGAGCCCAGCAGGTCCTTGAGCTGACTTATCGCCGCTCGCACTTCCTGGATCTCCTCCTCCAGCTTCTCGCGCTCCAACCCCGTGAGCTTGGCGAGGCGCATGTTCAGGATCGCCTCTGCCTGTTTTTCCGACAGCTTGAAGCGCTTCTGCAACTCGGCCGCCGCCGCCGCGGTGTCCTTGGCCGCGCGGACGAGCTTGACAACGGCGTCGATGTTGTCGACCGCAACCTTGAGGCCCTCGAGGATGTGCTCGCGCTCCAGCGACTTCTCCAGCTCGAACTGCGCCCGCCGCGTGACGACCTCGTGCCGGTGATCGACGTAGTGCTGCAGCGTTTCCCTGAGCCCCATGATCTTCGGCACGAGTTGCCGAGTGTTGGGGTCGGGGACGAGCGAGAGCATGATCACGCCGAACGTCGACTGCATTGCCGTGTGCTTGTACAGCTGATTCAGCACCACGCGCGGTATGGCGTCGCGCTTCAGCTCGATCACGACACGCATGCCGTCTCGGTCCGATTCGTCGCGTAGATCGCTGATCCCTTCGAGCCTCTTCTCTTTGACCAATTCGGCGATGTGCTTGACCAGCTCCGCCTTGTTGACCTGATACGGCAGCTCGGTCACCACGATTGCGGCCTTGCCTGACGATTCCTTCTCCTCGATCACAGCGCGCGCGCGCATAACGACTTTACCGCGCCCTGTCTCCTGGTACTCCTTGATCCCTTCGCGGCCGTAGATGAATCCCCCGGTAGGGAAGTCGGGGCCGCGTATATGCATGCGCAAGTCCGCGTGCGACATCGCGGGATCGTCGATGAGCGCGATAGTCGCCGTGATGATCTCCTTCAGGTTGTGCGGCGGGATGCTCGTGGCCATGCCTACGGCGATGCCTGACGAGCCGTTGACGAGCAGATTCGGAAACGCAGCCGGCAGCACACGCGGCTCCTGCAAGCGGTCGTCGAAGTTGGGGGCGAAGTCGACGGTCGCCTTCTCGATGTCTTCCAGCAGCTCAGTGGCCACATTCGTTAGGCGTGCTTCCGTGTACCTGTACGCCGCCGGCGGGTCGCCGTCCACCGAGCCGAAGTTCCCCTGCCCGTCGATGAGCGGATAACGCAGCGAGAAGTCCTGCGCCATGCGCACGAGCGCGTCATACACGGCACCGTCCCCGTGCGGATGGTACTGGCCCAACACATCGCCAACCACCGTAGCGCTCTTCTTGTGCGGCCGGCCGGGAACGAGCCCCAGGTTGTTGAACATCGAGAAGAGCACTCTCCGGTGCACCGGCTTCAAGCCGTCGCGCACGTCAGGGAGGGCGCGCGAGACGATGACGCTCATCGAATAGTTGATGAACGACTCCTTCACCTCGTCGTCGATGAGGCGCGGTACGATGCGTTCGCGGTTGTTGGGGGCTGTCATGGCGCTGGGTACGGGAGTGGCCGCGGGGCGGTGGCGGACGCGAGTTTTTTTAGTCAGGAACGGCTAAGCGATGGCGTCCGCGTGCCTGGGCGCTGCAAATGCGCGCGGACTGTGAAATGTAGCGCTCCGGTGCATGATTTTGTACCCCTTGAACTGACCGGAAGTCATTGTGCACAAAGAGGTTGCGAGCCATCGCGAATTACCGCGAGGGAGCGTCTGCGCAGCCGCCACACGTCGAGAGCGCTGGATAAGCTACAATTCCCCGGCACATGCCCCCGCCTCACTTCACGAGCTTGCTGCGCTGGGACCCGGCGCGCCCGCACATCCTCGTCATCGCCTGCTCCGACGGTCGGCTGCAGGAGCCGACCGACGAGTTTCTCACTCACTCGTTATGCATCCGCCGGTACGACCGCCTCTACCTCCCCGGCGGTGGCGGCGCCCTCGCTGCCAGCGGTAAGGAGTACCTCCGCGCCCGGCAGATGCGCCGCGAGTGCCGTTCCCTCGTGCAGGCGCACGACGTTCAAGAGATCGTGCTGCTTTTTCACGGTCCCGCGAGCGACGGTCCCGCCGAGGCTATGTGCGCGGACTACCGCCGCAAGCTGCCACACCTCGCAGTGAGCAAGTTGCGCGACCAGCAGCAGTGTGACGCCGAGGAATTATTGACGTTGAGCGACGAATGGGCCGGCAAGGCGCGCGTTCGCGTCTACCGCTGCGAGGCCGCGGCCGACGGCAGCTTGCATTTCGTTGCACTCGCCGGCGAGGCTCCTCCGGAGTCCGGCCCTGCACAACGTACCTTCGATCCGTGACGACGACTCAAACAAGACGCACCCACAATGCAGGCGGCTTGCGAAACTCATGGCCCCGGGGTGCGCTGTCACGAGCCGGATCGAGCCTAACGCCTGGCCATTCGTTGAACAGGCCGCGGATCGCGAGCCTCGCTTCGAGCCGAGCGAGTGCCGCGCCCAGGCAATAGTGTCGCCCAAAGCCGAACGCGACGTGCTCCGCCGCGTTGCGCCGCGCGATACCGAAACGGTCCGGATCTTCGAAGTACGCGGGGTCGCGGTTGGCAGCGCCGATCATGCACTGCACTATCTCCCCTGCGCCGATAGCGACACCACGCAGCGCGACGTCTCGTGTCGCGTAGCGCGTGCAGGTCTGAACGGCCGGCTCCCAGCGCAGCGACTCCTCGATCGCGGCAACGAGCGCCTGATCGTCGACGAGGGCCGCCGCGCGCGCGTCATCGTTCGTCAGTAGCGCCCACAGCGCGTTGAGGATCGCCGCTTCGGTTGTCTCGATCCCGCCGAACAGCACGATAAGCGCATTCGCCAGGATCGCATCGTCGCTCAACCGCGCCGGCGACGCCTGCCTGGCGAGATGCGTGATGAGGGCCTCGTGTGCGCCACTCGTGATCGTCGAGATCAGCGGGGCGACGGCGGCCCGAAACGCGGCCGCCGAGTTTCGTCCCTCGCGGCGCGCTGGCGAGTTTGGGTCGTGCGTCGCCAGCGCCGCGGCAAAGGCGTCGTACCACGCGCGGATGCGGCCGTGCATCTCCTCAGGAATCCCGATCGTATCCGCGACGACGCCTAACGCGAGCGGGCCGGCAAGGCCGGCGCGCAGATCAATTGGCGCGTTAGGCGCGGCTGCAGCGATTTCGCGCAGGAGCTGATCCACACGGGCACGCACGGCAGGCGTCGCGTCCACAGCGACAGCTCGGCGATTGAACGGCGCCGCACAGGCGCTTTTGAAACGACGCTGCGCCTCCCCTTCCGCGCTCAGCATCTGCGCGCCGAACGTATCTTGAATCGGTGACGCCGGGTGATCGGTGCTGAACGTGTCAGGGTCGCGCAGAATCGCGAGCACATCGTCGCGCCGAGTCACCAGCCACATAACGGCGCCGGCCGAACGGGCTAAGGCTACCGGCGTTTCCTCGCGCAACCGATGCAGCAGCGGGTACGGATTCTCCGCCAGGGCTTCTAGCTCGATCGATGCAGCCTCCCGTATCTTCGACACGTGACTACGATCGCCGCGAAGCCTCGGCAAAGCGAGAGCCTCGCAGAACAATACGACGCGGTGCCGCATTTCATCGACGGCGTGCGCGTCGCGCCGCCAGTGCCAGCCCGGCTGGGCGACGTCTGCGACCCTAGCGCCGGCCGCATAGCTCGGCGTGTGCCATTTGCCGACGCTCAGCTCGTCGAGCGCGCCGTGATGAGTGCGGCGAGTGCCTTCGCCGAGTGGAGCGAGGCAGCGCCGCTAAAGCGGGCGCGCGTCATGTTCCGCTTCCGTGAATTGATCGAGCGGCGGCGGGACGAACTGGCCCGCCTCATCGCGAGCGAGCACGGCAAGGTGTTGAGCGATGCGCTGGGCGAAGTACAGCGCGGCCGCGAAGTTGTCGATTTCGCGTGCGGGATTGCGCACCTCATGAAGGGTGAGTTCTCCAGTCAGGTGTCCGGCGGCGTGGATGCATGGTCTTTGCGCCAGCCGTTAGGCGTCTGCGTCGGGATCACGCCTTTCAATTTCCCCGTGATGGTGCCGCTCTGGATGCTGGCGCCGGCCGTAGCGTGCGGCAACGCCTTCATCCTCAAGCCCTCCGAGAAGGATCCATCCGCTCCCGTTAGGCTCGCCGAGCTTTTCGTAGAGGCTGGCGGCCCGCCCGGCGTGCTGAACGTGCTGCAGGGCGACAAGCTCGCCGTCGACGCCTTGCTCGCGCATCCGCGCGTCGACGCCGTGAGCTTCGTCGGCTCGACGCCGGTTGCGCGCTCGATCTACGCCGCGGCAGCGGCACACGGCAAGCGCGTACAAGCGATGGGGGGCGCCAAGAACCATCTCATCGTTATGCCTGACGCCGACCTGGACCAGGCTGTCGACGCGCTCATCGGCGGCGCCTACGGGTCCGCCGGCGAGCGCTGCATGGCGATCTCCGTCGCGGTGCCCGTCGGTGAAGAGACGGCCGAGACGCTCGTCGCGCGCCTCGCCGAGCGCGTTCGCGGACTCAGGATCGGGCCCTCGTTAGGCCCGGACGTCGAGATGGGGCCGTTGGTGAGCGCGCAACATCGCGAGCGCGTGGGGCGCTACATCGCCATCGGCCTGCAGGAAGGTGCGGAACTCGTCGTGGATGGTCGCTCCGTGAGCGTGGCGGGGTGCGCAGACGGCTACTTCCTGGGCGGCTCGCTGTTCGACCGCGTCACGCCGGCGATGCGTATCTACAGGGAGGAGATCTTCGGACCGGTGCTCTGCGTTGTCCGTGCGGATGACCTGGAAGCGGCTCTGCGGCTGGCGAGCGAGCACGAGTTAGGCAACGGCGTTGCGATATTCACACGCGACGGCAATGCTGCGCGCGAGTTCACGCATCGCGTACAGGTTGGGATGGTGGGGATCAACGTCCCCATACCGGTCCCGCTCGCGTTCTATTCGTTCGGCGGCTGGAAACAGTCAGCCTTCGGCGACCAGTACCAGCACGGCATGGACGGCGTGCGCTTCTATACGAAGCTGAAACATGTGACGGCGCGCTGGCCCGGCGCCGCGGCGCCGGGACGTGCGTTCACGCTGCCCGTGCACGGCGACGCGGAGTCAACCTAACGCTGGCGCCGCGCCCTGCTGCAGCGAGCGCGCCTGCGCATCCCCGAGCTTGCGCGACGCCGGGGCGTCATGGCGCTTGCCGGCAGACCAAGCTTCGTAAGGGCGTCATGGCACGTGCAAGCTGGCCAGGCGACGACCTATCTCATCCTTGCCGATCCAGCGCCCGCGCAGCATTACCCCCGCGATCGCCGCTGTGTTGGCGATGTCGCGCAGCGGGTCGGCATCCAGGAGGATGAGATCGGCGCGCTTCCCCGCCTCGATAGTGCCGAATTCTCGCACGGCGGCGAAGTACTCGGCCACGTTACGCGTCCCGCTCGTGAGGATCTGATACGGCGTCAGGCCGGCCGCGGCCAACTGCTGCATCTCGCGGTGGACCGAGAAGCCCGGGACGTTCCAGACCTGCGGCGCGTCGGAGCCGAGGAGGAACTTCACGCCGGCGCTGTGAAGCTCGCGGATGAGCCGCCGCCTAACGTCGACAAACGCTTGGCCCGACTCCGGCGTCCAGCCCCCTTGCGCGCGGAAGTTGCGCAGGCTGTTGGTCCAGGCAGTACGCTGATTCTGAGGCCAGTAGCGCATCTCGGGCCAGGCGAGCATCTCTTCGAGGTTCCCCGCCGACTGCGACTCCATGATCGTCTCGGTCGGCACGACCCAGACGCCGTTCGCCAGCGTCGCCCGCGCCAGATCCGGGAGCAAGGACCAATCGAGCAGCCCTGTGAGGTTGCTGCCGAACCAGGCGCTGGCCGGCGCGCCGGCGCGCTTGTCCGCCGCGACCAGCGCTTCGACGTAGCCGTCAAGGTGATCGATGCTCGCCTGCTTGACCGCGAGGGCACGCCTAACGCCCACGGCGGCCGGGACGTGGCCCGCGAACGGAATGCCCAGACGCGCCGCAGTCGCGGCGATCGAGTCGTACGCCGCTCGGGCGATTCCCGGATGGATCTTGAGCAGATCGTAACCGGCGGCCTTCTGATCGCGCACCATCTGCATGCCGACTTCAGCGGACGTCACCGAGCTGCCGTTGAACGAGGGGCCGGTGGTGTAGATCGTCGGGCTCAAGATCTCGCCGCGCGCGGCGCGGGCGCGTAGCTCGAGGTGCGCCGGCGCCCCCAGCATGCCGCGCACTGTCGTCACGCCGTTGAGCACGTAGAGCGCGAGCACGCGCTCCACGAAGTCGTTAGGCGCGCCCGGAACATGCGCATGCATCTCCGCAAGACCGGGGATGAGGAACTTCCCCTGCGCGTTCACTTCGGTCGCGCCGGCGGGCACGCGCACGCGCGACGAAGGTCCCACATCGAGGATACGGTCGCCCCTAACGATAACGCTGTGATCGCTGAGCGAGCGCTCGCGATCCATCGGGATGACTGTCGCGTGCGTAAAGGCGATCGTTTGCGGCGCCTGGCCCGGCAGCGGCGCTGCGATCAAAGATAGGATGGCGAGAAGCGAGGTTGGACGCATGAGAGGGAGCCTGAATTGGACCGGCTCGCGACAGGATGTCTGCGCGAGCCGTCAATTTGCGTCCGATGACGCCGCGTGGGGTAGGCCGGCGCCGAGTCCCCGGTACCCGCGCGTCAGCAGCCTGCGCCGGCGGCGAGAAACCAGCAACGCGTCACAGGCGACCCCTTGAAGAACTGCAGGAGGAGTCTTCCCACCTTTTGTTGACCGCTTTGCGCGGGGTGGGTTCCATCACTCTGATAGTCGCTAGCCAGCCAGGAAAGGCCGTCGCTCCTCGTTAGGCTGCCGGCCGCCCACAGATAGGCCCCCCACGCCAGCCAGGGAGCAGCGCGCTCGTACGACAGGTCGCCATAGTCGCCGGCGGTGGGCGCTCCCGCGGCAACCTGACTCATCTGCGCCTCGACCAGCCATTTCACTGCGAAACCGCTTTCGTAGGCATAGGGCTCCGGATTCAGCGCCGTCGTGGCGTAACCTGCGAAGATGCGGCTGGACGCAAAGACTTGCTGCACGTTGGGATAACGTGCCTTGACCGCACGGGCGATGTCGGCCATGCGGCGCGCGAGCAAATGCGCGTCGGCATCCGCGTTAGGTAATGCACTACTCGGCTGCCTGTGTGCCACCTTCATCCACACGACCTGCACCTGGCGTTCCGTGAGCCCGCGTGCAGCGAGCCGCTGGTCGCGGATCATGTCATAGTTCGCCTCGCTCGCCGCGTCCCACGCGTCGGCGGCCTGTCCGCCGCGCGCCCCGTCCACGATCGCCAGCGTCGTACGGTTCACCTCCGGGTCGGCGGCAGCTTGTCCGACGAAGGACCACGCCGCGCAATTGGTTACGGTCCCCGAACAGAACTCCTGCGTGGTGTTCGACATGCCGATGGACAGGAGGACAATGCGTCCGGTCGGCGACGGCTGGCCATTGGCGTCGAGCGGCCGGATGCGGGACGCTCGCGTTAGGCCCGCGCTCAGATGCGCGCCCGTCAGTTCGTTCCCCGCGGGATAAAGACCGCCGCGAAAACCCTTGTATGTACGACTCCCCATGTCGGTTATTGCGATACGTACAGTGTCTCCCCCAGCAGCAGGCGGCGCGTCCATTCCCGGCTCGAGCGGAGAACTGTCATCCCCGGCGCACCCCAGCAGTAAGGCGAGCCCCAGCCATTGCAGTGAACAGCGCCACTCATACGTGTGTTGCATCGATTCCTCGCCGTCTGGTCCGTCCCCCCGCCGGGACGTCGGCGGGATGGCGTTCAGGAAGTGCGACGACCGCCGCGGAAGACCGTTAACGGGCGACCGTCACACCCTGACAGGCGACTATCACGTGCAAGGCCGCCCGCCCTGTTTTAGACACGCGGGGCATCATGCACACCTGCGTGGCTGGTGCTTTGCAGCCGGGGCCCAAAAGGTGCTGGGATGAATAGGGGAAACGGGCGCCTGCTTCCCGAGTCGCACCTGCTCGCAACTGCTGGCGTCGGAGCAGTTAGGGGAACGAATACCGGACCGAGCGTCCGTGCCCGACCAGGTTCATGATGACGGCAGCCGCTCCGCTGCCGTATGACGCGCGGTAGCGCTGCTTGAGCCGCGTTAGGTCGAACTTGAGCGACTCCGTGATTAGAGCGCGGCACAGATCGCCGGCGGCATCGTGTGCCAGGCGTGCCTGGATCTGCACGGGATGCGACTCCATGAACGCTGTGCCCAGGAGCAGCGCGAAGCGGTGTTTGCGACAGCCGCCGCCGAAGCGAACGGTGACGGCAAGAGTATCGGCTGAGACCGTGGCGGACTCGATCGTGAGAGTGTCGTGCGGCCAGGCGCGGTCGTTAACGTCCTGAACGAACGCCACCAGCCCGTCGGCGAAATCGTTAGGTGATACGCTGCTCGGCGAGCCGTTGTAACAGGCCATGAGCAACGCTGCGGCTGCGAAAGGGCGGGGCTTCATGCGTCAGGTGTTCGATCGTTACCGATGCAGGCAAAACCGGCGGCGCGATCGGCTTGTAACGCTGCCGCCGTCTGGCAAGAAAAGGCCGGTCAGGACGAGCTGTGAGAGAAGCATGGAGCCTCAGTAGGTCGGCGGCGGCATCCGTGGTTTACCATCCCGCGGCCTCCTCCGGCATCGGGTTCTTATTTCACTCGCCGCAGCGAACGCGCGATCCGTTCCACAATCTGATCGATCTGCTCCCGCTCTATTACGAGCGGCGGTGAGAGCGCGATGATGTCGCCGGTCACTCTTACCAAGACATTTTCGCTGTTGAAGCAGTCGGCCATCACCTCCGCCGCACGCGCTCCGGAGTGCTGCTCCCGGGCGGCCAGCTCGATCGCACCCATCAAGCCGAGGTTGCGGATATCGATCACGTTAGGCGCGCCGCGCAGCGAGTGGAGACCCTCCTCCCAATACGGAGCCAGCTCCGCGGCGCGGGCGAAGAGCCCTTCCTCACGATAGACGTCCAGCGTCGCGAGACCCGCCGCGGCCGCGAGGGGGTGTCCGCTGTACGTATAGCCGTGGAAAAACTCGATCCCTGACTCGACGGCCCCCAGCACGGACTCATAGATGCCGCGCCTAACGATGGCGGCTCCCAGCGGGACGCTGCCGTTCGTGATCCCCTTGGCGACGGTCATGATGTCGGGGAGGACGTCGAAGTACTCGGCACCGAAGCCCGTCCCCAAGCGGCCGAAACCCGTGATGACCTCATCGAGGATCAAGAGGATGCCGTGTTCGGAACACAGCTCGCGCAATCGCTTCAAGTAACCGACAGGCGGGACGAGCACACCGGCGGATCCCGCCACCGGCTCCACGATCACGGCAGCGAGCGTCTGGGCCCCGTGTTGCGCCACGAGGACCTCCAGCTGATCGGCGAGATGCGCGCCCCAGCTCGGCTCTCCGCGTGTGAACGCGTTATGCGTTAGGTCGTGGGTACTGGGTAGGTGATCCACTCGCGGAAGGAGCTGCGCCGCGAAGGCCTTGCGGTTGTTCTCCATTCCGCCCACCGAGATACCGCCGAAGCCGACGCCGTGATATCCGCGCACGCGTCCGACGAAGCGCGATCGCTGCGGCTCGCCGCGCGCGATGTGATACGCCAGGGCGATCTTGAGCGCCGTATCCACGGCCTCCGACCCCGAATTTGCGAAGAAGACATGATCGAGGTCGCCGGGGAGCATCTCGGCCAGGCGCGTCGCCAGCTCGAAGCTCCACGGGTGCCCCATCGAGAAGGCGGGGGCGTAATCGAGCGTGCCGGCCGCACGCTGAATCGCCGCGACAATACGCTCGCGACAGTGACCGGCGTTGACACACCAGAGGCCGGCTGTACCGTCCAGGATCTCGCGACCGTCGGCGGAAGTGTAGTACATCCCCTTGGCTGCGCTGAGCAGCCGCGGCGTGCGCTTGAATGCGCGGTTGGCCGTGAACGGCATCCATAACGCTTCGAGCGAAAGCTCGTTAGGTGACATCACATCCATTGTCGCTGCCATGGCTCACTCCGGGCCGTCACCGGCCCCTAACGTGTCAACACCCACTCGTACTTCCTCTTCGGCCGCGGCCGACTCGGCCGCGCGCTCCCGCTCCATTATTTCGCGTTCGATCGCATCGCGCTCGGCGCGGTAGCGCGTGTACCATTCGCGCGTCACGTCGCCGGCAAGCTCACGATTGCCCAGCCCGAATGCCAGTGCCATGGCGAGCGCGACGGCTCCGAAGAGGATCGCGAATGCGGTTGTCACGATGTCCGTGGCGATGCCAAGCTCCTGGAGCGCCATGAATACAGCCAGCATAACGACGCCCCAGCGCCCCACGCGCGCCAGCGTCGGCCCGCCCTGCACGGCGCCGGCGGACGCCATGATCAGTCCTCCCGTAAAGCGGCCGAGGACGATGCCGACGATCATAATCACAATGGCCGACATCAGGCTCGGCAGGTAGCCGACCAGTTCGGCGAAGACAGCGGCGAGGGATTCGAGGCCTAACGCGTTCGCCGCGACCATGATCACGGCAAACATGACGAACCAGAAGAGCACCTTCGCCGCGACCCGTGTGGGATTGAAGTGCGACCCCGAGTGCTCGATCGCCTCCATCACCCCGCCGCGCTCGAGCAGCTGATTCAGGCGCAGCCGTCGCAGCAACCGCTCGGTCCCCTTCTCGACCAGCTTTGCCAGCAGATAGCCGGCGAAGAGTATGACCAGTGCGCCGAACAACGCAGGGACGATCTCGGCGAGCTGCAGAAAGGACGTTCGGAGACGTTCGAGGAAGTTCACGGAGAGTCGTGGCGGGGCGGGCCGGGGGCGAGACTAATCTACCAGCGCCGGGACGCAGTGCGAGCGGCGAGCGCCGCACTCCACAGGCGAGCGCCACAGGCGAGCGCCACAGGCGAGCGCGAGACGCAAGCGGCGCGGGCGCGCGGGCGCGCGTCGAACCTTAGTTCCGTGTTCCGCGCTTCAGATCGAACAACGCACTGCGACGACACTTGGGACAGATGAGCCACTCACGCCTTCTGGCGTAACCCACTCCGAAGGACCCTCCCCCGACGCCCCGGACGCTGAGCGGGACCCCGCAGCGCGGGCATCCGGCGGCCCCACGTTCCGCGAAGGCGGCGCGGATGGCACGCAGCTCGGCTGCCGTGAACTGCACAGAGTCACTCAAACGCAGATCCGTTAGGCAATTCGCAGTATGACCTTGCCGAACTGGCTGCCGCTTTGCAGCCGCGCGAACGCCTCGCGGCCTTGCTCCAGGGGATACGCGGCGTCGACGATGCCGCCAAGCTCGCCGGCACGGAACGCTGCGGTGATCGCGTCGAATTCGGCGTCGTTCCCCATCGTCGAGCCGAGGATCGACCACTGGTTCCAGAAGAGACGTCGTACGTCCATCTGCACGTTAGGGCCGCTCGTCCCGCCGCAAGTCACGAGTCTGCCGCGCTTACCTAACGCCGCAAGCGACTGCGGCCAGGTCTGCTCACCGACCGAATCGACAATCACGTCGACACCGCGCTTCCCCGTGCGCGCACGTACCTCCTTGCCGACGTCGACCAGGTCATGACGCAGGGTCTCATCAGCTCCTAACGTGCGAGCGCGCTCCAGTTTGGCGTCGCTGCCGGAGGTCACCCACACGCGTGCCCCCGCGCGTTTGGCGATTTGCAGCGCGGCCAGCGCGACGCCCCCTCCGATCCCGTAGATGAGCACGTCCTCGCCGGAGCGCAGGCGTGCACGCGTCATCAGCATGCGCCAGGCCGTCAGTGTCGCCAGCGGATACGCGGCCGCGACATCCCAGGAACTCTCGCTTGGGATCGTACGCACGTTAGGCTCCGGAACCACCACGTAATCAGCGAAGGTCCCCGGTAGATGCTCGCCCAGGATGCCGAAGCGGACGCACAACGAGTGCTCACCCGCGAGGCAGTACTCGCACTTACGACAACTGATACCGGGATTCAGATAGACGGCGTCACCGACGCGGACCGCGCTGACTCCTTCTCCGACACTCTCGACGACCCCCGCTCCGTCAGCTCCGAGTATCCAGGGTGGACGAATCGTTATGCCTGGAAGACCGCCCAGTGTCCACAGGTCCAGCCGGTTCAGCGCCGCGGCGTGCAGCCGGACACGCACGTCGTTCGCCTGGGCGATCGCCGGCGGCTCGATGTCGCTGCGAAACTCGAGCCGTTCGAGGCCGCCGTGCGAGCTGATCGTCAGGGCTCTCACGTATCGACCGGCGGGGTTGCTATATATTGCCGTCTCCGATCCCGCGCGATGCTACCGATCAAAGTCCCTCCCCTCGGCGAATCCATCGTACAGGCCACGATTTCCCGCTGGCTCAAGCGCGAAGGTGAAGTAGTACAGGCGGGAGACACGATCGTTGAGCTTGAAACGGACAAGGTAACCGTCGAGGTTCCTGCGCTGAAAGCAGGCGTACTCGTTAAGCGGGCCAAGTCGGAAGGCGAGGTCGTGGCGGTGGACGAAGTGTTGGGCGAGATCGACGAGACAGCGGCGGCGCAAGCGACCTTTTCTGACGAGACCGTAAGGGATCAGCCATCCGAGACAACACGTCCGGAGGAGCGAGCGGCACCGCCCGGGCGCGAACCTGCGGAGCGAGCCGCGGTGTCGCCGCCGTTGGCCGCGGATGCCGGCGGCGAGGATGAACGGCGCCAGACCTGGCGTGCCTCACCGGCAGCGCAGCGGGTCGCCGAAGCGGAGGCTCTCGACCTCGCGGACGTCAGTGGCAGCGGTCGCGGCGGTGTGGTGAGTAAGACGGATGTCCTGGCCGCTCTCGCGGCCCGGACTGTGGCTGCCGAAGCGGCACAGACGGCGCCGCCACCACCGGCAGCACCGGCAGCACCGGCAGCACCGGCAGCACCGGCGCCGGCAGCGCTGGTGAGCGCGACTCCCGCGATCGTACCGAGAAACGGCGCGCGCGAGACGCGCGAGAAGATGTCGACGCGGCGCAAACGCATCGCCGACCACCTGCTCGAGTCGCAGCATGCGACGGCGCACCTAACGACGTTCAACGAGATCGACATGACGGCCGTGGAGTCCTTGCGCGGCCGCATCAAGGAACGCATCGAGAAGGAGCACGGCGTGCGTCTGTCCTTCATGCCTTTCTTCGTGAAGGCGTGTTGTCAGGCGCTCAAGCAGTTCCCGATGGTCAACGCGCAGGTGGACGGCGAGCACATAGTCTACAAGCACTATGTGCACATGGGGATAGCTGTCGCGTCGGACGCCGGCCTGGTCGTGCCTAACATCAAGGACGCCGACCGCAAAGGGATGCTCCAGATCGGCCGCGAAATCGCCGATGTTGCCAAGCGCGCACGGGACGGCAAGCTGACGATGGATGACTTGACCGGCGGCACCTTCACGATCACCAACGGCGGTGTGTTCGGTTCGCTGGTCTCTACACCGATCATCAATTATCCCCAGGTCGCGATCCTCGGATTGCACAAGGTGCAGGACCGGCCCGTCGTCGTCGACGGAACGATCCTCGTTAGGCAGATGATGTACGTCGCTCTCTCCTACGACCATCGCATCATCGACGGACAGCAGGCCGTGTTGTTCCTCGTCAAGGTGAAGGAGTTGCTCGAGGACCCGGCGCTGCTCGCCGTCGACTGAACGGCACGCGATCCGTCACTGAATCCCTGTCGCAGGATGGTGCCTACTCCAACGCCCTGCGCGCGGCTGGGATGCGACTGGCGATCAGTTAGCGAGGACAGCACCGAGTGCCGTTACATAACCGATGTAAACCCTTTTCCTGCGACGTGCATCCAACGCGGTAGACTGCGAGTGAAGTGAGATCGCTGAATCTTTCCCGTAGTCAGATCGTACGACGCTTAAGGATTAGGATCATGTCAAGCTACGCTTTCACGCCTCTGCCACCTGCTCGAGAACCAATCCCCGCTACCGGGCCCGACGCACTCGCCGGGACCTGGCGCGGCAACTTCGTCGATGAGTCGGGAACTGTCTTGCCGTTTACGCTCCTGCGCGACGACTCGCCGGATGCGTCACCCCCCGGAACGTTCCTGTTTTTCACCGCCGCCGGTGTCGCGCCCACAGGCGTCCGTCTGCTCGATGCAAACGAGAGAGCCTTCGCCGCACTGATCGGTCCGTACTACGATCCGCGCGAGAACGCGGAGGTGCTTACGGTGCTCGAAGGGCTTCGCACAGAGTCTCGCATCGACGGGAGTTTTTATACCAAGCTCCCGTATTGGAAGGGGAAGGGGACGGTGCGCCGCGGACAGTTTGCCGCCGTGCGTGCCGATAGGGCGAACCGAGCCGCATAAATCGCCGGTCGTCCGTTTGAGGGGAGCGGGTGTGGTCGCCTTCGGTGACTGCACCCGCTACTTTTTTCGCCCCTTCCCGCATACGCCCCGACTTCAATCGAAACGAACTGATGAGTCCTCCCGCTCAAGGAGCGCCAGCCAATACCGCGGATGTCGTTGTGATTGGCGGCGGCCCAGGAGGTTATGTCGCCGCCATCCGCGCCGCACAGTTGGGACTAAAGACTGTCTGTGTCGAGATGGACAAGACGCTCGGAGGGACATGTGTGAACGTGGGCTGCATCCCGTCCAAAGCGTTGCTGCAATCCAGCGAGCATTACGAGTTCGCGCGGGTGAATGCCGCTGAGCACGGCGTTACCTACGACGCGCTAAGGCTGGATCTCCAGCAGATGCTACGGCGGAAGGATGACGTCGTCCGCGCCAACACTCGCGGCGTTGAGTTCCTTTTCAAGAAGAACGGTGTGACGTGGGCGCGTGGCCGCGGCACCCTCAGGCCCGGAAACGTTGTTGATGTGGATATGGAGGACGGCTCGTCCGCCTCGTACGCGGCCAAGGACGTGATCCTCGCGACCGGCTCGGAGCCGATCCAACTTCCATTCCTCCCATTTGACGAGCGGCGCGTTTTGTCAAACGTCGGCGCTCTCGCCATCCCCGAAGTGCCGCGTCATCTGGTGGTTATCGGCGGCGGCGTGATCGGGCTCGAGCTGGGCTCGGTGTGGCGACGACTCGGCGCCAACGTGACTGTCGTCGAGCTGTTGCCAAGCATCCTCGCCGGAAGCGACGACGATATCGTGCGCGAAGCAGATCGTACCTTCCGCAAGCAGGGTCTTGTTATCCGCGTCGCCGCTCGGGTAACGGGGGCGACTATAGATGAGACGCGAGTGCTGCTGCACGTCGAGGCGGACGGCTCGCAGGAAACGCTCGAGGCCGACCGTGTGCTCGTAGCCGTGGGTCGGCGTCCGGCGCTAATGGGGATCGACGCGCAGGCGTTAGGCATCGCGACCGGCGCGCGTGGCGAGATCGTTGTGGATGCACGGATGCGCAGCAGCCTGCCTAACGTGTATGCAATAGGCGACGCCGTCGGCGGTCAACTCCTCGCGCACAAAGCGGAAGAGGAAGGAATCGTCGCTGCCGAAAGCATAGCCGGGCACGCAGCCCGTATGCATTATCGCACGATCCCGAGCATCGTGTACACGTGGCCCGAGATCGCAACTGTCGGGCTGACCGAAACCGAGGCGCGCGCGCACAACCGAGAAATCCGAGTCGGCAAGTTCCCGTTTTCCGCCAACGGGAGGGCGCGAACGATGGGCGAGGCCGCAGGATTCGTGAAATTCGTTGCGGACGGCCGTACCGACGAGTTGTTAGGCTGCCACATGATCGGGCCCAACGTCTCCGAGCTGATGGCCGAGGTGGTTCTCGCCATGGAATACCGCGCCTCGGCAGACGACATTGCGCTCACTGTGCACTCGCACCCAACGCTCTCGGAAGTCACCAAGGAAGCTGCCCTGAGCGCGCTCGGCCGGCCGATCCACATGTGATCGCGAAGGCTGTTGGTGGGTGGCCGCGGGTGCCCCCTTGCTCGTCCCTCCCTAGTGACTGTCAGCGCCGTGCCGGCCGTCGCCGTAGCATGCACCGCACAATAGAATGATCCCGTAATTACGCCACGACCAATGACCGCTATCGCCCACGCAAAGATCGCCAAAAAGCCCGGCTTCGGACGGTTCTTCCTTCCCGGGCCCACGGAAGTGCTCCCCGACGTCCTGGAGGCCATGACGCGGCCGATGATCGGGCATAGGGGGAAAGACATCGAAGGTCTGATTGAGCGCATCCAGCCGGGTCTACAGGCTGTGTTCCGCACCAAGCGTCCGGTTTACCTATCGACGTCTTCCGCGACCGGCTTGATGGAGGCCGCTCTACGCAACGGCGCCCGCCGCCGAGTGCTCTCGCTGGTGAACGGCGCATTCAGCGAGCGGTTCTATCGTATTGCTGTAGCCTGCGGCCTCTCGGCTGATAAGCTCGAAGCCCCGCTTGGACATGGGTTCTCAGCCGACCAGCTGGCGGCGGCGCTGGCGGGTCAGGACTATGACGCCGTCACAGTAGTGCATTCAGAAACGGCCACTGGGGCGCTCAACCCGATCGCAGAGCTTGCCAAGGTTGCGCACGCGGCGGGCGATGTCATGCTCCTCGTGGATAGCGTGAGCGGCATGGCAGGGGCACGATGCGAGACTGACGCATGGGAACTCGACTGTGTGCTTACCGGAGCGCAAAAAGCGTTTGCTCTGCCGCCGGGACTGGCTTTCTGCACCGCGAGCGAGGAAGTGCTCGAGCGCGCGAGACAGAAGAAGGATCGCGGCATCTATTTCGACTTTATCGAGTTCGACAAGTACATCAGGAAAAACCAGACGCCGAACACGCCGGCCGTCTCACTTATGTACGCGCTGGAAGTGCAGCTAGCTCACATCCTGGCTGAAGGGCTCGAATCGCGTTGGGCGAGGCACCAGGCAATGGCCGAGCGGACGTGGGCGTGGGTGCAAGAGACTCGTGCTCGCGGAAGCGGAATCTCGGTGCTGGCCCCTGAGGGCTACAGGTCCCCGACAGTCACGTGCATCCGCCTGGCGAGCGGGCAGACCGGCTCCGCCGTGACGAGCGCTATGAAAGCGCAGGGATTCGTGATTGCTTCAGGGTACGGGCCGGAGAAAGACCTGATGATCCGGATCGGGCACATGGGCGAGCACACCCTCGAGGAGCTGGACGTTCTCCTCGAAGCGTTAGGCAAAGTACTTCTTGCATGAGCGCTACTTTCGAAATCCTCGTTGCCGATGCGATCGCGCTGGACGGACTCGCACCGCTCGCGACCGATCCTCGATTCAAGCTGGCAGTAAGGCCGGGCCTCAAGGGTGACGCGCTTCGCGACGCCCTGGCAGAGGCCGACGCTGTGCTCGTACGTTCGGCGACACGGATCACGCGCGAATCGCTGAGCCGCGCGGATCGCCTCAGAGTGATTGGGCGTGCGGGGGTCGGGGTAGACACAATCGATGTTGATGCAGCGACTGAGCGAGGGATACCGGTCCTTACCGCCCCTGCGGGGAACAGCGTTTCCGCCGCCGAGCTGACGATGGCGCTGCTGTTGTCGTTGGCGCGGCGGGTCCCCGCAGCGGATCGCTCGATGCGCGCCGGCGAATGGGATCGCAAGACGTTCACTGGTACGGAGCTGAACGGAAAGACGCTGGGTCTTGTCGGAGCGGGTAGGATCGGTGGCGAGGTGGCCAAGCGGGCGCGAGCCTTCGGAATGCGCGTTGTTGCGTTCGATCCCGTGCTCGCGGCTGACCGGGCTGGGGCGTTGGGGGTCGAAATGGCTACGCTTGCGGAGGTGTTGGCGGCAGCCGATGTGTTATCCGTGCACGTGCCGTTGACGCCGGAGACCGAGGGGCTGATCGGCGAGGCGGAGCTGGCCGCACTCAGGCCCGGCGCGTTCGTGCTGAACGTGGCGCGCGGCGGCGTCGTAGACGAAGGAGCTTTGGTGCGGGCTCTCGAGAGCAAGAGATTGGGGGGGGCTGCGCTCGACGTATTCGCGACGGAGCCGTTGCCGGTGGATCACCCTATCCGGACTTTGCCTAACGTGGTTCTTACGCCGCATCTGGGCGCATCGACCGCGGAAGCGCAACAGAACGTGGCGCTGGAGATCGCCGCGGCAGTGCGCTCCGCGCTTGTGGACGGGGACGTCTCCCAGGCCGTGAACGCGGCGGCCATCGCCGCCAGACCGCGTGAATCTGCAGGTGCCGGAACGGGTCCGGCGGGTCCGGCGGGTCCGGCGGGGCCGGGGCCGGCGGGGGCGGCCGGGGCGGCAGGAGCGGCTGGGGCGGCTGGGGCGGCGAACCGGTCTGCGACTCGGTTTGCCTAACGCAGCAGCGTCACGTACAGGACGTTTTCGCCGCGGAGCCAGGCGCCGTGCCGTACGAAGGCCTGGCTGCGCCGCTCGAAACGCACGCTGGCGACCTGCGATGGCTGCAGCGTCAGCAGGATGTTGGCGTCGCCGGCATATCCGCCGTTGATGAAGACGTCGATCTGCGCGGCCGAGGGCCGCGTTAGGCGGCCTGACCCGCGCACGCGGATGAACGCCGGCCGCGCGCGTTCCAGCGCCGCGTACAGATTCGGTGCGCCGGCGCCGAAGCGCGCCAGCTCGTCGAACATGATGACGTCGCTTGAGTACGCTGCCCGGCGCGCGTCGCCCCGGTCCAGGCTGCCGCCGCCGGAGGCGCAGCCGAGCAGCGCGGCCGTTGCCGCGAACGCGATGAAGGGATACCGCATAGTCCCACCCTCCCTCTCCTGCGAGAGATGTCTTGCTGGCCGGTCTGCGAGGAACGGGGGGTTGATCTTGCCCGAGACTGGTCAGGCATAGTTGTGACGAAACAAGCTCAGGCCGCGCAACGCGTGTGCGTCTATGCCGGGAATCCCGAAGACCTGCGCTGATTATTCAAAAAGCAATCGGCGTGCCGAGAAGTGAAACGCGAGCGAGATGCGAGGACAGGCACCTCGCACCTGCGCCTCGCGCCTGCGCCTCGCACCTGCGTCTCGCACCTGCGTCTCGCACCTGCCCCCGCACCTCATCTCGCATCTGCACCTCGCGCCTGCAGCTGCGCCCGCGCGCCTGCACCTCACCTCGCACCTGCGCCTGCACCTCCCGGCCCGCAGCTGAGCTTGCCCTTTAACAGGGCAAGCTCCGGCTGCTGTCAGGCTAGCCTCTCTTCTTTCGATTTGCAGCGAGCCAGTCGCGTTGAGCCTGCGTTAGGCACGACAGAACCTTCTCGTGTAATGCGGCGTGCGCCGGGCGCAGCCGTTCCAGGATCGGCTTGGCAGCTTCGAGGATCTTGCGGATCTCCTCGCGTGAGGCACCCGCTTGTTTGGCTTCGCGCGCCTTCTTGTGGATGGCATGTAGCTCGGCGAGCGCGGCCGCGTTGGCCTCGCGGAAGGCCGTGAACGCGTCAGAGATGCACTTCTTCTGCGCGTCGGTCAGCTTCAGGTCGTCGGGGAACGGTGGATTGAAGGGGAGTGACGCAGCCCCGGGGCGCCGATCTAGAGCGGCACTCGTCTGGGTCTCGAGAACGACCTCGTCAAGCTCAGATTCGAGATCTGGAGTGGGACCGGTGGCACTGTCCGAGCACGCCGCCAGGATGACGGCCGTGCCCAAGAGTGCGGTGAGCGTTCGGAATCGCATGGGTGTCTCCGAGAATTGTGTTGTCGCCGGTGACGCCCGGCTGATCACGAGGGGACGTGACGCAATCGCGAGGCACCACGTGCTAGACGCGGCGGCGAGGGCGCTACCCTGACGCGCGCGCAGTTCGTGTGACGTTCACGGCCGCGGTTGCGTTAAGCACGACACAGCAGACATGTGCGGCACGTAGCGAGTAGCGCACAATTGACACAGACAGCATCCTCTACCGCACACTCGATCCGCGTCGGCCGCATGCCCACTTTTCGCCTGAACCGCGCCACACAGCTGGCCGCGACCGTCACCCTCCTCTTTAGTCTCTCGGCTCGTCCGGTCGGCACACAGGTTAGCGACAGCCTGGCCAAGCGCATCGACGCGATCTTCGCCAACTACGCATCGACTACATCGCCAGGGTGCATCGTCGGGATCGGCCGTGACGGGCGGCAGGTATATGCCAGGGCATACGGCATGGCCAATCTGGAGTACGCTGTGCCGCTGACGACGGAGTCGATCTCCGAGTCGGGTTCAGTGGCAAAGCAGTTCACTGCGGCGGCGCTGGCGCTCCTGCACTTGGAGGGGGTGCTCTCGCTGGACGACGACATCCGGAAATACCTGCCGGAGGTCCCTGATTTCGGGCAGCGCATAACGATACGCCACCTTCTCACGCACACTAGCGGGATCCGCGATCAGTGGGCGATGTGGGGACTAGCTGGCCGGGGGCCCGGAAGCGAGGTGCACACGATAGCTGAAGTGCTGGACATGGTGAGTCGGCAGCGGCAGCTCAACTTCCCGACCGGAAGCGAGTATCTGTACAGCAATACGGGTTACACGCTGGCGAGCGTGATCGTGACGCGCGTAGCCGGGATGCCGTTCGCCCGATTCACCGAGGAGCGCATCTTCAAGCCGTTAGGTATGACGCACACTCAGTGGCGCGACGACTATCGGCGCGTGGTCCCTCAGCGGGCGACGGCGTACTCGCGTCAGGATGGCGCGTGGATCCAGGACATGCCGTTCACTATGGTGCACGGCAACGGCGGCCTGCTCACGACCGTGGCGGACCTATTGGCGTGGAACAGGGCGCTCGACGGCGGGCTCTTGGGCCGGCCGGAGTTGACGCGCCTGCTCGAGACTCAAGGCAAGCTCGCCAACGGTCGGCGGCTGGATTACGCGTTAGGCCTCACGATCACATATGCGCGGGGCGGGGGCGCAACGCGCGAGGTCGCGCATGGCGGTTCCACTGCCGGGTACCGCACGTTCCTGGCGCGTTATCCCGAGAGGGGGCGCTTGGCTGTCGCGCTGTTGTGCAACGCAGCGAACGCGAACGCAGCCGCTCTGGCACGTCGCGTCGCCGGTTTGTTTCTTGACGCAGTACCGGAGGTCGCGGCCGACTCGTCCCCCCCTCCCGTTCCAGCGGACCAGCGTGTGCGCGTGGCGGCGACGTATCGCAATCCGGTGTCCGACGAATCGTTCAGCATCGCGGGAGCCGGTGAGGGGTTACGCCTAACGGGGGGTCAGCCGCTAATGTACGATTCCCCCGGTGTTTACCGCACGCGCTCGAGCGCCCGCCTGCGATTCGAGCCTGCAGAAGGGGCGGCGGCGGCACAGCACCTCACCTGGACGGATTCGTCAGGCGCGGTGACACTGTACGAAAGAGCGGCGACGCCTTCTCTGGCGAGCGCTCAGCTCGAGGAGTATGCGGGGGATTATTTCAGCCCGGAGTTGGGGAGCAGGTTGCGCTTGCGCGTGGAGAAGGAGCGTCTGCTGTTGCGCGCGACGCCGGACGACGAGTTGGCGTTGCGGCCTTTTTACAGGGACGGATTCCGCGTGGGAAGCACGGGGACGACAGTGCGATTCGTGCGCGCGGCCGGCGGGGAGATCATCGAGCTGCGCGCATTTGCCGGGAGGGCGCGCAACGTGCTGTTCGAGCGCGTCCCGGTGGCCCGCTAGAAAAACACAGGCGCCACTATGCGACTCTTACGGAAGTCTCGGCCGCACGCAGTTGAGATCAACGGCCAACCACTACGCTGCCAAATGTGCTCCGGAACCGCTTTCCGGAGCCGTCGCGCTAAGCTGCACGGCGCGCTCGTCTCTTTCTTGAATTTCGAGTGGTTAAGTCGCTCCGCGCATTGCTTTGTTTGCGAGGGGTGCGGGTACGTGCACTGGTTCCTGCTGCCGCGCTGGAACGACCGCATGGTCCCTTGAGGAGTCGGAGGCTGGGAAAAAACAAACCGAGCCGGCGCTTAACGGCGCCGGCCCGGCTCGACACGGGTTGGAAGACGCGTGTCTTAGTTCGTGCGCAGGAGGTTGACGACCACGGCGCCTAACGCCAGCAGCGCCGCGCCTGCCGCAAGCAGCATCCCTGCGGTCACCTTGGCATCGCGCCGCCACCAGTCAGCCGTCCGCGGTGCTGCCTCGGGCAATGCGGCCATTATCTTGGCCTGGAGATGCACAGGCGTGGCCAAGCGACGGCGGCGGTCTGTCTCTTCCCCGATCCGGCGCCAGAACTCGACAGTTCGCGCCGCGTCACCGCGGAGTCCGGTCGGTTCGGTCATCTCTCCATCCAGCCAGCGATTAATCACGTCGGCAGTGGTTACAGAAGTGAGTGGCACTTCACGGTCTGGCAGGCCCTGGTCCCCTCCCTCTCCATGCGAGCCGTCGGCCGGACGGTTGGTACGCTCTCGGCCGATATCGCGCTCGCCGGTGCGATCCATCTCGTTGTCCAGCATTAGGCGTATTTCTCCTCTAAGAGTGCCTGGAGCGCCTCACGTGCCCGATGCACCCGCATCTTCAACGCTCCAACCGTAGTGCCTAACAAGTCAGCCATCTCTTCATACGAGCGCCCTTCGACGTGCTTCATGATGAAGGCCTCGCGCAAGGAGGCCGGCAAGCTCGTCAGAGCACTGTCCAAATCGCCTCTAAGCTCGGTGCGATCCAGATCCTCGTCCGGATTCGCATAGCCCGTCGGCTGGTCATCCTCGTCATAGCTCAGGTGCGTGCGACGGATATTCTTGAGCCAGTCTTTGCATCCGTTCGCCACGATCCGGAAGACCCAGGCATCAAAGCGCCCGCGCACCTCAGAAAGGTGTTGGAACGCTTTGATAAAAGACATCTGAAGGATGTCTTCCGCCACATCTGGGCTGCCGGTCATGCCGAGCGCGTGGCGGTAGAGGGGGTCACTGTACCGTTGGATCAGCAGGCCAAATGCGTCGCGATTCCCGGCGAGCACCCTTG
>JBQTJS010000294.1:0-4074 GCA_052386875.1 Gemmatimonadaceae bacterium
GCGTGCAGCGGCGCGCTGGCGATGCCTATGGACACAGTCACCGCGAGCGTCTCGTCAGGCATCTCACGACGGACACAACGCAGGGCAGCTGCGGCTGCGCGCAGCCGCTCGGCAACTTCGCCGGCAACCTCGAGCGAGGTTCGCGGCAGGAGCACTGCGAAGGCATCGCCGCCAAGCCGGCCGACAAGGTCACCGCTGCGGATACCGCGTTGCAAAACCTTCGCGACTGCCCAGAGTATGTCGTCAGCCTGCAATCGTCCGAACTCGTTGTTGATGCGACTGAAGTCATCGATGTCAACTATGAGCAGGGCCACCGAGTCATCGCGAGAAGCGCACTCGGCCAAGGCCTGAGCAAGTCGTGCAAAAAACGCGGAGCGCTGTGCCACGCCTGTGATCTCATCGTCTATGAGCGGCACACTCGCTTCCGGCGCGCGCCCTTCGCCGCCTGTCAGAGGTGTCGTGGCATTGCTTTCACGGATCACATCCTCGAACACGCGGAAGACAGCGGGATCGAATTGGCGGCCCACGTCGCGACGCATGATGTCGACAGCTTCGTCGTGCCCGAGCGCCCGCTTGAAGCTGCGCCGCGAGGTCAGCGCATCGAATACGTCCGCAACGCAGAAGATGCGCGCGGCAAGGGGGATCTCGCTCCCCGCCAGACCGCGCGGATAGCCCGAGCCGTCCCAGCATTCGTGGTGCGACTCGACGATAGGCCGCACTTCCCATGGGAAGTCGACTTCGGCCAGCATTTCGGCGCCGGCGATCGGATGGTGTTTGACGAGACTCCATTCTTCCGCCGTTAGGCGCCCCGCCTTGTTCAGCAGCGAGGCCGGGATGCCCAGCTTGCCGACGTCGTGCAGCAGCGCACCAACGCGATACCAGTACAGCCCCTTTTCGGCGACGCCCATGCGCCGAGCGATGGCAACGGTGAGGTCGGCGACACGATCGAGGTGGCCCGCCGTGGCTTGATCCTTCGATTCGATCGTCAGCGCCCACGCCCGCACGGCGCGGATGAAGGCGCGTTCGAGGCGCGCCACACGGCGCCGCTGCCCCTGTTCCGCCGGCATACCGCGCAACTGCGCCAGCAAGCGGTAAGCTCTGTTCAGCGCGATGAGAGTCTCGTGGTGCCGCTCCAACGCGGCGGACAAGAGCGCACGCTCGCGCGCCACCTCGGCGATTCGCAGCAAGTCGTCGCTGTCGACAGCGAGCCGTTCAGCCTGCGCGAGCAGGCGCTCCGCGCGCGGCATGTCGCCCAGCTCACGGGCCACGGCCCCCGCGACGCATAGCGCATAAGCCTGCTCCGAGGCGTTGTCCCTTTGGCGGGCCAGCGCCAATGCGCGCTCGCTGGACGCGTGCGCCCGTTCGAGGTTGCCGCGGCCGAGGGACATTTCGGCACGAGCCAGCTCCAGCTCGATCGTTAGGCTCTCATCGCGCGTTGCGGCGGCGAGCTGCAGTGCTTCAGCGAAGGCCTGCTCGGCGAGGTTCCAGCGCTCCAGCTCATCGTACAGGGCGGCAAGCTCCGCCGAGATGCGCGCCAGAGCGTGGCGGTCCCGTGCGGCTTCGTACGTGGACCGGCTCTGCAGCAGGAGGTCGATTGCGGCGGCACGATTACCGCGCGTTACGGCGATGTCGGCCAGCGCGGCAGCGATCGACGCACCCAGCACATGTGCTTGCGCACCCTCGGCGAGCGAGCGGGCGAGAGCGAGATCCTGCTCGGCTTCGTCGGGGGAGTCGCGCAGTGCGTGCACGCGGGCGCGCAAGGCTAATGCCTCAGCCAGTGAAGTGTCCGCGCCTAACGACTGCGCAGCTGCCATGGCCAGCTCTATGCCGTCCAACGCGGCTGCGTAGTCACCCAACTGCAACGCGGCGCGAGCGATCCCCAGCAGCAGCGAGAAGATGACATCCGGACTCGTGCCACGAGGTGCTTCGCGCAGCGCTCTCTCGAGCAGCTCGCGGGCTACCTCGTGCTCTCCGCGACTCTGCGCTCGATGTGCCTGGTCGACCAGCGCCTCAGCGGGCCGCAGCTCCTCCGGCGTGGCAGCGGCCGGAAGGAGGTACGGCGGCGAAGTGCCGCGGCTTGGCGTGGCGCGGGTGGGCACGAGAGGGTTAAGCGTGCTAAGTCGTTACGGGAGAAGGACGAGTCACCGTAACACCCGTCTCACCCGGAAGCATTTATGCAGGCCGCCAATGTCGTGGAGTCTGGCTCTGGCGCGCGAGTGCTCGGGGCCCATACTTGGGCAGTGCCGAGGACCTTCGCGTGGGCGTTTGTGGCCGCGAGTATGGCGGCGTGCTCCAGCTCAACACTGGAGCCGAAGCCGCTTGACGTCACCGTTCAGGCGAGTCGGACGACGGCGGCCCCCGGCGACACGATCGACTTCCTTGTGCATGCCCAGGGCGGGACGCTCTTTGGGGTCCAAATCGAATACGGCGATGGCATTATCGAGCAGTTTCCCACCGCTGGGGCGCGCACGGCTCGCCACACGTTCCGGCATCCTTACAAACTCCGCGGCACGTTCTTGGTGCGAGTGACCGTTACCGATGCTGTCGCTGGGCAGAAAGAAGCAACTGTCGAGGTGCGGGTGACCTAGTTGTGCTTGACGGGCCCGTGAACGGCCATAACGTGTGCGTTCTCGGGCGACCACGTTCCAGGATGTCCTCTCTTAAGGAGGTGCAAATGCACCGAGTATTGTTGCGACGCCTTACGCACCGTTTTGCAGCCGCGGCGATCCTGTTCGCTGCCCTACCTGTGCAAGGTCTCCAAGGCCAGACGGGGACGATCGGCGGCCGAGTGCTGTCCGACGGTGGTCAACCTATCGAAGGGGCTCAGGTTTACCTGGTCGGTACCACTCTCGGGACGCGGACCGCGGCGAACGGGCGGTACACGATCGTAAACGTCCCTCCCGCGCAGTACCGTGTCCGGGCGCAGATGATCGGGTTCCGGCCTGTCGACCAGACGGCGACTGTGGTTGCAGGGCAGACGGTGACGCTGGATTACTCTATGAAGCAGCAGGCGATTGCGCTTGATGCATTGGTCGTCACGGGAACGGCCGGGACGGCGCGGAACCGTGAAGTGGGGAACAGCATCGCGCAGATTGACCTCGCCGCAGTGCAGCCTCCGGCGAACGTGGGGGCGCTACTGCAGGGGCGCTCGGCGGGGATGCAGGTGATGCCCAGCTCGGGGATGGCCGGTAGCGGCTCGATGATCCGGCTGCGCGGCAATGTGAGCGTCGCGATGAGCAATCAGCCGCTGGTTTACGTGGACGGTGTGCGCATCCGCAGCGACGGGTATCAGCGCAACGTACCTCCGACGGGTACGCAGCTGCGCAGCGGCAATGACATCGCCAGCCCGCTCAACGATATAAATCCTAACGACATCGAACGAGTCGAGGTAATAAAGGGGGCGGCGGCGTCCACTTTGTATGGGACGGAAGCGGCGGCGGGTGTGATCCAGATTTTCACCAAGAAGGGTCAGACCGGTCAGCCGCAGTGGTCGGTGGACATCACGCAGGGATTTGCGCAGGCGCTCCCCTTCGGGCCGGATCCGAGCGAGGCGCCGCCGGGCGACACTGTCTTTGCTTGCGCGACTCTGCCTCCGGCGTGCAGCGGGACGATGCAAGCATATCGGGACAGTTTTCCGAACCGCTTCGACGGGCTTCCCACGAGAGGCGTTTCGCGCGCCGGCGGGAGGTCGAGCTATCTCTTCATCGATCCCTGGCTGCGCAACGGTTATCAGCAGCGCTACACGGCGTCGGTGAGCGGGGGCGGCGAGGCGCTGCGGTATTACGTCTCGGGAACGACGACGGACGAGGAAGGGGTGTTGCCTAACGATAAAGAGGAGAAGAAGGTAATCCGCGGCAATTTCTCGTTCTCTCCCATGTCGAACCTGTTGTTCAGCTGGAACACGTCGTACACGAAGAATGCAATCTCGAACACGGCGGCGGGGAACAATGCGCACGGCTTGACGCTGAACTCTTTCCGGCGCGACCGCAACTATGCGTCGAACGACAGGCCTGAGATAGTCGAGCTGATGCTGAATCAGGAGATCACGAGCGACATCGATCACCTGATCACCGG
>JBQTJS010000295.1:0-18752 GCA_052386875.1 Gemmatimonadaceae bacterium
CCCGGTGCTTTCACGGCTCTACTCACCTGCGGAACGCGTGGCGGATGTGGCGCGCCATCTCGCGCTGCCGGGGCTCACGCTTGTGCTGATCATCGGCGCCGGTGTAGCGCGCTACCAACGCGCGGCGCTGCTCGACATACTGCCTGACGAATTCATCCGCACCGCGCGCGCCAAAGGCCTCTCTGACGGACGTGTACTCTTCGGCCACGCGCTGCGCAACGCGTTGCTGCCGACCATTACGCTCATCGGGCTCGCGTTTCCGGCCCTTGTGGGCGGTGCCGTGTTCGTGGAAACCGTATTCGCATGGCCCGGCATGGGTCGTGTGATCGTCGACGCGCTGACGGCGCGCGACTATCCGCTCGTCGTCGGCAGTCTCATCGTGGGCAGCCTGTTTGTCGTCGCTGGAGGCCTGCTCGCCGACGTCGTGGCCGCGGCAGCGGACCCGCGCGCGCGGCGTGCCTAACGTGGTCCCCCCCTCCGGGCTCGCATCCGATCTGGCCGGCGTTGAGCGGCTAAGAGCCACCGAGGCCGCGACCAGCGCTCGGCGGGCGACTCCGTTGAGCGCCCTGTGGCGGCATGGGCCTTCGCGCGCCGGCCTCGCGCTCCTGACGCTGTTGGCGATCGCCGCGCTCGTCGCGCCGCTCACTGCACCGTTCGATCCCGCCGCGCAGCTGGATATTCTCGGGCTCAAGAATCAGGGGCCCAGCGTCGCGCACCCGTTCGGTACCGACCCGTATAGCCGCGACGTCCTGAGCCGCATGCTGTACGGGACGCGCGTCTCGCTCTCCATCGCTGTGCTCGCGATGGCACTCTCCGTTACGATCGGGACAGTATACGGGCTGTCCGCGGGACTCGCCGGCGGCATCGTCGACGCCACGATGATGCGCAGCGTCGATGCCCTGCTCGCAATTCCGCGCATCCTCTTGTTGTTAGGCATCGTCGCACTTTGGGGGACGCTGTCCGTCCCCGCCCTGATACTCGTGATCGGACTCACAGGGTGGTTCGCCACGTCACGACTCGTGCGCACGCAGGTAATGGCGCTGCGCGACCGCGATTTCGTGACAGCTGCCCGCGGCCTCGGCCTGCGCGAATGGACCATTGCCGTTAGGCACGTCCTCCCCCACGTCGCTTCCCCCGTCCTCGTCGCTGCCACGCTCGCCGTCGGCGGCGCGCTCGTCGTCGAAGCCGGCCTCTCGTTTCTCGGTTTCGGCGTCGCCGAGCCGCAGGCGAGCTGGGGGAGCATCCTACGCGATGGCCGCGACTTCCTCGCCACGGCCTGGTGGCTCAGCGTAGCGCCGGGTGCTGCGCTCGTCGTGACCGTCCTGGCCATCAACGTGATCGCCGACCGCTTGCGCGACGTCGCGAGCGCACGGCAGCTTCCCGCCGGATGACGCTCCCGCCCGCGGCCGCGCAGTCCCGCCAGTTTTCCTCTGCGAGCGAAGTATTGCTCGACGTGCACAACTTGCATGTATCGTTCGCCACACCGGCGGGTGTGGCGCGGGCAGTTGACGGCGTGTCGTTCCGCATCGCACCGGGTGAGACCGTGGGAATGGTGGGCGAGTCCGGCTGCGGCAAGACTGTCACCGGACACGCCCTGCTGCGCATCGTCGATCCGCCGGGACGCATCGGGTCCGACGGGCGCGTCGTTTTCGAAGGCCGCGATCTCCTTGCGCTCTCCGAGCGTGAGATGCAACGCGTGCGCGGCCGCCGCATGGCGATGGTCTTTCAAGAGCCAATGACGGCGCTCAATCCGGTCTTTACGATCGGCGATCAGATAGCGGAGGTCCTCCGCGTGCACGAACGAGCGCCGCGCCGCGCCGCGTGGACACGTGCCGTAGAGATGCTGGAGCGCGTGGGCATCCCGGATCCCTCCGAGCGCGCGAAACAATACCCGCATCAGCTGTCGGGAGGGATGCGCCAGCGCGTGCTCATCGGCATGGCGCTCGTTATGCGCCCTGCCTTGCTCATCGCCGACGAGCCGACCACGGCGCTTGACGTCACCGTGCAGGCACAGATCCTCGAGCTTTTGCGCGCGCTGCAGCGCGACGTCGGCATGGCCATTCTGCTCATCACACACGACCTCGGCGTGATCGCCGAGATGGCCTCGCGGGTCCTCGTCATGTACGGCGGCGAGATCGTGGAGGAAGCCCCCGTTACGCAACTGTTCGCCGACCCACAGCACCCGTATACGCAGGGACTGCTGGCGGCGATGCCGCGCGTCGAGCAAGCGCAGGCGCGCCTAACGGTGATTCCCGGGACTGTCCCGCCGCCCACGGACTGGCCGTCGGGTTGCCGCTTCCGCGACCGCTGTCCGCATGCCTGGGAGCGCTGCCTGTCGCATCCGGACGCGTTCGCGGCGGCAGCGTCACACGCGGCGCGCTGCTACCTCGTGTTGCAGCCGGAGCGCAGGGCGCCGGTGCCGGCCGGGCCGCGCGCATGAGCGAGGCCGGCGGCGAGGGTGCGGGCGTAGCCGCCGTCGGTACTGTCGCAGCGCCGTTGCTCTCGCTGCGTGGGCTGGTCAAACACTTCCCCCTAACGAGCGGTTGGCTCGGTCGCTCGCGCGGCGCCGTGCGCGCGCTCGACGGAGTATCCTTCGACGTTGCCCGCGGTGAAACGTTAGGTTTGGTCGGTGAATCCGGCTGCGGCAAGACCACGCTCGGCCGCACGATCCTGCGCCTCATCGAGCCCACCGCAGGCGAGATGCGCTTCGACGGCGTGGACCTGCGCGCCCTGAGCGGAGCCGCGCTGCGCGCGATGCGCCGCCGCATGCAGATGATCTTCCAGGACCCGTACTCGTCGCTCAACCCGCGCATGACGATCGGCAGCACGGTCAAGGAAGGGCTCATCGTGCACAAACTCGCGCGCGGAGCCAGGGCCGACGAGCGCGTTAGGCAACTCCTCCTGGAGGTCGGCCTGCGACCGGAATACGCGGCGCTCTACCCACACGAGTTCTCCGGCGGCCAACGCCAGCGCGTCGGAATCGCGCGCGCCCTCGCCGTGGAACCGTCCTTCATCGTGTGCGATGAACCTGTCTCCGCGCTCGACGTCTCGGTGCAAGCACAGGTAGTCAACCTGCTGCGTGACCTGCAGGAGAGTCATGGACTGACGTACCTCTTCATCGCCCACGACCTGGCGGTGATCCGGCACATGGCTTCCCGCGTCGCCGTTATGTATCTCGGCCGCATCGTCGAGTTCGCGGATGTGGACGACGTCTACAGCGAGCCCCTAATGCCCTATACGCAGGCGCTGCTGTCCGCGATCCCGATCCCCGATCCCAAAACCAGGCGCCAGCGCATCGTGCTCGCCGGCGAAGTCCCCTCCCCTGCGAACCCGCCGAGCGGTTGCGTATTCCACCCGCGCTGCCAGCATCCCGCGAAGGATGCTGCCTGCGCACGTCTCGTCCCGCCGCTCGAAGAAAAAGCCCCGGCCCACTGGGCCGCGTGCATCAAACAGCCGCCGAGCGGGGTATCGTGGGAGCGACAACAGGACGCGGGGGGGACGCGCCAACCGGAACGCCATCTCCCGCTTGCAGCCATCAGGGCGCGGAGCGCCCATTAGCTCCTCCATCCCGGCTGTGTGCCAGCTCCCTTAATCCATGACTGCAATCGCCGCGCCTTTGCCTAACGAGCGAGGTTTGTTCGGGCACCCCAGAGGACTCGCCCTGCTTTTCGCTGTCGAGATGTGGGAGCGCTTCTCCTACTACGGCATGCGGGCGCTCCTCGTCCTGTATCTCGTCAATGCGCTGGGCTGGAGTGACGGCGATGCCGCCCGCCTCTACGGGAACTACACATCGCTAGTGTGGCTGACTCCGATCATCGGCGGATACCTCGCCGATCGCTGGCTCGGTACACGGCGCTCGATGATCATCGGCGCCCTGGTCATAACTCTGGGACACTTCCTGCTGGCGCTGCAGACGATGCCGCTGTTCTACGCGGGGCTGGCATGTGTCATCATCGGCACTGGTTTCTTCAAGCCTAACGTATCGACTCAGGTGGGACAGCTGTATCGCGCCGGCGATCCGCGGCGCGACGCCGGCTTCACGATCTTCTACATGGGGATCAACCTCGGGGCGACGATCGCACCGCTCGTGTGCGGCTATCTCGGAGAGCGCATCGGCTGGCATTTCGGCTTTGGAGCCGCGGGCGTGGGGATGTTGCTCGGATTGCTCATGTACCTGCGCTGGCGCGCCCAACTGCTTCCGGGTATCGGACTGCCGCCTAACGAGGCCGCACGCAGCGCGTCTGCAGACTATGGCGCCCCCCCTCCCCCCGCTCTCGCCCCCGTAACCAACAACGCGCGCCTTGGCGCCATCGGCGCGGCGGCCGGGGCTGCGATCACCTGGCTGGCGAGCGGCGCCAACACAGATCTCGCCGCCTGGATCGGCGGCGGCGGCTGGGTCCAACTCATCCTCGGCATCTGTGTCGGTGGTGCGCTCGCCATAAGCGTTCTCGGTACCCATGGCGACGAGCGCAGGCGCGTTAGCGCACTGTTCATCGTTTCGTTTTTCGTCGTCTTCTTCTGGATGGCCTTCGAGCAAGCCGGCAGCTCGATGAACATATTCGCCGACCGTTACACCGACCGTGAGGTCGGCACCTTCCAGATCCCCGCGTCGTGGTTCCAGTCCGTGAACGCGACGTTCATCATCCTGTTCGCTCCGGCCTTCGCGTGGCTCTGGCGAGTCCTGGCGTCGAGGAATCGCGAGCCCTCGACACCGCTGAAGATGGTGTTGGGCCTCGTGCTCGTCGGACTCGGCTTTGTCTTTCTCGTGATTGGCGCTCGCACCTCCGACGCCTGCGCTGCGCAAGTCGCAGCCGAGGGAGTGCGCACGCAGTGTCAGGTGGCCAGCCCGTCGTGGCTCATCCTCGCTTACCTGATGCACTCATGGGGTGAACTGTGCCTATCGCCCGTCGGCCTTTCGTATGTAACCAAGATCGCTCCGGCGCGGCTCGTGTCGCTGCTGATGGGGGTCTTTTTCCTCTCGAACGCGCTGGCACAGTACTTCGGCGGTCTGCTCGCTGCCCAGACGGAGAATGTCGCCACGCAGAGCGCGTTCTTCTCCATTCCGGTTGCGACTTCTTGGGGGGCCGCGCTCGTTATGTTGGCGGTGGTCCCTTTTCTCAAGAGGCTGACTGCGAAGGTCCCGGTCTAGGCTACAAGTCCCGGGACCGTTCGCTCCAAGCAACCGGCCGCCACCAGCCGGAGTTTGGAGGCCCTCGAACCCCGCGTTATGGCCAGTTAAACAGATCGCCTAACACGGCGCGTCTTCTGTTGCGCCGCAGGTCGAACGGCTCCACCCAGAATTGACGGGTCGCGTCGCCCGAGGTGAACCGCAGCTCGGGACTCGCGCGATCCGTTTTCACGAGCGGCAGGGCCAGCTCCACCCGCCACAGGCGCCGCGACCTGGGCGGGACGGCCGTTAGGAGCGCAAACCCGACAGCCGGGCGCCACGAGGTGGTATTGCCTAACGCGACATCGCCTGCCCAGAGCTTGCCGGCCTCCGCAAACGCGCTCACGGCGAGATCCGCAGTCCCGCGGATGTCGCCCAGACGCCAGCGCTCCTCCCCGCGGACTACCAGCCGGCGGCCGCCGCCGGCCCGGGAATGCGCAAAACCCGGGACGCCGCCGGTCCGATCTGCCAGTGACAGCCGGAATGGGAGCCGCGTGCGATACCCCGCCGTCCACTCCGCGCTCGTGATCACAGTGTGGCGTCCGTGCGGGCGCAGGTACAGCGACGCCCGCCCGCCGCCATACACCGCACTCCAATGATCCTCTGCGATCGCCCGGCGCCCTTCGGCCCCAGCCTCCAATGCCGCGAAGCGGTTACGCCCTCCCGCCCCCAGGTAGAGACCGGCGGCGCCGTAGTAGTCGTCGTCCCACTGCCTGTCGAAGGGGATGCTGCGGCCTAACGTGATCGCTAGCTGCACTCCGGTCCGCACGTCCTGTTCGCCGCTCAACGCATCGAACCCGGTGACTCGCAGGAATCGCAGCGCCCGCAACCCAAGCAGCGCATTGATCCGCGCCGCGCGGTAAGTCTCGAAACGACCGGAGAGCGCCGCTGTGGTGTCAGGCATAGTGCCGCTGTCCACCAAAACAACCGGCGAGGTGGCCGATCGCGCTCGCTCGACGGTCGTGGAAAGTCCAACGAGCGCGAGCCGGCCCGGACGGCCGAAGCGCACCATCGCTCCCCCCTCTCCGAAGGTGCGGTCCGTCATGACAGCCAGATCCGCTGCTCCACTGCGCCGGAACGGGACGAAGTCGATGTTGCGCGACGCCATTATGCGCCACCCGGCCGACTGCACGTCGCTCAGGAACGGCAGCACAAGGCTGGCGCTCCATTCGCTGCCGCGCTCACGGCGTACTCCGGCCAGGTGCATTTGATACGCGTGGGACCACAGCTGGTAGTTTCCGTAGCGCGCCGCGATATAATCTCTGAGCCCCTCGCCGTCGCGCCACGACGCCGCAGCGTAGAGGCCTTGGCCCCCGAGGTTGCCGCTGCCAAGTGTCAGGCGGTCGAGATAGGGGCCCTCGCTCTGAACACCTAACGAGGCCACAACGGACGGTTCGTCGACCGTGACTACTTCCACGCGCACCCCTTGCGCGCCGTCGTCGTACGCCGTCACGTTGGCCGCGGCGAGGAAGGGCTGGGCGCGCAGGATACGCTCGGTCTCGTAGCGCTTGAGCGGCGAGCACGGCTCGCCGCGGGTGAGCAGCACGAAGTCGCGCACCACGTCGGGTTCCGTTGTGCGGTGCAGCCCCTCCATGATCCCGCCCAGCGCCGGAACACGCGCGAAGAGGCCGCCGTAGCGCGGAGCCTGCGTGCGCACGCTTATGTCGCTTATGGGCTGGCCCGCGCAGCGGACCTGTGTGCGCTGCGGCGCCACCTGCGCGCCTAACGAGCCGCCGGCCCACACCGCGCACACGCACGCGACGAGACAGGGACGCCGCGCGCTCAGAGCGCTACTTCCCCATCCGGCGCTTGAGCTCCTGCAGCCGCGCGTCTGCCGCAGCCTCGCGTGCCGCTCGCGCCTGCGACCGCTTCAGGTCGTCCAGTTCACGCTCTGCTCCCGCAGCCTCCGCTCCCAGCACCGAGTCAGCCGATGCCTCGCTTCCGTCCGGCGCGCTTGCCGCGAACGAGCCGACTCCGGCCATTGCAGCCTTGAATTGCGCCAGCATCTCGGTGACCTCGCCTTCGACCATCGCGACCTCGGCTTCCTGCGCGGCCAGCTTGCGCTCCAGTACAGCCAGGCGGTCTTGATGGTGCGTAATGAAGCGGGTCGCGACGCCGGCTGTTTCCGCATCGCCGATACCTTCGGCCAGAGCGCGGCGCCGCTCGGCGGTCGCGACGTCGCGCGATTCCTCGGCGATACGTCGGCGCGTCTCCTCGCCGCTGCGGCGGAGGTCGTCCAGCCCCATGCGCGCGCGCACCAGCGTCTCGCGCATGTCGGCCAGAGCGGCGCGCCGCTCGTTAGGCGGTACGCCCCCGGTCATCAGCTCTCTGAGAGCGCGACGGATGTCCTCGAACATGAGTGTCTGGCTGGCCCTGTCTCGAACGATACGGATCGGGCCGCGCGCCTGGCAACGGCGCGGCTACATCAAGCGCCAGCGCGACTCGTCCCGCACCTGACGCATGAGACGCTCCGGCGTGTGCCAACCAGGAAACAGCAGCCGGTCGCTCACGCGGTTCAGCGCCACGCGCACTACTCCGAAGCGCTCGGCGATCGTGGCGAGCAGCGCCTCCAGTCCGTACGCGTCTGCCAAACTATGATGCGCCGCGAGGGCATAGCCGCGCCGACCCATCTCCTCGAAGTAGTCGAGGTCGGGGCCCCCGCGGCGCCAGCGCCGGAACTCCACGTGGTCCGGAAACATGCCGCTAATCCACAGAGCGTAGTTGCCGAGGTGCGTGCGCACAAGAAACGCGCGCGTCGCTTCATGGCCCGCCCTGGCTCCGTCACCGGCACGCTCCACGTCGGCCACGAGGTCGGCGAGCGTCGTGTAGATCTCGTCGTCCTGGTAGCTCACGCGCTGCGCCCGATTGCGCATCCCGAAGTGCAACAGCATCGATGTCACATAATCAGCCATCACGCGATCGTCCGCGCCGGCATCACGCAACGCATGGCGCACCACGACGTACATGAAGAGAGGCAGCGAAGCACGTGCTCCACGGGGAGTGGCCAGCAGGCCGGCCAACAGTCGCGGATCGTCCAGCAGCGCATCGAGCCCGCGATCGCGCAAGCGCCCCTCGGCGGCGTCCAGATCCCGCGCCGACGCGCGGCCGACGAGCCGCAGTGCCAGCTGCGCATCATCCCTCGTTAGGCGATCCCTCGCATTGGCCAGGATCATGTATCCTCCGGTGTCTCGCGCCCGCACCTGACGAACAGCGGGGCAGGACACGTGCCACCAAGTAGACCGCCTTGTCATACCGATCGTCACACAGCGAGTTCGCTGGCACTCGCGCGCGGTAAGTGCCAGCCGTCTGCCGGCACCTCCGTTAGGCATCCTCCTTAGGCCTTCCCTGCGGAACTCGTTATGCACAGCGGGGTATTACACCTGTTCCCCGAGCGCGGCTCGGCGGCGTTGCCACGTACACTCCCCTCGCGCATCTTGGATGCGTCATGCCGCTGCGCGTCTTGCACGTCGACTCCGGCCGCGAGTGGCGCGGAGGACAGCGGCAGGTCTTCCTCCTCGCACAAGGCCTGCGTGCCATGGGCGACGAGCCCCTCCTCGCAGCTTATCCAGACGCCCCGCTCATCCGCCGCGCACGCAGCGCCGGCCTCGCCGCTGCCCCGGTACGTATGCGCGCCGACTGGGACATTGTCGCGGCTCGCCGTCTGCGCAACCTCGTGCGAACCTGGCAACCTCACGTCGTACACGCGCATGACGCGCGCGCGCATGCACTCGCCCTCGCAGCCCTGATCGGACGGCCACACTTACCGCTGGTTGTTACGCGGCGCGTAACTTTCGCGCCGCGCGGCCGGCTGAAATACGGCCGCCGCGTCGCCCGATTCATAGCTATATCCCGGGCGGTACGCGACGCGCTTGGTCGCGGCGGCATCGATCCCTCCCGCATCGAGATCGTCTATTCGGGCGTCCCCCTCCCCGGTGTACTGGCTGCACGCACTTGGCGCGCAGAGCGCGGGTGGGACACACACAACGTGCTCCTCGGCGTGGTCGGTGCGATGACCGCCGAGAAGGGGATTGACCTGATTGCCGACGTCGCGGACAGGGTCAGCGACGCAGTCGTTCGGTCCGTCCGTCTCGTCTTGCTCGGCGGAAGAGCTACAGGACCCGCAATGATTGGACGGTTCGAAGCATTCCGCGCAGGCTTCGTCGATGATCCGCACCGCGCGATGGCAGGGCTGGATGCGCTACTCCATCCATCAAGTTCGGAGGGGCTGGGGACCGTATTGATCGACGCCATGGCCCTCAGCGTACCCCCCGTCGCGTTCGACGTCGGCGGTATCCCTGAGCTAGTTGAGAACGGGCAACAGGGGCTGCTCGCTCCAGCGGGCGACCTTGCTGCGCTCGCGCGCGCCGTGGAGTCGATTGTGACGGACGGGGCGCAGCGTGAGTCGCTCGGTGCTAGGGGGCCGGCTCGTGCCGCCGAATTCAGCGTAGATCGCATGGTCCAACACTCGCGGCGGGTGTACGAGCAAGTACTGGCGCATGGCACGGCCCGGCCGCTGGCGAGCTGACGCGCAACCATATGACTCTGATTGCGGTACAACGAGCCAGGTTGGCAGCGTAGTATTCCGGCTTCGAGGGAGACGTCGTCTTGCTGTTCATCTGCATTCCTGTCCACAACGAAGCAAGCACAATCGGCGTGCTGCTATGGCGCATCCGCAAGTCGCTCAAGGATTTCGATCGCGAGTACGAGATCCTGGTTCACAACGACGGCAGCGAGGATGCGACGGCCGAAACGCTGGCACCATATGCCGAAGTATTGCCACTCACGGTCTTTGGCAGTGGGCCTCGTGTGGGGCACGCTGCGGCGCTCGAGACTCTGATCCGTGAAGCCGTAGCTCGAACATCGTACGGCCGGCGTGACGCCGTTGTCACAATGCAGGGCGACCTGACCGACCGCCCGGAGCAGCTCCCCGACCTTATCCGGCGCTTCGAAGGCGGAGCCGACGTAGTCGTTGCGCAGCGCCAAGCGACCAGCCTGCCGGAAATGCCGCGTCCCGTTAGGCAGTTGCGGCGGATTGGTGATGCCGTTCTACGTTTCGTCGCGCGCACGCCGCCCAACCTGGATGCGCTGAGCGGTTTCCGCCTGTATCGCGTTTCGGTTTTGCGCGAGCTGATCAAGGCGCGCGGCGCTGCACCCCTGGCGCGAGGCCGCGGCTGGTCCGCCAACGTCGATCTCTTGTTAGGCATCCTCCCCTTCGCCCGTCGCGTGGAAACCCTGCAACTCGACCCGCGCTACGACCTGCGGTCGCGTCCGACGCGTGTCCGCGCCGCACCGGCGACGCTGGATTTGTTGCGCTACGCGTGGCAGGCCCGTGGGCGCCAGCCCCTTCCAGTGCGAGTTCGAGGACGCGATTGATGTCCGCGCTATTGTCAGTCGGCGCGGCCGCTCTCACGCTGCTGCAGCAGGCGGCACTCCTTCCGCCGGCCGATACTGCGCGACAGCCGCAAGCCGCCTCTACAGCCTGTTCCAGTGACTTTTCCGTCCCATTCCAAGTGGGCGAGAAGCTGAGCTACGACGTCTTCTTCGGCCCGCTCAGGGCCGGCGAGGGGACCATGGAAGTTGTCGCGCGCGAGGACGTCCGCGGGCTCGAAGCATGGCATACTCGCTTCCGCGTGCGAGGGAGTGTGCTGTTTTATGATGTTGACGACGTGCTGGAAAGCTGGATCAGCGTCAACTGCTTCCACTCGCTCCGGTTTGTGCAAGACTTCGACGACAACGGGAGACTGCGCAACCGGCGTTACGAGATATTCCCCGAGCGCGCGATGTATCGCGAGAACGACAAGGCGGAGCAGCAGTCTGTCGAGGATCCCCTCGACGACGGTTCATTCTTGTATTTCGTCCGCACGCTCGAGCTGGAGCCCGGGAAGACGTACACCTTCAATCGTTATTTCAGGCCCGATCGCAACCCGGTTGTAATCCGTGTGCTGCGCCGCGAGCGCGTAAAAGTTCCGGCGGGAACGTTCAACGCGATTGTCATCCGGCCGATCATCAAGAGCCGTGGAATCTTCAGCGAAGGGGGCGACGCGCAGATCTGGCTCTCGGACGATGCCGATCGCATCATGGTGCAGATGAAAACCAAACTCAAGATCGGCTCCCTCAACCTCTATCTCAAATCGCGTCCGAAAAAGGAGACCGCGGCTCGTTAGGTTCGAGCGGCACTCGCCGGCCCGACGTCGCCATCCCGGAGGCTGATCTCTCTCGGGTCCGCACTATTCCCATCGCGCGGCGGCCGAACAAGGTGAGCGCCGAGGAGTTTGCGCGTGCGCCGGCCGGCGAGCGCTCGTTCCGGGCGTTCCTGGAGCATCTCCCCGACATCCTTGTGGCGCGCGATTTCCGCCGCGTGGTTCGCGCTGTAGCGGACGCCTCGCGCAGCGGGCGCACAGTGCTCGTTATGCTCGGCGGCCACGTCGTAAAGACAGGCCTCGCCCCCCTTCTCATCGATCTCATGCGGCGGCGCGTAGTGACGCACGTTGCAATGAACGGATCGGCCGCGATTCACGACTACGAGATGGCGCGCTTCGGCGCTACGTCCGAAGATGTGGCGACCGGACTGCGCGACGGAACGTTCGGGATGGCCGAGGAGACCGGCCGCGGGCTCAACGAGGCTTTCGTAAGGGGGATGCGAGAAGGTCGCGGCATGGGCGAAGCCATCGCCGTCGTGCTGGAGGAAACGCAGCTCGCCCACCCTGAACTCTCGCTGTTGCTGAACGCGCACCGGCTCGGCGTCCCCGCGACTGTACACGCCGCGTTAGGCGCCGACATCGTGCACCAGCATCCGGCGGCCGACGGCGCGGCAATCGGCGACACCACACATCGTGACTTCCGCCGCCTCGCCGCCGGACTCGCGAACCTTCACGAGGGGGGCGTCGTCCTCAATGTCGGCAGCGCCGTTCTGATGCCCGAAGTGTTTCTCAAGGCGCTCACAGTCGCGCGCAACATCGCCGGAGGCAAGCCGACCAATTTCGTGACGTGCGATCTGGATATGCAGCGGCACTACCGCCCGCGCATGAACGTTGTGCAGCGGCCGACTCTCGCGGGGGGCCAAGGCTACGAGATCACAGGTCACCACGAGATCATGCTCCCCCTCCTCACATGGGCGATCGTGGAGGAGCTGGATGGCCACGACACGACTGAGGCTATTCCGTAGGCCCGGTCAGCATGCGCGGGCCGCAGAGTTCAACGGCCCAGATCGAAGCTCGCCACTCCCAGTCGCGTCAGGAACTGCTCAGATAGCACAAAGGGCGGCGCCGGGGCCGCCCTGCGGAGTAGGAGCTGTGATCTCTGCAACTGTTACCTGCCGTACTACTTTCCGGCCCACCTCTCTCGCATCCGCCGCGCTGTCTCGGGACTGAAGATTCGGATGAGCAGGTAGATGACAGCGCCGATGATCGCGATCCTTATCGCCCACCACACGAGCATGAGAAGCAGCGCGAAGAAAGCGCCGAAGATCCCGAACGCGAGCTTGAGGAAGAAGAGCCCAACAATCGCGACGAGACCGATGGAGAAGACAGTTCGGAACATATTTGGTTCTCGAGTGCGTTTGACTGCCGGATGTACGTGGGCCGCTGTCATGCAGTTTCATAGCGACCGTGCTCCGCCGCAAGTGTCACTCGCACCTTCTTGACCACGGAGTGAACGAATGCCGGCAATCCGCTCATCGGATGTCTGTGTAGTCGGGGCGGGGATTGTTGGTTGCTGCACAGCGCTAGCTCTCGCCGCCCGCGGCGTGCGTGTCGATCTCGTCTCGCGCACGTTACCCGGGAGCGCCTCGCGTGCCGCGGCCGGCCTCCTGGCGCCCTCGATTGAAGCGGGCGTCGGCAGTGCACACGACTTTGCAGCCAGGGCGAGAGACTTCTACCCGGAGTTCCTCGCCCGGCTGGAATCAGCTGTCGGGGTGCACGTGGAGTTCAGCTCGGCGGGGATCCTCCGCGTGGCGCTGGACGAGGCAGAGGAAGCCGAACTGCGGGTCCTCGCCGAGAACGTCGGTGGCCGCTGGCTCGCGCCTAACGAGGTGCGCACACTGGAGCCCGCGCTCGCGCCGTCACGCGGCGGCGTGCTGTTGCGGAACGACGGCTACGCGGACAACGTGGCGCTGATGGACGCGCTGGAAAGGGCCGTCGCCGCCGAGCATGCTATACGGCCGGTCGCCGGGCTCGTAACGCGCATCGCCGTAGCGCAAGACAGCGCGACCCTTACGCTCTCGTTAGGCGAGCGCCTGCACGCCGCCGCGGCCGTCCTCGCCGCAGGCGCCTGGTCCGGCGGCATACAAGGACTCCCGCGGCCGCTCGCGGTGACCCCGCTCAAAGGCGAGATGATCAGCTACGGCACCGGGAGCGTGCAAAGAGCCGTGTACGGTGCGGGAGTCTATCTCGCCCCGCGCTCCGGTCGGCGCCTTTTGGTCGGCGCCACGGCCGAGGATACCGGCTTCGACGTCGATCTCACGGACACGGCTGTCCAAACACTGGCGCGCGGAGCGAAGAGACTGTTACCGGGTCTGCAGTCGGCCGAGCCGGAGGCGCACTGGCTAGGCCTGCGACCAATGACGCCGGACAAGCTCCCCCTTATCGGCCGCGATCCCGAGGCGGTCGCCCTGATTTACGCCACAGGCCACTCCCGCAACGGCATCCTCAAGGCGCCTCTCACAGCGGAGCACGTCGCCGCCCTCTTCGTGGGCGAGACCCTGCCTGGGGACATGCGTCCGTTCGCTCCAGAGCGCGCGTGGCTGGGGGCGGCGGGGGCCGGGGCGGGGGCAGCGGCAGCAGCGGCGGCGGCGGGAAACATCGGGCAAAAACGCATCAGGCGGATAACCTTCTAATGCGACATACGATAGTTAGCTTGATTGCCGTCAGCCTCACTCCGTGGCATACATTGCCATTCCGTCGCCACGCACCCTGCGCGGCAAGCACCGGCGCCTAACCATTCCTCGTTAGGAGAAATGGAAGAAGCACTCTATCAGATCCTGGGCCGACACCGCTCGGCCGCCCTGCCGGAGCGGAAGCCTGATTGGCTCAAGGTCCGCGCACCAGGGGGCGAGAATTATTCCCGGCTCAAGCGGCTTATGCGCGAACTCGACCTCCACACCGTGTGTGAGGAGGCCCGTTGTCCCAACGTTGGCGAGTGCTGGGAACACGGAACGGCGACCTTCATGATCCTGGGAGATGTGTGCACGCGGAACTGCGGATACTGCGCTGTGCAGCATGGGCGCCCTCCCGTGTATGACGTCGAGGAGCCCGCGCGCGTCGCGGCGGCCGTGGCTCGCATGCGCTTGCGGCACGTCGTGATAACCTCTGTCGATCGTGACGATCTCGCCGATTTCGGCGCTTACATCTTCGCCGAGACGATCAGGCAGATCCGCGAGCAGACACCCGATTGTTCGGTCGAAGTACTGGTCCCCGACTTCCAGGGGGATGAGGGAGCAATCCGAACGGTGCTCGACGCGCGGCCCGACATTTACAATCACAACACCGAGACAGTCCCGCGGCTCTATCGCCGGGCGCGGCCGGGAGGTCGCTACGCGCGGGTGCTGCGGATATTCGAGTTCGTCAAACGGGAGGCCCCTGAAATACCCAGCAAGACCGGTATCATACTCGGCCTGGGGGAAACCAGGGAAGAAGTCCTGCACGTTATGCGCGACCTGCGCGCTAGAGACGTAGACATATTGACGTTAGGCCAGTATCTGCGTCCCTCGGCGCAACACCTCCCGCTGGACCGCTATTACACGCCGGCCGAATTCCGCGAGCTGGGCTCAGCGGGGCGCGCGCTGGGCTTCCGCCACGTCGAGGCGGGTCCCCTTGTACGTTCGAGCTATCATGCCTGGGAGCAGGTGCAGGCCGCCGGCGTCCAGGCGAGCTGACTGCCAGACATGGCGACGCGCACACGATCCGCCCGCAAGGCCGAGCCTTCTCGCAATGACGGCGGGGCGGGCGGCGTCTTCGGCGCGACCGACAAGGAGACTCGCCTAACGCTGCTCCGTTCCATGCTGCTGCAGCGCCGCTTCGAAGAGCGCTGCGCCGAGGCATACGCGTTAGGCAAGATCGGCGGCTTCTGCCATCTTTACATCGGGCAGGAAGCGTGCGGCACCGGCGCAATCTCCGCGCTGCGTGACGACGACTACGTCATGACCACCTATCGCGACCACGCCCAGGCCCTCGCCCGCGGCATCCCGCCGCGAGCCGTGATGGCGGAGTTATTCGGCCGCAGCGACGGCTGCTCGCGCGGCAAGGGCGGCTCCATGCACCTCTTCGACCGCAACGTCAATTTCCTCGGGGGCCACGGCATAGTCGGCGGACATGTACCGCTCGCAACCGGCGTGGGCTTCGCCATCAAATACCGCGGCAACGATCAAGTCTGCCTCTGCTTCATGGGTGAGTCGGTGGTGAACACGGGTGCCTTTCACGAAGCGCTGAACATGGCAGCGCTCTGGAAGCTGCCGGTGATTTACGTGATCGAGAACAATCGTTATGGGATGGGGACGGCGCTGGAACGCGCGTCGTCGATCAACGACATCTACATGCGCGGCGCCGCCTACGACATGCCGCGCGATGTCGTCGACGGCCAGGACGTCCTCGCTGTCCGCGCCAAGGTCGCCGAAGCGGTGCACAACGCGCGCACGGAGTCCGTTCCTACGCTGTTGGAAGTGCGCACGTATCGCTTCATGGGGCATTCCATGTCCGATGCTGTCGCCGGCACCTATCGCACCAAGGAGGAACTCGAGGAGTATCGCAAGCGCGATCCGATTGTGGTCTTGCGCGACCAGTTGCTGGAAGCCGGCGACTTGAGCGACGACGCCCTGACGGCGATGGATGAAGAGGCGAAGGCCACGGTGCAGGATGCCTGGGATTTCGCCGACGCATCGCCCGAGCCGCCGCTCGAGGCCTTGTACGAAGACGTTCTCGTCGAGCCCTAGGCGTTAGGGGAACGCGCTCGTTATGGCCGTGCTCACGTATCGCGACGCGCTCAATGCGGCTCTCCGGGAGGAGATGGCGCGTGACGATCGCGTCTTCCTCATGGGCGAAGAGGTGGGCGTCTATCAGGGCGCCTACAAAGTGTCGCGCGGCTTGCTGCAAGAGTTCGGCGAGATGCGCGTAGTTGACACGCCGATCACCGAGCTTGGCTTCGCCGGCGTCGGGGTCGGCGCGGCGATGGTCGGTCTCCGCCCCGTGATCGAGTTCATGACGTGGAATTTCGCCGTTTTGGCGCTGGACCAGGTGGTGAACAATGCGGCGAAGATGCTGTACATGTCCGGCGGCCAGTATCCCGTACCGATCGTCTTCCGCGGGCCTAACGGGGCCGCATTGCAGCTCTCGGCGCAGCACAGTCAGGCCTGGGAGTCGTGGCTGGCGCATATCCCTGGACTCAAGGTAGTCGCGCCCGGTACGCCCCGTGACGCAAAAGGGCTGCTGAAGAGCGCTATCCGGGACGACAATCCTGTGATCGTCCTCGAGGGCGAGATGCTCTACAACACAAAGGGTGAGGTGCCTGACGAGGAGTACCTCGTACCAATCGGCAAGGCGGAGGTCAAGCGTGAGGGGAACGATTGCACCATCGTGACTCACGGGAAGTCCGTGCTGCTGGCGCAGCAGGCCGCCGACGCGCTGGCCAAGGACGGTGTGAACGTGGAGATCGTCGATCTCCTGACCATCCGGCCGATGGACGTGGAGACGATAGCTGCTTCGGTGCGCAAGACCAATCGCGTAGTCGTGCTCGAGGAAGGGTGGGAGCTGTGCGGCGTCGGGGCGCAGGTTGTGGACTACGTGCAGCGCGAATGTTTCGACGACCTCGACGCTCCGCTCGTTAGGGTCACTCAGGCCGACGTACCCATGCCCTACGCCAAGAACCTGGAGAAGGCCGCGAAGCCGGATCTCCCGAAGGTAGTTGCAGCAGTCCGCAAGGTCTCATACCTCGAGTAGCCCAAGCGTCCACCCACCCACACTCGCCCACACTCGCCCTACTCGCCCTACTCGCCCCTACTCGGCCTGCTCGCCCCTACTCGCCCCACTTGGCCTACTCGCCCCACTCGCCCCCACGTCTCGCATCGCCACTCCCTATGCCCACCAAGGTAGTCATGGAAGCGCTTTCCCCCACGATGGAGGAGGGTCGCCTGGTGAAGTGGCTGAAGGCGGAGGGGGATACGGTGAAAAGCGGCGATGTGCTCGCAGAGGTAGAGACAGATAAGGCGATAATGGAGCTTGTCGCTCGTGGTGACGGCGTGCTGCGCAAGCGGGTGCTGTCAGAGAACGCGACGGCTCCGGTGGGAGCGCTGATTGGTGTGATTGCCGCGCCTGACGAGAACATTGACGAGCTTTTAGCCGGCTCGCCGCAGTCCGCGGCACCAGCGGCTGCGCCGCCTGGCGCCGAGTCCACCGGTCCGATCGCGTCCGGAGGCGCTCGCACGTCGCCCCCTGCTCCTCCTGGGCAGCCCTCGGAGGCTCCCGGCACCGCTGGAGAAGCTCGCAGATCCTCCCCTGCGTTCCATCAGCGCCACTCGGAGGCTCCCGGCGCCGCTGGAGAAGCTAGCACGTCGCCCCCGGCGTCTCCGCGCCCCTCGGGGGCTCCCAGCGCGCAGCCGGAAGCTCCCTCCCCCGCTCACGCTCCCCAGCCCTTGGCTCCCGCTGCAGGCGCCGCGCCGGCCCCCTCCCCCTCCCCTCTCCCCAGCGGCCCCGCCAAGTCCTCTCCCCTGGCCCGGCGCCTGGCCGCCGAGCGCGGCCTCGACTTAAGGAGCCTCCAGGGAAGCGGGCCCGGAGGCCGCATCGTTAAACGCGACATCGAAGCGGCTGTAGCCGCCCCTGCGCGTCCGGACGGCGCCGCTGCTCCGGCGACGCCGCGTCTAACGATCCCGAGTGGTGCCGATTACGCGGATGTCCCGCTGACGCAGATGCGCAAGACGATCGCGCGGCGTCTCGTCGAGTCGATCGGTCCGATTCCCACGTTTTACTTGACGGCCGAGTTCGACCTGGAACGGGTCGCCGAGATGCGCAGCGCTATGGCGGAACTCGGGGACGAATACAAGGTCTCGTTCAACGACATCGTGCTCAAGGCGACTGCCACGGCGTTGGCTCAGCATCCGGAATGCAACGCGCACTGGTTAGGCGACGCCATCCGTTACTGGAACCGCGTGCATCTGGGCATGGCAGTTGCCGTCGAGGAGGGATTGATCACGCCGGTGATCTTCGACGCGAACCTCAAGTCATTGTCGGAGATTGCGCACGCAGGACGCGACCTGGCGGGGCGTGCGCGCCAGCGCCGGCTCAAGCCTGACGAGTACACCGGTGCTACCTTCTCTGTCTCCAACCTCGGCATGTTGGGTATCGAGCAATTCACGGCGATAATCAATCCGCCGGAGGCCGGCATCCTCGCTATCGGCGCGATCGAGCCGAAGCCGGTGTTGCATAACGGAGCGGTTGCCGCGCGCCGCCGCATGCGCGTTACCATGAGTTGCGACCATCGCGTGATAGACGGTGCGACGGGCGCCAGGTTTCTGCAGACTTTGCGGCGTCTGATCGAGAATCCCCTGCTCCTGGTCTACTGATCCGGATCCGCGTTAGGCGGCCTGACGCTGCCGCCCTCT
>JBQTJS010000296.1:0-4310 GCA_052386875.1 Gemmatimonadaceae bacterium
TCGCACGAAGCCCTGCTCGCGCAGGTTCTCCAGCACCACCTTGTGCGTCACCTTGGGCGACAGCGGCAACGGAAACGCAATCACAAGCCGCGTCCCCTCGGGCAAAGTCACAAGCTCGTCGCTTACCGACGCGACTGTGTCGGGCTTCAGCTCGCGCCCGCAGCGCGGACAGAACGTGCGCCCGATGCGCGCCCAGCACAGCCGCAGGTAATCGTACACCTCCGTAGCGGTGCCGACTGTCGAGCGCGCGGACTTCGTCGGGTTCTTCTGCTCGATCGCGACGGACGGCGAAATCCCCTCGATCGCATCAACGTCCGGCTTCTCCATACGCTCAAGGAACTGCCGAGCGTACGCAGAAAGCGACTCGACGTATCGACGCTGACCCTCGGCGAAGATCGTATCGAATGCCAGCGATGACTTGCCGGAGCCGGAAGGCCCGGTCACCACCGTTATCGCGCGCCGCGGAATGTCGACGTCGATGTTCTTGAGGTTGTGTTGTCGGGCCCCTCTGATACGCAACACTACGGATCACATGGCGAAGGTCCAAAGAGCGCCCCGATGTGCCCCACGTCCACCCTCGGCTTCCCCGGCCCGCTGCGAGCGCCGACTTGCGCGCCCAGAGTCGCGCGAGGCGAGGTCCCAGCCTTGAATCTGCCTAACGAGTGACCCACGAGACCGATTGTTAGAGGTTTCTCAAGCACTTCCCGGCTCCCCGGCATCCGTTGCCGCCTCTGGTGTCTAACCAGGTGCCGCACAGCCGCTTGCCGACCTGGTCTGCTGCTTGCGACTCGTCCCGGCAAACCACTAGCTTCCGCCGCCGCCGGGCCTCCCCTTCATGCCCTTTATCAACCTCCGCGATACCCCCATCCGGCTCCCCGCGGGCCACCTGCGCATCGGACGGGGAAAGGACGTAGAAATCGCACTACCCGAGATCTTGGAGAACCCTGGGGACGACGGCCAGTTCGCCCTCCTCGTTGTCCAGGCCGACGGTTCTGCAACTCTTAGCAAGCTATCGGAAGCTGCGCCCGTCTTCCTCAATTCAGTTCCGGCAGGCGCCGAGCCGACTCCCTTGCTGCACGGCGATCGCGTGGAAGTAGACGGCGTGGAGCTGCGCTTTGCAGACGACCGCCAGATTGGAGCGACCGCTGAATTCCCTGCGTTCGTCCAGGAGAATGTGGAGCCGATGGCCGCGCCAGGCATGAGCAACCCGGTCGCCGCTGCCGCGGCGAATCGCGCGCCCCCGGGGCAGAACGCAAGGGTCGCGGCGCCGGTGCGGAACGGCAGGTTGATTTCCTTCGTGGACGGTCGCGAATACGCAGTAGGTGAAGGCGGGTTATCTATCGGTCGCGACGCGGGTTGCGACGTAGTAGTGCCGGCGAACGCCGTCTCGCGCCGGCATGGTCGGATTGCACTGGAAATGCGCGGATATACGCTGACGGACAACAGCACGAATGGCCTGCTAGTGAATGGTGAGCGTATCCGATCGGCATGCCTGCTCAAGCGCGGGGACATTGTTCGTGTTGGACCCGAGGAGTTTCGCTTCTATGAAGATCAGGTCGAGGATGATCCGACGCCGAGCGCGCCGGCGCCCGCGCTGATCGCGACTCCGGCCCAAAAAGCAGCGCCCAGATCGGCCGCGCCGCCGGAGACTCCCGTCCTTGCAACCTTCATCGTAGCCAACCAGGGTGCGGATAAGGGGAAGGCCTTCGACGTTCGGTCGCTACTGACGCATATCGGTCGCGGAGCGCATAACGACATCACGCTGGACGACGACTCCGTCTCCGATTCGCACGCAAAGCTGCAGCGCCGCGAGAACAGGTGGATCCTGGTCGATCTGGAGAGCACGAACGGGACGTACGTTTGCGGCGCCCGCCTAACGGGTGAAGCCGAGCTTCGCGGCGAAGAGGACATCCGCTTCGGAGGGGCCAAGCTGATCTTCAAACGAGCCCGCAGTTTGCGGACTCCTTCGGCCGGCACGAGGGTCGTGGCAGCCTTCAAGCGGCCGCCGACGCCGCGGCATCAGCAGACGATAGATCCCGCGGACGGCTTCGGCGCTGACGAGCGGCCGGGCACGCCTGACGAATCCAATCGGTCGCTCACAATCCTATGGCTTGCCTTGCTCGGCGTTGTCGCGCTAACGGCGTCAATCATCTTTCGCGCGATAGGAACGAAGTGATGGACTTGCAGGTCGCAGCACGCACCGACGTCGGTATGATCAGGTCGGGGAACGAAGATGCGTTCTACGCACACGCCACGGAGCAGCGCGGCCTTTTCATGGTGGCTGACGGGATGGGTGGACACGCCGCCGGGGAAGTCGCGAGCGAGATGGCCGTGCAGATCGTGGCGCGCGAGCTGGAGGCGGTGGAAGACCTCCACGGGGACGGCGTGCGCGACAGGCTGGCGCGCGCGCTGATTTCTGCGAATCGCGCCATCTACCAACGCACCCTCGCCGAGTCCGACAAACAAGGGATGGGAACGACTGCCTCGGTGCTCATGCTGGCCGGGAAGCGCTATTTGATCGGCCAGGTCGGTGACTCGCGCGTATACATGCTGCGTGAAGGAGCGCTGCGGCAGCTCACGAAGGATCATTCCTACGTGCAGGAACAGGTTGACGCGGGGCTGCTGACCCCGGAGCAGGCGCGCTACCACCCGTACAGCAACGTGATTACGCGCTGTGTCGGGGCGGGTGAGACGATCGAGCCGGACACCTTCTCAGGCGAGATCAGGAGCGGCGATGTGTTTCTCGTGGCGAGCGACGGCCTAACGGGTATGGTCGATGACCGCCGCCTGCAGCAGCTGCTGCTCTCGCGCGCGACAGCACGCCGCGTCGTCGACGCGCTGATCGCGGAGGCCAACTATCGCGGCGGACTGGATAACATCACCGCGATAGTCGTACAGGTGCAGCATGTGGGTGCGCTGGACGGTGAGGGCGAAGCAACGACGCTCGAGGGGCCGGCGGTCGAGAGCGACGCCGCCTAACGGCTCGAGCGCCGCCGCTGCTACTGGACGCGCACGATCAGCATGCTGATCGGCCCGGCGATCGGCGCACTCGAATACCCGCGCATCTCCAGCAATTGCTGCGTGCTCGCCGACCCCTGCACGCGGACGATGACGTAGGAGCCGCCGTTGATGACGTCGCGCACATTCCACTTCCCCTGCAGCGGCTGATAAGTCGCGATGGGACTGGGTACGGGATAGGCGCTGGGGATATCGAGGAACAAGCCGAGGAATACGTCGCGCGTCTGCCAGCTGGGCATCGTCGCTGTGGGATCGATCACCGTCACGCCGGTGCGGTCGTCCGCCCATTGCGCAACCGACCAGCGCGCCAGCAGCTCGCCGAGCGGCTTGCCGGCGCGCGCCTCCAGGTTGGCGACTCCTGTCCGGGTATGGTCCTTTACGAGCGCGGACAGGAACACCTGCTCGGAAGTCGCGTAGTGATCGAGGATCCACCTAACGAGTGACCATGCGCTTCCGTAGAAGCTGATATCGCTCGACGACGTGCGCCCGAGCGGGCTGCGATTCCCGGTGAAGAAGAGGAAATCCCATAACCCGTCGAAGTGCTTGCTCATCGCATAACCCTTCGTGGCGCAGGACGCCAGCGTCATGCGGAAGTCGCACCAGACGCCCTGGGAATAGCCCGTGTTCCCCTTCCAGGTGGCAGCTGAGTATGAGCGCGCCCAAAGCTCTTCCGAGTGCCGCGCTGTTCCCTCCTCCAGCCAGGATACCTCCAGATTCGGCTGCGCCGACCCTGCACGGCTGAAACGCTCGGCGTACGCCGTTAGGTGTTTGACTTCATGGATGATCGTGGACCGGATCGTCCAGAACCACCCGGCCGCGCTGCTGGAACCGGTACCGAAAGCAGTTGTCGGAACGCGCGCGTAGAAGATCTCACCGCGGTTGGACGATGCGGCGATCGCCTCCGGGTAGAAGTCGCACGCAATCACGAAGCCGTTGACGCCGGCGAACTGATTCACACGCGGCGTGAAGAGCATCGCGATCTGTCCGTCGTTATCGAGCTGAGCGTCCATGGCGAGCGGGTTGCCGAAATAGCCGTTCAGGATGGGCCACATGACGGCGTCGAAGTGTTGGACGATCTGCTGGTAGTATGAATCGAGGGTCCCGGCCAGGGGCGCGGCGACGTCCTCGAGGATGATCGCACGCTGTCCCACGGCCGCCGTGCGCGCGGTGATTGTATTGAACGTGTTACAGGCATCGTTGGACGAGATATCGGGATAGCGCAGCGAGTTCAGCGCACCGATGATGCGCGCCAGCGGCGGTCGCGCGGCGCGCGCGGCGTCGCGCAGCGGGGC
>JBQTJS010000297.1:0-8526 GCA_052386875.1 Gemmatimonadaceae bacterium
CGGATTCGCTGTTCAGCGCAACCGCCGAGTGGAGAGGCAAGCGGCACGCGCGACCCTGGAGCGGACGCGTGTGGCCCGTGAGCAACTCCCATATCGTGGAGGCGTTAGGCAGGTGGGCCACGGCCGATCAACTTGCGCTGCGGCGCGCATTGGTCCACCTGCTGCGCCGCTTCGTCCACATGATGTTCTCCGAAGGCGACGTGACGCGGCCCAATTGTTACGAGCACTACAATCCGTTCACCGGCGCCCCGTCGGCGTATCGCGGGATCGACGACCACCAGCGATCGTGGGTAGTCGATCTCATTATCCAGTATGTGTGCGGGCTGCGCCCGCACCGCGCCGGCCTAACTGTCGATCCACTCCCCTTCAACCTGGAGCTGGCCGAGCTGAAAGGGGCGACTATTGCAGGCCGCAGCGTGTCAGTCCGCGTCGAGCGCGACGGCTACGAAGTCCAGGTGGACGACGAGCGCTACGCACGCCCGTTAGGCGAGCCCCTGCGCGTCCTCTGGCCCCCTCCCTGGCGCTGACGCGTCACGCCGGCGCTCGATGCTGCGACCCCGCCGGCGCCAGCCAAAAGTGATTGTCGCGTGACCTTTCGTAGGGGCAGTCGGTCATTCTGTCCGGATGATATCCCCAACAACTCCAACTGCGTTGGGCTCGTCGCCGCTCGCCGTTGTGGCGGACGTCGCGGCGCGCCTGGCCGCGAGCGACGCGCTCGACGAGCGGCTGGCCGGCGCGCTGGCAATGTTGCGCGACGCCACAGGCGCCTTGTCCTGCGCCATCTGGCAGCACGGCGCGACAGGCATGGTCCGCCGCGTTTCAGTCGGCGACGCCGCCGGTGTCGCGACGATGTCCACTGGCGCGCTCGAGCGCTTGGCGGAATCGCACAACGGGACGCTGGTACGCCGGCTGGTAGCGCAGCAGCGCCACCTCGGCGCGCTTGTCGTGCGAGCTGCAAACGGACTCACAGTAGAAGGGCAACTGCTCGTCTCCACTGTCGCCCGGCTCCTGGCGCCGGAGCTTGCGCGGGATGAAGAGCTCGGCCGCCTGCGCACGGAAATAGAAGATCACGCACTGCGCTTGGAGAACGAGCGACGCTTCACGGAGAAGATCATCGACTCGCTTCCGGTCGGTCTCTACGTGATCGATCGCGAATACCGTGTGCAGGCGTGGAACCGCAAGCGCGAGACAGGGATGCAGGGCGTCTCACGAGAGGAAGCGTTAGGCAGGACGATATTCGAAGTGTTGCATCGTCAGCCCGCCGAGCTGCTCCGCTCCGAGTTCGATGAGGTGCTGCGCACGGGCCGCATACAGCAATACACCCTCGAGTCGCGCGCCACCGGCGATGTGCGCACCTACCGCATCACCAAGATCCCGATGCGCCTAACAGATGCCGAGCTGACGCACGTCGTAACGATTGGTGAAGACATAACAGATTGGCGCGAGGCCCAGGAGCGCTTCGCTCAGACGGAAAAGCTCGCTGCGATTGGACAGCTCGCGGCCGGCGTGATGCACGAGATCAATAACCCGCTCGCGACAATCGCTGCATGCGGCGAAAGCCTCTCGTTGCGCATAACGGACCTGCGCGCCGCTGGATTCCAGGTGCCGGACCAGAGCGCCGAATACCTCCACATCATCGACGGAGAAGTGCAGCGCTGTAAGCGCATCATCGACGGGCTGCTCGATTTCAGTCGCGGCGCAGCACGCGACAAGTCCCGCATCTCCATTAATAGCGTCGTCGAACAGACGCTCTTCCTCCTGAAACACCATGCGCGTATCAAGCGCCATCCTATCGACAGCATGCTCGATCCCCAGCTCCCGGAAGTGAGCGCCAACTCCGAGCAGCTCGTGCAGGTCTTCATGGCGCTCATCCTCAATGCAGCCGACGCGAGCGTAGACGGGAATCGCGTGGTGGTCCGCACGCGCCGCGGATCGTCGGGGCCCGATCGCGTCGTAGCCGAAATCATCGATCAGGGCCACGGCATCGCCCGCTCGGACCTGGGCAAGATCTTCGAGCCGTTTTACACAACCAAGCCGCCCGGCCGCGGCACCGGGCTGGGGCTGTCAATCTGCTACGGGATCGTCAGCGATCACGGCGGCCGCATCGAAGTTGACAGCGCGATCGGGTCGGGGAGCACGTTCCGCGTGCTCCTGCCGGCCGCTGAAGGGGAGGGGGAGGGGGAGGTGGAGGACGCATGATGCCGCGCGCTATCCGCGTGCTGGTTGCCGAGGACGAACAGCCGTTAGGCGTTCTCCTGCGCGATTTTCTGACCGGTCGCGGCTGCGAAGTGTCTCTCTCGGTCACCGGCGACTCGGCGCTCATGGCGCTGCAGGAACAAGCGTTCGATGTCGCCGTGCTCGACGTCATGATGCCCGGCGTGGACGGCATCGAGATCCTGCGCCGGCTGCGCGAGGAGCAGGACCCCCCCGAAGTGATCATAGTGACAGGCAACGGCGCGGCCGAGCCCGCGCTGAGTGCGATGCGGCACGGCGCTTACGACTACCTGACGAAACCGTACCGCATGGCCGACATCGAGCTGCTCGTTAGGCGCGCCTTCGATAAGCGCGAGCTTGCACGCGAAAATACCCTCCTGCACAATCGCCTCGCGCAGCTCGATCCGCTCCCCGACATCATTACACAAGACCCGGCGCTGCAAGAGCTGCTGGCGCTCACAGCCAAGGTGGCCAAGAGTGACTCCCCCGTGCTCGTCATAGGGGAATCGGGGACAGGGAAAGAGCTGATCGCCCGCGCGCTGCACCGCCTCTCAGGCCGCTCCGCCGGCCGCCTGGTCGACCTCAACTGTGAAGCGCTCGCCAGCGCAACTATCGAGACCGAACTGTTCGGCTACGAAAAAGGGGCCTTCGCCGGAGCAGAGTCACGCAAGACCGGTCTCATCGAGCTTGCCGCTGACGGCACCCTGTTTCTCGATGAAATATGCGGCTTGGAGTCACGGCTCCAGGGAACACTGCTGCGCGTCCTGGAGCAGGGCGCCTTCTTCCGCGTAGGCGGAACCCAGCAAGTAGCGTCGCATGCGCGGATCGTTGCGGCTACCAATCGCGACATCGCCAGTGCCGTGAACGACGGTGCGTTCCGAAAGGATCTCTACTACCGGATCAACACAATCACAATTGCGCTCCCGGCCCTGCGAGACCGGCCGGCAGACATCCCGCTGCTCGCCAACTATTTCCTCAAACAATCCAGCCCCGTGGGCAAGGCACCGCGCCTGAGCGAAGGTGCGCGGGATTCCCTGCTACGTTACCGCTGGCCTGGGAATATCCGCGAACTGCGCAATGTCATCGAGCGGGCGGCTCTCCTGGCGACCAACGGTGTCGTAGACGTTGCCGATCTCCCGCTGGGGACCGCAGGAGTGCGCGGCGCTACTCCGGCAGAGCTGCTCACGCTACAAGAACTGGAGAAGCGGCACATCGAGCGCGTACTGTCGAATGTGCAGTGGCATCAGGGTCGCGCGGCCTCAATCCTGGGGATATCGTCAAAGACGCTGTACCGCAAAATCCGCGAGTACGGCTTCAACCGGCCGCGAGCCGCCGCCTCAGCGCCGACAGCGGGCGCATCTGAGCCACCCACCGGTACGCAATGAATGTTCTCGTAATCGAAGACGATCCGACTGTAGGGAGTTTCGTTAAGCGAGGGTTCGAGGAGCAGCGCTGGGGCGTCGCGCTGGTGGCCAACGGTGAGGAGGGTGAGAGCCTCGCGACTGGCGACGCATTCGACATGGTGATCCTCGATATGCGGCTCCCCGGCAAGTCGGGATTGGATGTGTTGCGATCACTCCGCGGGCGCGGCTTCGAGAAGCCCGTCTTGGTCCTCACGGCCCAGGATGCAGTGGACGCAAAGGTGCAGACTCTGCGTGCGGGAGCTGATGATTACGTAACGAAGCCTTTCGCGTTCGAGGAGTTGTTGGCGCGGGCTGAGGCGCTGGCGCGACGACCCCGCGCGCTTGCGTCGCCGTTGCTGAAGGTGGCCGATCTGGAGCTGAACCGTGACACGCGCGAGGTGCGCCGTGGCGGCGAGCCGATCGAGCTGACACCCAAGGAGCACGCGGTACTCGAGTACCTGATGCGCCACGCCGGCAAGGTGATGAGCAGGACCCTGATCACCGAGTACGCCTGGGGGTATCACTTCGATCCAGGGACCAACATCGTGGACGTTGTGATCAATCACCTGCGCAAGAAAGTGGACGCCGGGCACGAGCGCAAACTGATCGGGACTGTGCGCGGCGTCGGGTACGTGATCCGCGGCTAGACCTGTGGCGACTCTGCGCGGACGCCTAACGAGCGCCTATGCGGCGGCGCTGCTCGCGTCGGTCGTCGTATTCGCTGCCATCGTGTACGCCGCGCGCAACGCGCGCGCCGAGCGCGAGCTTGTCGACGAGGCGAACCACCGCGGCGATCTGGCAGTGCGTATCCTGCGGCAGGCACTGCAGGCCGGCTCGCCGCAGCGGGTCACGCCGGATTCGATCATGGGCCCGGTGCTCGAAGCTCCGCTGCGCGCCGTGCTGGATGCCATCCCCGACTATATCGTCGTGATCGACGCCGTGGGGCGGCTGCTGTACGAATCACCCTCCGTGGTGTCTTTGCGAACGCCCTCGTTAGGCGCGGGCCAGCCGCGCCGTGCCGAGGACGTGCGTCTGTTCGATGGCGCCGTGCAACAGCTGCGCTCCTCCCCTGAGCCGGTCGAACTCGACCTCGGCAGCGACCACCTCTGGCTCGTCGCGCGTCGCGACCCCGATCCGGTCTATCGCGGGCTCATCGTCATCGCCGGCGTGAGCCGCAGCGGCACCGCCGCCGCCCAGCGCGAATTGTTAGGCACGATGCTCATCGTCATCCCCTTCGTCATCGGCGTCTCCATCGTCGCCGCAATCCTCATCGCGCGCCGCGCCACCGACCCCATCGACCAGATCATCAACGAGGCCGAGGCCATCACCGACGGACGCAGCCTGCACCGGCGCCTCGGCATCACCGGCGCCGACCAGGAGATGCAGCGCCTCGCCGGAACGCTCAACGCGATGCTCGGCCGGCTCGAAACGTCCTTCGGAGGCCTCCGCCGATTCACCGCCGACGCCAGCCACGAACTAAAGACGCCGCTGGCCGTCCTGCGGACCGACGTCGAACGCGCCATGAGCGCTCCGGCCGGGTCGACGGAACAGCTCGTTGCCTTGGAGGAGGCATTGCACGAAACAGCGCGCATGGCCGACCTCGTCGACTCGCTCCTTACGCTCGCCCGCGCTGACGAAGGCCGCTTTGACCTGCATCGCGAGCCCGTCGATGTGCAGGCGCTCGCTGACGATGTCTTCGAGACTGCCATGATACTAGGCGAGAGCGCCGGCCTAACAGTCACTATGACCCAGGTCGATCCGGCAGTCGTGCTGGGAGACTACCTCCGCCTGCGGCAACTCTTCCTGAACCTCGTCACAAACGCCATCAAGTACACACTGCGCGGCGGCGAAGTGGAGCTTTCACTGGTACGCAGCGATTCGCAGGTAGCCTTCACGGTCCGCGACACAGGGATCGGCATCGCCGCCGCCGAACTCCCCTTCATCTTCGATCGTTTCTGGCGATCGGACCGCGCACGCTCGCGAGCTGCCGAGCGTGGAGGATTCGGGCTGGGGCTCGCCATCTGTCAATGGATCGCACAAGCACATGGCGGTACCCTCACAGCCCAGTCGCGACTCCATCGCGGGAGCGCGTTCACTGTGACGCTGCCAACCTCAACTGTAGAGCCCGGTTCCGCGCGCCGCGAAGCATACGATCGCGCCGCCCCGCAAAGCGACGCCGCCAACGGCACTCCCGTGGGCACTAAAGGGGGAGCGGCTACTCGTTAGGCACGAGTCGTGCGCTGGCAGGCGCGGCAGCGGTACTTAATTCATCGATTCCTAATCTTCCGTCCATAGCGCCCTCATTCTGAGAAGATAGAATCGAAATCCGCGCATAAAGTCTCATCCCCTGACCTACTCAAACAGTCGAGGGCGCATGTTCAATAACCTGCTGGAATCGAAGCCCAAAAAGCAGCGCAGCAAGGGCCTGGTCGCCTTCAGCATGGTCCTGCACGTCGTTCTCATCGGCGGCGCCGTCGTGGCAACCGCCCACGCGCGGCAGGCGCTGGAGAAGCCCAAGCAAGAGAAGATCGACTTCGTCGAAGTCAAGAAAAACGAACCCGAGCCCCCCAAGAACGAGCCGCCACCGCAGGTCGCCGCCCCACCGCCGCCGAAGGGGTTCCAGGTGCTGAGTGCTCCCGTCGAGATCCCTGACGTCCTTCCGGACATCGACCTCTCCAAGAAAGTGACTGATGAGGCCGACTTCACCGGAAAGGGCCAGCAAGGGGGCGTCTCCAAGGGAGTCGAGAGGCCAGTTGTTCAGGACCAGCCGTACTTTGAGTTCCAGGTCGAGAAGCCTGTTGTTCAGGCGCCCGGCTCGTCTCAGCCGCGCTACCCGGACATCCTGCGACAAGCAGGCGTCGAGGGCGAAGTCCTCGCTCAGTTTGTCGTCGATACAACCGGACGCGCGGAAGCGAACTCTTTCAAGGTGCTCAAATCGTCACACGATCTCTTTGCGCAGTCCGTCCGTTCGTCGCTTTCGGGGATGCGGTTCATTCCCGCGGAGGTTGGCGGTCGCAAGGTTAAGCAGCTGGTGCAGCAACCGTTCGCGTTCGCGATCACGAAGTAGTAGCACTGCGAGGGCCGGGCCGTTGCACCCAGCTCTAACGCCTAACCCCTTTCCGGTAAGGAGTTGTTGATATGGAACTCAGTCTTGCGGAGATCTGGGAGAAGACCCCGCTCTTCGGAAAATCGCTGTGGTTCATTCTGGTTTTCATGTCGATCTGGTCGCTCGCCGTGGCCATACAGAAGTGGTGGGCCCTCCGCAAGGCACAGCGTGAGACCATCAAGTTCGCTCCCGAGTTTTCGCGCTTCCTCGAGGAAGACAATTTGGCCGAGGCCATCAATCTGTCGTCCCGCTACAAGAAGTCGCACGTGTCGCGCGTGTTAGGCGGCGCCCTCAAGGAAGTGCAGCCTCTCATCGCGGACGGCTCGATTACGGTGTCCGACATCAACACCGCTGAGCGCGCCGTGGAGCGCGAGATGTTGATGGAGTTGGTGACGTTGAAGCGCGGCAACGCCGTCCTGGCGACGGTCGGCGCAACGGCTCCCTTCGTCGGCCTGCTGGGAACCGTGTTCGGCATCATCAACGCATTCAACTCGATGGCTACATCGGGGTCGGGCGGTATCACCGCGATCGCGGCAGGTATCGCGGAAGCACTGATCGCGACCGGCTTCGGTCTCATCGTCGCCATCCCTGCAGTGTGGTTCTACAACTATTTCACGACCAAGATCGACAACCTCTCGGCCGAGATGACGTACACGTCGAAGGAGCTGATCGACTACCTGATCAAGGGTGTGTCGGGCGAGTTCGGCCGGTCGCGTTTCACCCGAGAGTTCAACACCCAGGTGCAAAGCTCGGGTCCGATGACCTAACGGTTCGAGACCCCACGCTCAGCATTCGAGGAGTTACACTATGGGCTTACAAGTAGCTGGCGAAGGCGTCAAAGCCGAGCCTAACGTCGTTCCGATGATTGACGTGATGCTCGTGTTGCTCATCATCTTCATGGTGGTGACGCCGGCGCTGGCCCAAGGCTTCAAGGCCACTCCGCCCGAAGGAGTCAACATCAAGACGCACCCCGAAGAGGACACGGATCAGGTGCTCGGTATCGCGGTCGATGGGACGTACTGGCTCAACAAGCGCCTCATCGCCGAAGACACGCTGGATGAGACGATCAAGCGCATCTACGACGCCCGCACAATCGACAAGATCCTCTACATCAAGGCCGACAAGGCGTTGAAGTACAAGTCCGTGGCGAAAGCTATGGACATTGCGGCCAAGAACGGGGTGCGCGTGGTGGGGGCAGTCTCCGATCAAAAGCCAGGCACGCAATCCACGGTGGCCGGCGACGTGCTCGACACCGATAAAAAGAAGTAAGCGCCGACGCCTAACGAAGGAGAATCGCGATGGGTATGAAAGTAGGCGGCGCCGCCGGCGGACTGGTCAACGAGCCGAATGTCGTTCCCATGATCGACATCCTGCTGGTGCTGCTGATCATCTTCATGATCATGCAGCCCCTGGCTCGCAAATCGGTCGATCTGCAGCTCCCCGACCCGACGCCGCAGGATCAGCCGCCTGACGCCAAACCGGACCAGATCATCCTCGAGGTCTTCCCCGGCGGCACTTTCGCCGTCAACAAGGAACCCATGACGCGCGATGTCCTCGCACGCCGACTCAAGGAGATCTACGACCCGCGTCCCGAGAAAATCATGTTCGTGAAGGGGGACCCCGAGTCGGTCTATCAGGACGTAGTTTGGGCTATGGACGTGGCCCGAGGTGCCGGAGTGAAAGTCATCGGCATCACACCGATCGATGTGAAGTAACGGACGAGCTGGCCGGCAGTCGTTCTTACGGCGGGTGAACCTCTACGGCTCATCCGCCGTATACTTTTGTATCCACCTGAGCGCTGGC
>JBQTJS010000298.1:0-2120 GCA_052386875.1 Gemmatimonadaceae bacterium
ATTAGGACGCTCCGAATACTGCACGCGAACTCCCTGCGGTTTTTGGGATACCCCAAACAGCGCACGCGTGACCCGCGTGTAGGTACCGGTAGAGTCTTTATGGGAGAACGTGCCAGGCAAGAGTACACGCGGTCTTCCGGCACACCAGAGTGTTGCCAGTAGATTTGGTGCACGATTTCGCCTGGCCTTTTCGCCACAGCATGCCACCCAAGTCCAGCCGCACAGATCGATCGGCCGACGGATCCCCTGACGCGCAAACTGGCGGCACCGAGCGCGGCCGAGCAGGCTCACTTGACGCGACGGTGGCCGACGGCGCTGCGCCGCCGCTCGTCCGCTCCACAGCCGACGGCGCCTCAGCCCGGGAGCATGACCCCGGGGCATCACTCGATTGGCCCTCGGTTGTCTACAACGCACTCGCGTCACGCGCGCTGGACGACATCGAGGAAAGCACCAACAGGGACCGTGCGCGCGTCCGCAAGGAAGACCTCGTGCTGTATCAATTCTCCGCGCGCGGTCACGAGGTAGCGGAGGTCATCCTCGGCTCGCTGCTCAAAGGGAGTCACGACGCAGTCGGCGCCTACTATCGCTCGCGGCCGTTATTGCTGTCACTCGGCTTGTCGCTGGACGATGCCTTGGCGAGCCCGCTGGGACGTTCGGGAGGCTTCAGTGACGGCCGCGACATCGGGGTAGTCTGCAACATGCCTAACGCGAGCGGACCTATCGTCCTTCCGATGTCCGGCGATGTCGGCTCGCAATACACTCCCGCCGCCGGCTGGGCGCAGGCGATCGCTTATTACCGGGACGTGCTGGGCGACACAAGCTGGCAAGACGCGATCTGCGTCGTGTTAGGCGGCGACGCCTCGGTTGCCACCAACGGCTTCTGGTCCGCCCTCACTATGGCGACGACCCTGTCGCTGCCGATGCTGTTCTATATCGAAGACAACGAGCTTGGGATCTCGGTCCATCGCGACTTCCAGACTCCCGGCGGGAACATCGCGGCCAATCTTGGCAGCTTCCGGAATCTTCTCGTGCGGGACGGCGACGGCTGCGATCCGGAAGAAACAGCTCGCCTCTTGATGGAGTGCGTCGGCCATGTCCGCGCCGACCGCGGCCCGGCGCTGGTGCACTTGACGGTGCCGCGGCTTTCGAGCCACTCGGGGCCGGACAATCAGCGCGCATATCGCAGCGACGCAGCGATCGCGGCTGATTGGGCGCGCGATCCCCTGCCCCGGCTCCGCGCTTTCCTGGTCCCCGCGATCTTGAGCGAGGGGGCATGGCAAGAGATGGAACGGCGCGTTGCGGAAGATGTCGCAGGAGCGCTGGCGCGGGCACGCGCGCGTCCCGACCCGGATCCGGCGCAGGTCGCGCGCTTTGTCTACGTGGAAGAGCGCCAGGCGGGCGACGCCGAGGCGACGGGAGGGCTGAATGCTGCAGAGCGACGCGCGTTAGGCGGAGCGCAGCAGCCGGCATCTGAAGGCGAGCGTGTACTGTTCGTCGATGCCGTGCGCCGGACCCTGCGCTCCGAGCTGGAGCGCAATCCCAAGGCGCTCGTTTTCGGCGAGGACGTCGGCGTCAAGGGTGGCGTGCACCTGGTTACGGAGGGGTTGCAGCGGCGCTTCGGAAAGCAGCGGGTGTTCGATACTTCGTTGAGCGAAGAAGGGATCGTCGGCCGCGCCGTTGGCATGGCGATCGCCGGGCTCATGCCGGTTGCAGAGATTCAGTTTCGCAAGTACGCCGATCCGGCGCACGAGCAGTTGAACAACTGCGGGACGCTGCGCTGGCGTACGGCCAACCGATTCTGCGCTCCGATCGTCGTTAGGATGCCCGGCGGCTTCGGCAAAGACGTAGGCGATCCCTGGCACAGCGTGACCGGCGAGGTGACGTGGGCGCACGCCGTCGGATGGCAGGTGGCCTTCCCGTCCAACGCAGCCGATGCCGTGGGGCTGTTGCGCAGTGCGATGCGCGGCGAGAATCCGACAATTTTCTTCGAGCATCGCGCGCTGCTCATGACCAGCGACGGCTCCGCGCCGTACCCGGGCGACGACTACGTGCTGCCGTTCGGCCTGGCACGTGTGGTCCGCCCCGGCGACCGCCTAACGATCGTGACCTGGGGAGCCATG
>JBQTJS010000299.1:0-6633 GCA_052386875.1 Gemmatimonadaceae bacterium
GTGCACCGCTCCGACGGTTCCGGCACGACGTACGTCTTCACGGATTACCTAACGAGTGTCAGCGCAGCATGGCGGGCGGGACCGGGCAAGGGCAAGGAAGTCCAGTGGCCCGTGGGGCTCGGCGGCAAGGGTAACGAAGGAGTGGCCGGCCAGGTGAAGCAGACACCCGGCGCTCTTGGGTACGTCGAGCTGGCCTACGCCCGCCAGAACAGGCTGGCCGTCGCTCGCGTTCGCAACGCCAATGGAGAATGGGTGGAGCCCAGCATCGCTTCCATCACGGCGGCGGCTGCCGGCTCCATTTCTGCGTTAGGCGATACCACCGACTATCGCGTCTCCATCGTCAATCCGCCCGGCGCCGGCGCCTACCCCATTGCGTCCTTCACCTGGCTCCTCGTATATCGTCAACAGCCGGACGCCACCAAGGGGCGCCGGCTCGTCGACTTCATGAAGTGGATGTACGGCCCAGGCCAGGCCGCGGCCGAGCCGTTGGATTATGCGCCGCTGCCGGGCGATCTCGCGGCACGCTTGACGCGGCGGCTCGCCGAGATCGAGATCGGCCAGGGCGGGAGCGGCGCGGCGCCGTGAGCGACTCTGCCGGCCGCGCTCTCGCGCCGAGCGCGCCCGGCCACACGACGACTCCGTCTATCGAGGCGCGCGCGTTAGGCGACCGCATCTACCGCGGCGCAACTTTTGCCTTCGCCGCCACGGTACCGCTACTGCTCCTGCTCATCGCCGTAGAGATCTTCACAGCTGCCTGGCCGGCACTGCGGCGCTTCGGTCTCGCATTCCTTACATCCGGCGCCTGGGATCCTGTACGCTCCGACTTCGGCGCCGGGCCGATGATCTACGGTACGTTCGTGACGTCCCTGCTCGCGCTCGCGATGGCCACGCCGTTTGCGTTAGGCTCCGCCATATTCGTCTCCGAGTTCGCTCCGCGCTGGCTGCGCGCCCCCGTCGCCTTTCTCGTCGACCTGCTCGCCGCCATCCCCAGCGTCGTCTATGGGTTGTGGGGCTACTTCGTGCTCGTCCCCTTTCTCCGCTCCACCGTAGCCCCCTTCCTGCGTGATACGCTCGGCCTGAGAGCTATCCCGTTCTTCGCGGGACCCGACTACGGCTTTCACATGCTCTCGGCGTCGGTCATCCTCGCGATCATGATACTTCCCTTCACTTCGGCCGTCGCTCGCGAAGTCCTGCTCGCCGTTCCGCGCTCGCAGCGCGAAGCAGCGCTCGCACTCGGCGCCACTAAGTGGGAGATGATCCGCGACGCCGTCATCCCCTTCGCCCGGAGCGGTATCATCGGCGGCATTATCCTGGGGCTGGCGCGCGCGTTAGGCGAAACGATGGCTGTAACCATGCTGATCGGAAACCGCCACGACATATCCAGCTCGCTCTTTGCGCCCGCGTACACAATGGCTTCCGTCATCGCCAACGAGTTCGCCGAGGCCACGGGGGACATACACATCGCGGCATTGATGGCCGTCGGCGCGGTGCTCCTCCTCATCACGCTGGTCGTCAACTTCATCGCGCGCTGGCTGGTGTGGCGCGTCACACGGCGCGCACGAGCATGAAGCGCCTCCTCCGCCGGCGCCGCGCCGCGAGCCAGGCGATGACAGTGCTCACGTATCTGGCCGCGCTCGTAGCTACGCTGCCGCTCGTCTTCATCCTCTCCTACATCGTGATCAAGGGCGCCTCGAGCATCGATCCGGCGTTCTTTACCGAGCTGCCGCCGCCGCCCGGCGAAGCCGGCGGCGGAATGGGCAACGCCATCGTGGGGACGCTGGTTCTCATCGGCATCGCCGCGCTCGTCGGCCTTCCGGTCGGCATCGGGGCGGGTCTCTATCTCGCCGAACATGCCGCCGGCCGGTTCGCTACCGCCGTGCGCTTCCTGTCGGATGTCTTGAACGGCACGCCGTCGATAGTGATGGGCATTTTCGCCTGGCAGTTCCTCGTGCGCCCGATGGGACACTTCTCGGCGTTGGCCGGCGGGATCGCGTTAGGCGTCATGATGATTCCGCTGGTCTCCCGCGCGACTGAGGAGATGATTCGCGTCGTCCCCGTCGCGTTGCGGGAGGCGGCACTCGCTCTGGGATACGCGCGCTGGCGCACGTCGCTCACCATCGTGCTGCGCACGGCGCTTCCCGGCATTGTCACCGCCGCGCTCGTCGCTGTCGCCCGCATCGCCGGTGAAACCGCACCCCTGCTCTTCACTGCATTCGGCAATCAGTTCTGGTCGCTCGAGCTGGATCAGCCGATCGCAGCGCTTCCGCTGCAGATCTTCGCCTTCGCGATCAGTCCTTACGACGACTGGCATCGCCTCGCCTGGGCCGGGGCACTGGTGCTGATCGGCTTAGTGTTCGCCATCTCCCTCGCGGCGCGCGCCGCGACGCGCTCGAGGTACGGCACCGGTGGCGACTGAGATGCGCGCTCCGCTGATCAAGCCTCCGCTCGCGCCTAACAAGGGACACTTGAGCGGCACGCCCGAGCGCGTGCGCATGAGCGTGCGCAACCTCGACGCCTACTTCGCCGCCATACACGCCGTGCGCGGCGTCTCGCTCGACTTGCTCGACGGAGGTGTCACGGCCGTCATCGGACCGTCCGGTTGCGGCAAGTCGACACTGCTACGCTGCCTCAACCGCATGCACGAAACGGTACCTGGGGCGCGCGTCCAAGGTGCCGTGCTCCTGAGCGGCGCGGACATCTATGCCAGGGGTGTGAGCCCGATCGCGGTGCGGCGGCGTATCGGCATGGTTTTCCAGCGCCCCACGCCGTTCCCGACAATGAGCATCAGAGACAACGTCTCCGCAGGCCTCAAGGTGGCAGGCCGGCGGGCACGCCGCGACGACAGCGCTGCAATCGTGGAAGGGGCTCTGCGCCGCGCTGCGCTGTGGGACGAGGTCAAAGATCGCCTAACGCATAGCGCACTCGCTCTCTCCGGCGGCCAGCAGCAGCGCCTCTGCATCGCGCGCGCCATCGCCACGAACCCGTCCGTCATGCTCCTGGACGAGCCCACTGCGTCGCTCGACCCCATCAGCGCCCAGCGAGTCGAAGAGTTGCTTTACGAGCTTCGCGGCGACATGACGATCGTCATCGTCACGCACAACATGCAGCAGGCCGCACGCGTCTCCGACACCACCGCCTTCATGTTGTCAGGCCAGCTCATAGAAACGGCCCCCACACGCACGCTCTTTACCGCACCCGGCGACCCGCGCAGCGAGGCCTACATCACTGGACGATTCGGATGAGAGCGACCGCAATCAGACCCGCTGAGACCGTGCCGGCGCGCGGCGCCCTCGCCGCCAGAGAATTCTCGTTCTGGTACGGACCAATTCAGGCACTCGCCGGCATCACGCTCGACATCGTGCCCCGCGCCATCACGGCTCTCATCGGGCCGTCCGGATGCGGCAAGTCCACCTTTCTCCGCTCCATCAATCGGCTCAACGAACTGCTGCCGGAGACGCGACACACCGGTGAAATGCGTATTGATGGTTATAACATCTATACCGCCTCGGTCGACGTCGTACAGCTCCGGCGCCGAATAGGGATGGTCTTCCAGCGCTGGAATCCCTTCCCCAAATCGATCTACGACAACGTCGCCTACGGGCCGCGCATCAACGAGAGACCTGCGAGCGGTGACCTCGACGCCACAGTTGAAGACGCGCTGCGCCGCGCCGCGTTGTGGAACGAAGTAAAGGATCGCCTCCACGAATCCGCGTTAGGCCTCTCCGGCGGCCAACAGCAGCGGCTCTGCATCGCCCGCGCACTTGCCAATCGGCCCGACGTGCTGTTGCTCGACGAGCCCTGCAGCGCCCTCGACCCAATAGCCACTCAGAAGATCGAGGAATTGCTCTTCGAGTTGAAGCGCGACCTCACCATCGTCATCGTCACACATAATCTGCAGCAGGCCGCGCGTGTCTCCGACAACACTGCCTTCTTCTTTATGGGCACACTTGTGGAAGTCGACGCGACGCAGCGACTCTTCACCAGCCCGCGCCAGGAACGCACGGAAGCCTACATAACGGGGAGGTTCGGATGACAGCGCTCGATCAACGCACGACCGCCCCCCCGCGCCATTTTCACGAGGAGCTGGCCACGCTGAAGCAGCGCCTCCTGGACATGTCCGGCCACGCCGAAGAGCTGGTCGACCTCGCTGTGGAAGCGCTGCGCACCCGGGACAAGGCTAAGGCCGAGGCAGTCCTCCAGGGCGATAGAGAGGTCGATCAACTCGAGATCGAAGTGGAGCGGCGCGCCATCGAGCTGCTCGCGCTGCAGCAACCAATGGCGCGCGACCTGAGATTCATAATCGGCGCCATCAAGATCTCGAGCGACCTGGAACGCGTCGGCGACCACGCCGTCAATATCGCGCAATCGGCTCTGAGGCTCCTGGCTCCGGGACCGGGCCTCGTTCCGGAACCGGCCATCGACGACATGGCGCGGCGCGCACGGCGCATGTTGAGCGATGCCCTGGATGCCTTCATCCAGGCGGACGGCTCGTTAGGGCGCGAAGTCTGCCGCCGCGACGACGAGGTCGATGCGCTGCACGACTCCGTCTTCCGCATCATGCTCACCCACATGCTGAGCGACCCGCGCACTATCAATCCCTCTCTGGAACTGCTGCTCGTGAGCCGCAACCTCGAGCGCGTCGCCGATCTGGCGACCAACATCGCCGAGGACGCGGTCTACCTGGCGGAAGGGAAGCAGATCAAGCACCACGCCGAGGAGCTTGAGCGGTCCCACGCAGCCGACTCCAATTCCTGAGGTCGCTCCCCTAGTTTTCCTGCATGATCGCGCCCAGGACCGGCAAACTCTCGGCGCCTAACGCAAGTGTCGCGGCTGCGCGTAGCGATCGGTCGCTGCGGCTCGCCGCCATAGACATCGGCTCCAACTCCATCCGCCAGATCGTTGCCGACGTCTCCCGCGGCGGAGCAATCCGCGTTGTCGATGAGATGAAGGCCGCGCCGCGCCTCGGAGCGGGCCTCGACAAGACCCGCCGGCTGAGCGAGCCGTCCATGCGGCATGCCTTCGAAGCCATTGAACGCATGGCGACCCTGGCACGCCACCTCGGCGCTCAGCGCGTCGAGGCCGTCGCCACGAGTGCCGTACGTGACGCCGTCAACGGCCCGCAGTTCCTCGATCGCGTTAGGCGTCGCTCCAATCTCACGGTCCGCGTCCTAAGGGGAGAAGACGAGGCACGCCTTGGATTCCGCAGCGCCCTCGCCCACTTCGACCTCGGCGTCGGCCGCGCCGTCGTTGTCGACATCGGCGGCGGCTCCGTCGAGCTGGCCCTCAGCGCCGACGGCCTGATCGACAGGCTCTTCTCGCTCCCCTTCGGCGCGATCCGCCTCACCGAACAGTTCCTGCGCTCGCGCCCGCGCCGCCGCCAGGTGCGCGAGCTGCGCGCCGGCGTGCGCGATGGAATCCGCAAGTTCCTCCCCGTGCGCGATTGGCGCGGTGCACAGCTCATTGGATCCGGCGGCACGTTCACCAATCTGGGTGCGATGTTTCTGGCTCGTCAGGGCGTGCCGTACGTCGGCCGCGTGCACGGTACGCGCGTGCCGCGCGAAGAGCTGGAGCACATCATCGACACGCTCCAGGAACTGACCCCCGAGGAGCGCGCCAACTTCCCAGGGCTCAACCCCGCGCGCGCTGATATCATCCTCGGCGGACTCGCCGTGGCCGCCGAGATCATGGCACGGCTCGAGGCGCGCAGCCTAACGGTGTCGGGTTATGGTATCCGCGAAGGGCTCTTACTCGAGATGGCGCGCGTGGAGCCAAAGCCCGCCGACCCCGGCGAGGCGCGCGAGAGATCGGTGCTCGCATTCGCGGAACGCTGCCATTACGAGGTGCTGCATTCGCATCACGTACGCGATCTGGCGATGCAACTATTCGACGCGCTGGGCTCTCGTCTCGGCTGCGTCAGCGCAGATCGCACCCTCCTCGGCGACGCAGCGCTGCTGCACGACGTCGGCTATCACATCAACTACGAGAATCACCACAAACACTCGTTTCATCTCATCGCACACGCCGATCTTTCCGGTATCTCGCCGGAGGAGCAGCTAGCCATCGCGCTCGTGGCGCGCTACCACCGCGGCGCGCCGCCCAAGAGATCGCACGAGGCTTTCGCCCGGCTCGAGCGCGCCTCGCAGCGGCGCGTCCGCCGCTTGGCGGCCCTGCTGCGCGTCGCCGACGGGCTGGACCGCGGTCATATAGGTGCCGTCCGCCGCGTCAAAGTGCGCTGGAGCGAACGGGCGCTGCGCCTAACGCCCGTTGCAGCATCCAAGGCCCGCAACCTGCGGCTCGAGTTGTGGGGAGCCGGCCGCAAGTCGGATCTGCTGGCCAAGTTAGCCGGCGTGCCGGTGGAGGTCGTCGGTGCAGGGGGAGTTGTACACAACGGCCAGACCCCGGATCCGTAAGAGCTAGGCCCGTCCGCTTTCGGGGGTCGCTTGCGTCAGTCGTCGCGGTCGCGCGCAGCGCGACCCGGCCGACCACGCGTGACAGGTCCCGCCCGGAGCCGCATGCCGGTTCGTCCCGGGGGGAGCAATATAGGCATCAAGGCCGTCGTTAGGGGCGGCTCGGAGCGGTCGCGGGCCCCCGGGGGACGCAAAAAACGCAGGTGGGGGGCCCCCGCAATAAAAC
>JBQTJS010000300.1:0-4830 GCA_052386875.1 Gemmatimonadaceae bacterium
GCCACCGGAAGGTTGCTGCTCTGAAAACTGACTGTGCGACCCTGGAAGTTCGTGATTGTCGCGCCCGTGGAATCCGTCGCCGTTAGGGTCAGCTGCCGAGCATCTCCGCGGAACATTGCGAGAGAGCTGGGCGTGAGCGTGACGCTACTCACTGGAATCAGTGTCACCGAGACCGGTGCCTGCGCCTGACGCGACTCGATCTCCGCCGTGATTGTAGCCTGCCCGACGGAGATCGCCGTGACTTCGCCGCTGGCCGTTACCGATGCCACGTTAGGATTGGAGGAGACCCAGGTCGTCGGGCGCGGGCCCAGCTGCTGCCCCGCGGCATTGAACGGCGTAGCCGTGAGTTGCACTCTGCCGCCTACGCGCAGCGTCTGCGGACCGACAGGCGTGATACGCACGGACGCTACAGGGTCGACAACGTCGATCGTGGCCGTCCCGGACTTGCCATCCGACGTAGCGGTGATTGTGGCCCGACCTAACGAGACAGCGGAGACGAGCCCCGCCGTCGAGACGGTGGCGACCCCGGAGTTCGAGCTTGACCAAATCACGAGCCGGCCCGGGATCGCATTGCCGCTGCGATCCAGCACATTGGCGGCGAGCTGGCGCGAGGCACCTAACGACACGTCGGCGGTGAGCGGGGCGATGGCGACGCGGTCGACCGCCGCTATCACCTTGAACGAGGCTTGGCCGGACTTACCCTCGACAGTCGCTACAATGAGGACAGTGCCGACAGCGACGCCGCGGACGACGCCGTTCGAATCGACAGTCGCGATCGCAGGCTCGTTGCTGCGAAAGGTGATCTTACGCCCGGTAACCAGATTGTTATTGCGGTCGAAAACCTGGACTGTGACGCGCTGCTCGGCGGCTACGCGCACGGAGTCGTTAGGTGGATTCACAACGACCGTGGCGACAGCGACGGGATCGACGCCTGTCGTGCAGGTAACCGCAGCGATTAGAAAGGACGCAGCTCCGGAGAGCCGCCACAATGCGCGACGCGTCATGTCACTCTATCGTTATGTCAGGTCTTCCGTGCTCCGCAACCGTCCTGTAGATCGACACCCAACCCCGCACCGCGCCCTCCGTCGCACTTAACGGCGGCACTACGAGACGGCAGTATAACGTGGCGTGGCCGCGCAAGCGGTATGCCCGATCACTATAGCCGCGGAGAGCCTCCCGGCCGCTCCGCGGCCGTGGCCAGGCGCTGGGCCAGTTCGTCGGCGGTGAACGCCGGGGATTCGCAAATGTAGTCGCGACAGACATATGCGATGCCATCCGGCGATCCGGAACGTCCTTCAAAGAGCGGCAGTCCTTTCCCAGCCTCGGGCTCCCCGTGCAGCAGTACCAAACTCGGCAAGTACGATCGCGCGACGCACCGTAGCATGTCTGCGACGCCGCTCGAGGCAGAAGGGCCGATGACGGCGATCTCGGTGGCCCCGTACACAGCGGCGTCAGCGGCCCCCAGCAGGTGCCCGAAGGCTGCCGGATGTTTCGCCGCCGCCTCGGCCAGGCCCTTAAAGGCGCGATCGGCCGGGTCACGGAAGCGGGAGTCGCCGGTGATAACGGCGAGCCGCAGCATGAGTTCCGTGGCCAGCGAGTTCCCGGAGGGGGTCGCGTTGTCGGTGACGTCGCGCGGGCGGGTGATGAGGGTCTCGTGATCGATTGCGGTGTCGAACCAGACCGAGCGAGCGTCGTCCCAGAAGAGCCGCAAGGCAGCTTCGCCTAACGAGTGCGCGTCGTCGAGCCAGCCGCGTTGGCCGGTGAGGGTGTAGAGGTCGAGCCAGCCGAGCGCGACGGCCGCGAAGTCCTCCAGGAAGCCGGCTCCTTTGCTGACGCCGGCCTTGTGCGAGCGCAGCACACGCCCGTCGCGCAGCAGCTCACGGCGTAGGAACCAGCCATTGTGTTCGGCGAGACTGCGATATTGCGGGTCGCCGAAGATGCGTGCCGCTTCGCTGACGCCGCGCAGCATGAGGCCGTTCCAGGAGGCCAGGATCTTGTCGTCGCGTCCGGGTCGCGGGCGGTGCGCCCTTGCGGTGAGCAGTAACTCGCGCGACCGTGCTATGCGCGCCGCCACTTCTTCACTCGTTAGGCTCAACCGTGCGGCAATGACATTGCTGTCGTTCGTGACGTGCGGGATCGAGCGTCCCTCGAAGTTGCCGCCCGGCGTCACGTTCCAGTAGGCCGCCGCCAATTCCGTCTCGTCCTGCAGCGTCGAGCGCAGCTCCTCGGGCGTCCACGTATAGAAGAGACCTTCGTGGCCCGCGCTGTCCGCGTCGAGCGAGGAATAGAAACCTCCCGCCGGGGACGTCATCTCGCGCGCGGTCCACTCGATAGTCCGGTGCACCACCTGGCGGACCTCCGCGTCGCGGCTGCGCTGCCATAGATGGGCGCCTAGCCTAACGAGGAGCGCGTTATCGTACAGCATCTTCTCGAAATGCGGGACGAGCCAGCGCTCGTCGACGCTGTAGCGGTGGAAACCGCCGCCTATCTGGTCGTAAATCCCGCCGCGCGCCATGGCCTGGAACGTTGCGCGCACAATGTCGTAGGCGCGCCCGGTTCCCGTGCGCGCGGCTTGGCGCAGCAGGAAGTCCAGGGCCATTGTAGGCGGGAACTTCGGGGCGGCGCCGAAGCCGGCGTAGCGTTCGTCGAAGGACCGCTCCAGCGCACGATAGGCAAGCTCCAGTGTGCGCGGCGTGATCGTCCCGGCGCTGTGCCATGATTGCTGCTGCGCATCGTACAGCTCGCGCATGTGAGCCACGCTTGCGTCGACCTGCCCGCGACGTTCGCGATAGGCGGCGGCGGCCGCTTGAAGTACGCGGCGGAACGAGGGCAAACCATGCCCCTCGTTAGGCGGAAAGTACGTGCCGCCGAAGTACGGCGCTGCGTCAGGGGTCAAGAAGACTGTCATGGGCCAGCCGCCCTGGCCTGTCATAGCCTGCACGGCCTGCATGTAGATGGAATCGAGGTCGGGACGTTCCTCGCGATCGACCTTGATGCACACGAACAGATCGTTCATGACGCGCGCCGTTTCAGCGTCCTCGAACGATTCGTGCTCCATGACGTGGCACCAGTGGCAGGCAGCGTAGCCGATGGACAGGAGGATCGGCTTGTCTTCGCGTTTGGCGCGCTCGAGCGCCTCAGCGGCCCACGGATACCAGTCGACGGGATTGTCGGCGTGCTGCAGGAGATAGGGCGATGTTTCGTCGGCGAGCCGGTTCACGGAACTCGGGTCAGGGGTCCGAGTCAAAGGTCTAACGCAGTGCAGCCGCGGGGTAGTTGCGACTCTCTTGGTTGGGCTCGTTTCGGCGCATCCGCAGTAGCTTAAGATTGGACCTCAGAGCACCCCTGGACCCGTGATCAAAGCCCATCTGGACAGATCTCGCCAGCGTCAGCGGGAAGAGCTATTCGATTTCCTGCGCATACCCAGCGTCAGCGCACGCAGCGATCACGCGCAGGACGTTAGGCGTTGCGCCGAGTGGCTCGAGAGTGCGATGCGCAACGCCGGCCTCACGGCGACAATAATGGAGACGGCCGGGCATCCCATCGTGCTGGGAGAGCGGCGGGACCTGCCTAACGCTAAGACCGTGCTCGTCTACGGCCATTACGACGTGCAGCCGGCGGAGCCGCTCGAGCTGTGGGATTCGCCTCCTTTCGAGCCGGAGGTGCGCGGCGGCCGCATCTATGCGCGCGGCGCCGTGGATGACAAGGGCCAGCTCTTCCTGCATCTCAAGGCGATCGAGGCGCACATCTCTGTGAATCGGCGGCTGCCGCTGAACGTGATCGTGCTCGCGGAGGGGGAAGAGGAGGTCGGCAGCGAGCACCTCCCGGATTTCATCGAGGAGCATGCGGAGCGTCTGGCGTGTGACGCGGTCGTGATCTCGGATTCGGCGATGTTCGCTCCGGGCGTGCCGTCGATCCTGTCGTCGCTGCGCGGATTGGCATACTTCCAGATCGACGTCGCCGGCCCGGCGACTGACCTGCACTCGGGCTCCTACGGCGGCGCGGTGGTCAATCCGGCGACTGCGTTGGCGCGGGTCCTGGGAACATTGCACGACGTGGATGGCCGCGTGGCGATCCGCGGTTTCTACGATGAGGTACGCGAGTGGGACCTCAGCGTGCGCCGGCAGATTCGTGACCTCCCGTTCCAGGAGGAACACTTTCGGCAGGAGACCGGTGCGCCCGCGTTAGGCGGCGAGCTTGGCTTCTCCACGCTGGAGCGCATCTGGACGCGTCCCACGTGCGAGGTCAACGGACTGCTCAGCGGTTATACCGGCGAAGGGGCGAAGACGGTGCTGCCGTCCAGGGCAATGGCCAAGGTGAGCTGCCGTCTTGTGCCTGATCAGGATCCGGAGGCGATCGGGCGTCTCTTTCAGGAGCATGTCAAGGAAGCCATGCCGGCGGGTGTGCAGGTGACCGTTAGGCATCTGCATGGCGCGAAGCCCTGGCGCGCCGAGTTGAAGGGGCCGATCTACGACGCGGCCCGTGCCGCACTACGCACGGCGTTCGCTGCGGAAGCTGTGATCACCGGCGAAGGGGGCTCCATCCCCGTAGTCGGCGATTTCACGCGCGTGCTCGGCGCCCCGGTGCTGCTGATGGGTTTCGGGCTGCCGGGTGAGAATGCGCATGCCCCTAACGAGTGGATTAGCGTGGAGAACTTCGAGAAGGGGGCATTGGCGGCGGCGTGTTTATGGGACGAGTATGCCGCGAGATAGACAAGGCGCGCCGTGCTGCGCCTTCCTCCACCTCGGTCCTAAGCACAGCGTTCACGCTTAGGAGAACACTCTTGTGCACAGCTCAGGGAAAGAGAGGCGGCGCGAGGCGTTTCTTCGT
>JBQTJS010000301.1:0-8519 GCA_052386875.1 Gemmatimonadaceae bacterium
CCCGTCGCGGCGCGGATCAGCTCCGGCCCTAACGCGCCCGCCGTCTATGAGCAGGGCGGCGCCGTAGCCCATCCGTAACTCGCCCTTCAGCGAAATGCGGTTGATGCGGTATCCCAGGCGTTGCAACTCGCGCATAACGCCGGGGGCGAGGCCGTCTTCAATATCGACAGTCGTGACGCCATCCGCCGCACTGCGCGAAGACGGCAGGAAGCGCGGAAGTTCCAGAGCTTGCTGTGGGCCCAGGCCGAAATCGAGCATGCCGGCAATCCCCTGATAAACAGCCGCTGTGATCCAGGCGTTCCCGGCAGCGCCGATCGCGAGGCGCGGAACGCGCTCCGATCCCGTGCCGCTGTAGACGATTGTCGGCGCGATGGAGCTGCCGTGCCGCGCAAACGGGAGCCGCGCGCCGTAGGCCGCCGGGTCAGTGCCGTACGACGTGAGCTTGTCGTTGTAGAGGAAACCGAGTCCGGGCGTTACGTAGAAGTTGCCGCCCCAGGTGCCGAGGGTCTGCGTGACGCTGACGACGTTACCGCTGCTGTCCGCGATGACGAATGCTGTGGTTCCCTGGGGACGTTCTTCGGCCAAGGCGTCCGCGCTTGCAGGCTCGTTAGGCATGTCCCCCTCGCCGCGCGCGCCACTGGACGCGTTCGCGGCGCCGCCGCACTTGAGCGTATCACCCTGCAGCACGCGAGGATCGAGAGCGCGCGACGGGTCGAAACAGCGCCAGCGTACCCGCGCCGAATCCTTGTTTGTAAACGCCGCCGTGTTGGTGGGCCACAACGAGGGGTCGCTCAAGCGGCCGCGCGCCGACGGAACCAGCTGCCACGCCGCGATCATGGCGTGCAGCGTGGGAGCGTCTTCGACGTAGTTCTTGGGAGCCGCGAATCGCTCGAAGAGATTGAGCTGCGCCGCCAGTGTGCTGCCGCCGCTCGCGGGGGGTGCGCTGGAGTACATCGTATAGCCGCGATAAGTCGTGCTCACGGGCTCACGGTCGGCGGCGAAGTAGCGCATCATGTCCGTTAGGCGGATCGCATTCCCCTTTCCGCGCAGATCTTCAACCATGCGGCGGGCTACCTCACCGCGATAGAAACCATCGGCTCCCTTGGCAGCGATCTGTTCCAGCGTCCAGGCCAGGTCCGGATTCCTGAGCGTGTCACCGGCAACGAGCGGCTTGCCGTTGCGGAAGAACAGCGCCCGGCTCGACTCGTACTTCGCATAACGATGCTGCTCGACGTTGAGCGTCGTGGCGAATCCGTCGCTTACTACGAAGCCGGCTTTGGCGGCGCGGATTGCCGGCTGCAGCAGCTCGGCCCATGGGATGAGTTTGGAGCCGAAGCGCTGCCAGGCGCTGTACATGCCGGCGACAGTGCCCGGGACCATGGGGAGCATGGGTCCGTCGCCGGGATAGCGCCCGTTAACGAGGAGCGTTGCGTTGGCGAGCGACGCTTCCTCGGGGGCTCGCGCCATGAACTCGATGACGGCCGGCTGGAGAGCGCCGGCGCGGTGGACGAGCATCTCGCCGTAGCCGCCGATGCCGCTGGCATCGGGCTCGAGCACACCTAACGTGAACGATACGGCGACCGCGGCATCAACGGCATTACCTCCCCTGCGCAGTGTCTCCAGCCCCGCGGCAGTGGCGACAGGGTGTGCACTGGATACAGCCGAGCGTCCGCTCACCTCTGCACCGTACGCCGGGCGATGCGTGCCTAACGCCGAGTGCAGTATGCGCTCGAGTGAATCGTCATCGGGGGCGGCCCGAGCGGCAGCGCTGTAGCGTTGCGCCAGGGCGCGCAACTGCGCCGCGCGCGGAGCCGCTGCGGGCGTGCTAAGGTACAGCCGCTCGACACGCTGCCAGGCTCGGTCGTACAGTTCTCGGTTGCGGGTCGCCCGATCGCTCACGTTAGGCGCGCCCGTGCTCGCCACATCGGCGTCCGGCGGCGCGGGCGCCGCGATCGTCAGCAAGCGGTCCTTGAGCCCGATCACCTCCGCCGCTTCGCGATCACGCATCCGCGCCGGATCGCCGTTGTAACCCGGCTCCTCGGCGGTCCGTTCGGCTACGACGATGCGCCTGCCGCCCGGCTCCCATGCCGGCTCCCCGCGCGTGGTACTAACGAGATTCACGTAGCGGCCACTCGAGTCGGTGATGAAGATGCCTCCGCGTGATCCCGCCGACGAAAAAGCGATACGCGCACCGTCCGGCGACCAAGCCGGCCACTCCGGGTTGCGGTCGCCCACGATAGTGCTGTCGCGCTGCGTTGCGAACTCGCGTACGCGCAGCCGGCGCCCCTCGTCGCTGATCTGCACATAGGCGATGCGGTCCCCGGTCGCTGTGACCGCGGGCCACCGTTCGGTGTTTTCGCCGCTCGTTAGGCGCCGAGCATTGCCTGACGTATCGAGCTGCCAGAGACGCGCGCCGCGACCCTCGCCGCGCACGAAGACGATGCCGCCGTCAGGGAGAGGAGCGGGATCCCCGTCCGGATCGGGGCTGCGCGTCAGGCGCACAGGGACGAGCGGCGCCGGCGAGTCGGTAATCGTTAGGCGCCACAGATCGTTATCGCCTGCCGCGTTCGATACGTACACGAGCGCCGCGTCATCCGCGGTCCAGGCAGCGTCACGATCCCAGGCGCTCCCCCGCGTCAATTGCCGCCAGCGCGCCCCCGCCAGATCCCCCTCCCCCGATCGCAGCCAGAGATCGCCGTCGATTGACACGACCAGCCGGCCGTCCCGTGCGAATGCGGGGCCGCGGGCGTTGGCTAGCCGGTCTTGCGCGCCAACCAGGCGCGCAAGCACGAGAAGCGATAGCAGTAGGCAGAAAGGCATAGGGACAAAGTGTATGGCGCGCTGCCGCTGCGCTACGACATCTGGCGGCTCCAGAGAACGCCGGCCAAGTTGCCGCTCGGAACTCCGTACCTACCGAGCGAGAGCACGCACCGTGGAGGGCGCGGGGGCGCTGCGGTAACAGTTGCATCCTTCGCTCCGCCACTTAGCTCGTGCATCCGCGCACGCCTTCCGAGGACCGATCCGATGTTGCCACGTCATACTCCGGCCGCCGTAACGGCGCTTGCGTTGTTGCTCGCTGCTCCGTCAGCGCTTGCGCAGCGTCCGCGCTCCGGCAGCACAGCGGCAGCGCGTTATGCGATCGACACTGCTTGGTACGCGCAGTTGCGCTATCGCCACATCGGCCCGGAAGGCAATCGCGTCTCGTCCGTCGCCGGCGTTCCAGGCGACCCTAACGTGTACTACGCGGGGGCGGCATCCGGCGGGATCTTCAAGACAGTCGACGGCGGGATCCACTGGGCGCCGATCTTCGACAGTCAGCCGGTGTCATCCGTCGGCGCCCTCGCCGTGGCGCCAAGTGATCCCAACGTTGTGTGGGCCGGAACGGGCGAGCCGTTCATCCGCTCCAACATCTCCGTCGGCTGGGGGATCTTCAGGTCGTCGGACGCGGGAAAGACCTGGACGAAGATGGGTCTGGAAAACACGGGACGCATCGGCCGCGTCGTGGTGCATCCGGCCAACCCGGACATCGTGTACGCCACCGCGTTAGGCCACGCCTACGGCCCGCAGCCGGAACGCGGTGTGTATCGCACGATGGATGGAGGGAAGACGTGGGAGCGGACGCTGTTCGTCAACGACTCCACGGGTGCCTTCGACCTGGTGTTGGATCCGAACAATCCGCGAATCCTGTACGCGTCGACCTGGCAGATCGAGATCCGCACATGGGGGCGTTGGTCGGGCGGCGCCGGGAGCGGCATCTGGAAGTCGACCGACGGCGGCGCTACCTGGAGGCGCCTAACGGGTTCCGGCCTCCCCACGCGCCACGTCGGCAAGATCGGGCTGGCCATGAGCAAGGCGAACTCCAACCGCCTGTACGCGCTGATAGAGACCGGCGACGGTGTGCCGTTAGGCGGCCAGGAGACCGATCGCGGTGAACTGTTCCGCTCCGAGGACGGCGGCGGCACCTGGCGCGTCATCAGCTACGACCAGCAGCTCATGGGTCGCACGCACTACTACACTCGTATGGCGGTGATGCCGGATAACGACAACGAGGCGTACTTCCTTACGGCGGCTTGGGCCAAGACGCTGGACGGCGGATCGACTATCAGCGATCCCCCGTTCAATGAGACACCCGGCTTCGACCATCATGACATCTGGATCGATCCGGCCAACGCGAATCGCATGATCGTCTCGCACGACATCGGCATCAGCATAACGACGAATCGCGGCAAGTCATGGCTGCGCGTCCAGCTGCCGATCGCGCAGATGTATCACGTGTCTGTGGATAACCGCATCCCCTACTGGGTCTACGGCAACCGCCAGGACGGCCCCTCGGCGATGGGGCCCAGCAACAGCAAGATGGCGAGCTTCTTCGGCGATCTGGGAATCCCACGCGGTTTGTGGAGCTCCGTGGGGGGCGGCGAGAGCGGCTGGGCACAACCGGATCCGGCTGACTCGACGCTCATCTGGAGTAGTGCGTCGGGCTTCGGCAGTGTCGGCGGGATAGTCTCTCGTTATGACACGCGCACGAAGATCAGCGAGCAAGTTGAAATCTGGCCGGAAATGACGATCGGCGCGCCGGCCGGCGACGTAAAGTACCGCTTCGTCTGGACGTTCCCGCTCACTATCTCGCCGCACGATCCCGGCAAGCTATACGCCGGTTCGCAGCACGTGCACGTGACGACAAACGGCGGACGCAAATGGGATGTGATCTCCCGCGACCTCACGAGGGCCGATCGCGCCCGGCTGGGCTTCTCGGGAGGCCTAACGGGAGACAACATAGGCGTGGAATACTCCGGCGTCGTCTTCGCCATCGCCGAGTCCAGGCGCAAGGCGGGGTTGATCTACGCGGGGACGAACGACGGCAGACTGCACGTCACGCAGGATGGCGGCCGTGCGTGGACCGATCTGACGGCGAATCTCCCCGGAGCCCCTCCCTGGGGAACGATCTCCAACGTGGAACCGTCGCGCTACGACGGCGCCACGGCGTACCTCTCGATAGACGCGCATCAGGCGAACAGCCGCGATCCCTACATCTACAAGACAACCGACTTCGGCAAGACCTGGCGCCTGATCGTAAACGGTATTGCGAAGAGTCCCTTGAGCTATATCCACGTCGTGCGCGAGGATCCCGTTAGGCGCGGTCTGCTGTACGCCGGCGCCGAAAACGCGTTGTATGTGTCGTTCGACGGCGGCGAGCACTGGCAACCGCTGCAGAACAACTTGCCGCACGCGCCGGTGTACTGGATCGAGGTCCAGGAGCATTTCAACGATCTCGTGGTCGCGACGTACGGACGCGGCTTCTGGATCCTGGATGACATCACGCCGCTCAGACAGCTCGCCGCCGACGCGACCGCCAAGGATGCGCACCTGTTCGCACCGCGCTTCGCCTATCGATTCCGCCCCATTGAGGCCGCCTTCGCGCCGTTCGAAGATCCGGTTGCCGGCCAGAATCCGCCTTACGGCGCCGCCATCAACTACTGGCTCAGGAGCGAAAGCAAGGACTCGGTCAGGCTCGAGATAGCCGACGGCGGCGGCAGAGTCGTGCGCACGATGAAGGGCCCCGCCAAGGCCGGTGTGAATCGTGTGTGGTGGGACTTGTTAGGCGACCGCACGAAAGAGGCGCGCGTGCGCACCAGTCCGCTGTACTCGCCGCATATCACAGTGGGCGCGGACGGCCGCCCGGCCCCCGCAGTGCAACGTTATGCAGTATTGTTGGCGCCGGGGACGTACACAGTCAGGCTGACTGCCGCCGGCCGCACGGAGTCGCAGACCATCGAGGTGCGCAAGGACCCCGCGACGGCGGGGACCCTGGAAGACATCCGCGCGCAGATTGCCCTGGCCGAGGAGCTGTACAGCGACATCAACGCCGCCGTGGACCTGATCAACAGCGCGGAGTTGGTTCGCGGACAGTTGACAACGCTCAAGAGCTTCCTGGCCGCCGACAGCGCTGCCAAGGATGTGCGCGACGCCGCCGATTCGTTGGACAAGAAGATCGTCGCAGTCGAGGGGAAGCTGCATCAGATGCGCGTGACGGGCCGCGGGCAGGATCTCATCCGCTGGCCCGTGCAGCTGACCGAGCAGTTGATCTATCTCGCGCAGAGCGTCGGCCAGTCGGACGCGGCGCCGACGACGCAGATGCGCGAGGTGCAGGCCGTGCTCAAGGCAAAGCTGGCCGGCGTGAAAACTGACATGGAGCGAGTCATGAATCAGGATCTCGCCGCATTTCAGACGATGCTGCGCGATCGCAAGATGCAGGGGATCATCTCGCTGGAACCATGAGCGCAGACCCGATCGACCTCGCTGTGTTTGTGGAAGGCGGTCACGGTATCGTGACGATTCGCGGCAGTGCTGACGTGCGCACCTGGAACGGTATCCGCTACAAGGTGGGGATGTGCCGGCAGAACGTCGGCTCGAGCAAGCTGTCAATGAACGTGGCGACAGTGCCGCCTAACGGCGTCGCCTATGCACACATTCACGTCGGCTTCGAGCTGATGCTCTATATCCTCCAGGGGCGCGTCAGGCACGCATATGGCCCCGGTCTCAGACACTCCCTGGAAAACCGGGCTGGCGACTTCATCTACATCGAGCCGGGCGTGCCGCACGAGGTGTACAACCTGAGTGACACCGATCCGGTGGTCGCTGTTGTCGCGCGGTCCGATGCGGACGAGTGGCAGAACATCATCCCGTACGACCCCGCAGCCGAGGAGTCCGGCTAGGCCAGCGTCGCTTCGATCGCGATACCTAACGCGAGCACCTTCCTGTCCGCCATGTGCTCGCCCATGATCGTCATTCCCACCGGCGGCTCGCCCGGCGGCTGCAACGGCAGCGTGAGCGCACAACGATCCAGAAAGTTCGCAATCGCGTTAGGATACAGCAGCCGCCGGTGCACCGCTTGCCAAACTTCGAGATCCTGCACCAGCGCGATCGGCGGCGCCGTCATGGGACAGGTGGGCATCAAGACTGCATCGAAGTCGCGAGTCCCCGAGGCGGCCGCCGCTATGGCGTCCGCGCGCGCGCGTTGCAGCTCGGCGTAGTCGGCGGGCGAGATCGCCGCTCCCGCTCGCAAGCGCAGCGCCACGATCGGATCGTAGCCCGATTCGGCGCGATCCAGCAGCGCTTGGTGGAAGCGGTAAGCTTCGGCCATAGAGATGCCGCCGTTCTTGAATAGCGCGGGAAGGTCTGCCACGGCGCGAATCGCCACGTCGACAACACTGGCGCCGGCGGCGCGGAGCCGCGCCAGCGCACGTTGGTAGACGGCCGCCACCAGCGGCTCAACATCGTCACTTGCCAGGGTCGTTAGGCTGCCGAAGCGAGCGCCGGCGAGCGGGCGCGCCTGCAACGCAAGCGACTCTTCGCCGGACAGCACGGCATCCATCCGGGCGCAGCAGGCGACAGTGCGCGCGATCGGGCCCACGGAATCGAGCGATGGTGAGAGCGGAAAGACGCCTACAAGCGGCACACGGCGCGCTGTAGGCTTGAATCCCGTTAGGCCGCACATTGCAGCGGGGACTCGGATGGACCCGGCTGTGTCGGAGCCGACCGCGGCGACGCACATGCCGTCGGCAACGGCGACGGCAGCGCCCGAGGAAGATCCTCCGGGTATGCGCCCGGTCGAGCGATCCCATGGGTTACGCGGCGTACCGTAATGCGCGTTGGTGCCCGTCGTTCCCATCGCGAACTCGTTCATGTTCGTCGTCCCAATGATCACGGCTCCCGCCGCGCGCAGCCGCTGGACGACTACTGCGTCGTGGGCCGCCGGCAATTCGCTTGCGCGGACGATCGAGCCGGCCAGCGTCACCTGGCCCGCGACGTCGCACAGATCCTTCACGCTGACCGGCAGACCTTCCAGCGCCCGCGCCTGATCGCCACGGCGTCTGCGCGCGTCACTGGCGTCGGCTTCAGCGCGCGCCGCGTCGGCGAAGACACGGATATGGCTGCGCGCTCCCTCGCCTGTGGGCTCGGCGATCCTAACGAGCGCTTCCTCGACCAGCGCGCGGCTCGTCGTGCGGCCCTCCGCTAGATCGCGGGCCAGTTCACTGATAGTAGGGCGTAGCACCGGGCCGAGAATCTGGCCCGGCGCCGCTACCGCGCGCCAGCGAGAGCGCGCGCCTGCTCGGCGAATCGGTGATGGAAGCTGGGATTCAACGCCAGTGCCCGGGCGAGCCACGCATCGCTCAGCGCTCGATCACCCTGCGCGCGCGCGATGAGCGCCGCGTGGTAATAGAGGCCGGCGTCTTGCGTCCCGATGCGCAGGGCCTCGCGCATCGCTTGCGCTGCACCATCTGTATCTCCCGTCAGATAGCGCGCCCAGGCCAGCTGATCCCAACCGTACACATCGCGCCGCACGGCGATCTCTCGCTCCAGCAGTTCACGCGTCGCCGCAAGCGCGATCCCGTGCTCCAGTCGGAAGAGCGTCCATTGCCGGTTGAACGGTTCGGGGTTCTCTTGGGCCATGCGTTCGGCTGCGGCCCAGCGCGCCATTGCGGCTGCGGAATCGCCTAACGCGGCCAGCGCGTCGC
>JBQTJS010000302.1:0-1787 GCA_052386875.1 Gemmatimonadaceae bacterium
ACATTCCCGTCGCTGTCATCGATGTGAGCGCGTACATCGAGGGTGACCTCAAGGTGAGCGCCGAGGGTTCGGCGAGCGGCCGATTTGCCGTCACGAACTCGCAGCGTACGGCCTTCAAGTTCGAGTGTAGCGGCAAGGGGTGCGACGGCACACGCAGCTCGACTCCGGCGCCCACGACGACGAAGGAGAGCGCGCAGATCCAGGGCCAGGTGTCGCTGCAGCCGGGCATCTATACCGCCTTGCAGCTCAGCTTCGACTACAACGTATTGCAGGGCCGCGCGGGCCCCGAGCCCTACCTGTTAGGCATCGCCAATGGATGCGGCGCGGTCTCCGCGACGCAAACCGGCGGCACGTCGACGAGCCAGACAAATGCCGCCCTCACTGCCGATCTGGATTGGGGCGTTCTGCTGAGAGCAGAAGCGCTCGTCGCCGGCGAGCGGGTGGGTGATCGCTGGCAGGAAAAGGCCATGAACGACAGACACATATGGTTCAAGGACATCGCGCCTGGTGGCTCCACGGCGCTGATGCCGGCAGTCACGGGTCCGGCGCAGGGAACCGCGGCACAGCCGGTGAACGTCAAAGTGCGCATGCCGAGCTGCTACCCGTACTCGGACAAGGTGCAGTACCGCCTAACGTGGGACGGCGGCGCGATCGCGGCGCAAAATACTTCCTGCGGCGGCCAGGCTGGGGCGTACACCTGCCAGGCCGACCCCACCAAGGACCTGACGATCAGCCTAACGTGGCCGAGCGCGGGGACATATACGCTCTCCGTCCAGCTCGTGAGGGACCAGCATCCGCGCGTCTTCGCACCCGTTCCGCCGCCGGCGCGGCTCAGCGTGACGGTCGGCGCTGCCGGAGGGGGAACGCCGTGATCAGCAAAACCGTTAGGCGGCGCCGCCGGCAGCGCGCGGCGCTGCGCTTGTTCGCCATGCTGTTCCTGATTCCTTGCATCGTGGCTGCCACGCACGCACGGCGTGAGATCCACGGCGCGGACGGCGGCGGGACCATGCTCTGGAAGATCAACACGCACCTCTTCGCCGCGAACGTCGCGCTCGCCGACGCGATCAACGACGGCAAGGTCACCATCCCGCCGTTCGGTGAATTCGCCTTGCGGCCCGAAGTCGTGCAGGCGCTGCGCGCCGCGCCCGCGGCCTATCGCGCCGGAGTCCTCGCACCGGATCTCTTCCCGGACATGTACGTCGGCGGATGGCTCATCCACTCCGATTTATCCGAGGAAAAGGACGGTTGGACCGCCGACAATTGGCTGCGGCACGTCTGGACAAGGGCGCGGGGTGCGCCTAACGACAGCGATCGGAACAAAGTCCTCGCCTTCGGCTATGGATTCCTGACGCATGGCGCGGGGGACATCTTTGCGCACACCTGGGTCAACCAGAAGGCAAACGGCGCCTGGGTCTCCTTCACGGGAAAGGATCGCGAAACGGCGATCAAGCACATCGTCCTCGAAGGGTTCGTTGGTGAGCACACACCGTCAACGGATTTGAGCCTCGATGTCTGGCCCCGATTCGTTTCCAATACGCTCATCAAGGATGCGGTCGCGCGGCGGCACAGCCCCGTGGCCAAGCACTATCAGCGCTGGCTCGCGATCGCGGACGGGCTCCCCAAGGCGATCGACCGGGCCAGGAACGAGATGAACAAGAACATCAACAACGACGCTCCGTACTGGATGAAGTGCGGCTTGCATCCAGTGTGGTGTGCGCGCAAGGAGCACGCGGAGACATGGCTCCTCGACATCAACCGCGGATTCCGCGCGCTGGTCGATAGCAGCG
>JBQTJS010000303.1:0-9660 GCA_052386875.1 Gemmatimonadaceae bacterium
ATGTCCAGTAGTACTCGTCGTCGCTCGTCCAGTCATAGTGGAACGCGCCATGATACGCCGGATTGGGCAGGTTCCAGTTGATGAGCGACTGATGCGTGTACTTCTCATGCCACGGCAGGCTCGACGCACGATGGAAATCGCGGTTCGCCTCGCACACCACGCGCGTTGGGAGCATTGCCACGCCGCGGTGCTTATCCCGCCAGGTGAGTAAAGTCTGAGGGCCCTGTGAGGCGAAGAGAACAAATTGTGCACGCAGGTTCCTTCAGCTTAGAGGTGCGAACCATGCGTGCACGGTCGAACTCCCGAGCTATCGGCATGCTTGCGCCGACATTGATGGCTTTATCAATGGGCGCTTGCCGCGATGCGCGAAGCGGGAATCCCTTCGAGCCTGGCGCAAGCATCGTGGCCCGACTCGAGAAAGTGTCGGGTGATGGCCAATCTCAGATTGTCAACCGCGTGCTTATTGGGCCCCTTGTCGTCCGTGCAATCGCCGCCGACGGTACGCCAGTGGCGGCTGCGCCAATTGTCTTCAGTAGCCTTGAGGGCGGATCTTTCCAAGGCGGTAACCGTGTGTTGACAGACGCAAACGGTAGAGCCTCGATCTGGTGGGTCATGGGGCAGAAGGCGGGAGAACAAACGACCACGGTGATCATCGATGGCGAAGTTAGGGCAAACCCAATTCCTGGACTCACGTTTCGCGCAAACGCGCTGGCAGACAAACCTGAACGGCTCGATTTACTCGTGCCTGTGTTTTACGGCGTGCCAGTTGCGCCGCAGATTCGCTTCGACCTGTCGGCTCGCATCAGCGACTTCTATGGAAACGTCGTTCCGGGGATTCTCGTTAGGTGGTCTTCGCCAACGCTCGGTTCTCTTGAAATCGATTCGACGCTGTCAGATGGTGAAGGCGTTGTATCGACTCGGTGGACGATCGTGTCCTCGACGGGTGGTGACGTCGCGCCCAGCTACGATTCCGTGTCGCTGCGCATCGAGGATGCGCGATTAAATGCCGCGGTTTCCAGGACGATCCACCGTCAGGTTGGCGCCAGAGCGGCGGACATCGGTTTCGCTGGTGAGTGGCGTGCGCTGAGTTGGGAGTTCTTCACTGATCGCGCGATGACCCAGCTAATTCAGGATGTGATAGCGGACGGAATGAGCGGCATTCTAACGTTCAAGGCCGCCGGCAACGCAGGTTTTACGTGGCACTGGCGCGAGAGGTACCGCTGGTGGGGGCCGACCAACGGGACTGATTGGTTTGGGCGCATGTGGCTCAGCGAAGCAACCATGCTCGCCGTCGCTGACTCAGCGGTTACACGGCTCGAATGCGATTGGGGCGACTGCGCGGGTCCCTTACACGGCCATCACAAGTTCCACCGTGTCGGCAAGTTGTTGATCGTCACACGGGCCGAGCAGGGCACGTACTACAACGCGTCCGGCCCGCGCCCTGCTTGGACACGGCTCACGCTGCTAGCGGCGGAGTAAGTCGAGCACCCATGCGCGGACTCGATGCGCGACACCGACGGGGCCCTGCGAAGGTCAGAACGTGCTGAAGTGCGAACGCGGAACCAACGCGCCCGGTCCAGCGCACCGCAGGCGCGGGTCGACCGCTTGCGGTAGCGAGCTTGGAAGGGGCAGTCGCTGCTTCGACCGGTTTCGGGTCGCTCGCAGTGGACTGCGGTCTACAGTCTCGCACCTGCGGATTCCCCAGTGGGTCGTGCTGTCATGGGCCTTTTTTAGTGCCGCGATTTTTCCGGTGGCGCTCCGCCCTCAGGGGGTTACGTCAGCCGCCATCGTTGGTACGGTTGTCATAGACGGTGCGGCGGGCACCAGCGGCGCACGCGTGCGTGTTACCAACCGTGTAACTGGTCACCAGATCGAGACGACCGTGCGCAATGGACGTTTCGCGCTACCCGGGCTTGAAGTGGGGGGGCCGTACACGGTCCTCGTTAGGCAGCTCGGGTACGAACCACAGACGCGTGACGGCCTTCTCTTATCGCTAGGCGAGCGGCGCGAGCTTCATTTTGAGCTGTCGCATGGCACGCGAACTCTGGATACGGTGCGAACGACAGCGAGCGGCGTCACAATCGCGCGCGCTAGAAGCGGTGTAGGTGCAACCATCTCGGACTCGGCGTTGCGCCGTCTGCCGTCGCGCGACCGCAACGTGTACGACTTCGTGCAGCTCATTCCTTCCGTCACAACTCGCTTCGGCATTTCGGGTGGCGGCGTGAATTTTCGATTCAACAGCGTGCTGGTCGACGGCGTCAGCGAGCGGGCATTGCAGGGTGCGCTCCCCGCCGGAGGACAGTCCGGCGGAAAATCCGTGTCTATCGAGGCCGTTAAGGAGTATCAGGTCCTGTTATCACCGTATGACGCTCGCTACGGCGATTTCGCCGGGACACTCGTCAACGCGGTGTCGAAGGGAGGCGCCAACGAACTTCACGGAACCGCGTACGGATTTGCACGCAGCGATGCGCTGGCGCGCCGCACACCTTTCCTGCGAGACGCGCCCTATGAGCGCACGCAGTTCGGTTTCACGCTCGGCGGCCCTATCGTACGCGACCGGGCGCATTTCTTCGTAGCGCAGGAGTTGCAGCGCCTCGTCGGCCCAGCTCCTGGTCCCTGGCTAGGCCAAGCGCCAGCCGACCAGGCGCCAGTACTGGCGCAGGACGCGAGGCGTTTCGCAGAAATCCTACAAACTCATGGACTCACGGCAGGGTCCGCGGAACAAATCAGAATCTCAAACCCGTTGATCAACCTCTTCGCGCGCCTGGATGTCCTCGCCCCCGAGTGGCGCAGCCGTTTCATGCTCCGTCATAACTACAACCGCGTCCACGCCGACCGCTTTACGCGTCCCCTGTCAGGAGCCGTGTTTCCGCTGTCCAGCTACGCGTGGACGCAGCAGATCACTAAACGCGCAACTCTGGCTCAGGTGGTGACGCATGTCGGGCGCGGCGGCTTAAACGAGCTGCGAATCGCTTATACGGAGCTGCCGCAGCGCGGGGTTTCTGGCGTTAGGCAGCCGGTAGTTGTCGTGCGCGTCCCGGCTGCGGACGGTACGCGGCTCAGTGCACTGCAAGCCGGGACCAACGAGTTTGCCCAGGGGCAAGAACTGCAGCAGACGAACGCCGAAGTGCGTGACGACTTCCTGCTCCCGTTAGGCACGCGACACACCCTCTCGCTGGGCGCGAGCGTGGATGTCTTTCGCCTCCAGGTACACGGCGGCACGGCGGGCGGTTACGGACGCTGGGAATTCTCGAGTCTCGACTCACTCGAGCGCGGTGTGGCCGCGCGCTATAGTCTGGCGAAGGACCTCGGTGGCGCGGACGCTCCGCTGACCGGGACCCAGTTCGCGCTGTACGCAGGAGACGAGTGGCGCCTAACGAATCGAGTGACCATGACGTACGGCATGCGCGCCGACGTCCTAGCATTGCGTGGCCACCCGCCTTTCAGTCCCGACGTTGCATCGACGTATGGACGTCGCACAGATGTGATTCCGGCATCGCAAGTCGCGTGGTCGCCACGCATCGGGTTCGAGTGGAAAACGGGAAATACGCACCAGGTACGTGGCGGTGTGGGACTCTTTGCAGGGCGGCCGCCGCTCGGCTGGCTCCACAGTGCATTCCGCGAATACGGAGCGGGCGTGGCCAACCTGAGTTGCGGTTCCCGCCGCACCGATCTCGGGCCGCCACCGCCATTCGTGGCCCGCGTCCAAGCACAGCCGGTCACATGCAAAAACGGCATCGGCTTCGATGACACAGCGCAGGGAGCGGTGACGCTGCTCGCTCCGAAACTCTCATTCGCGAGAACTCTCCGTACCTCTATGGCTTTTGAGTGGACGCTGCCCGGAGGCGTGCTCGGCGGCGTCGAAGGGTTACTCACAAAGAATGTGGGCGACTTTCTGTTCGTAAACGCGAATCTCGCGGGTCCTGTCGGCGTAGACCGCCGCGGGCGCGTTATGTATGGAAGCGTCGCGCCGAGTGGGCAGGCCGCGCCACGTCTCGTTGCTGATCGGAACTCGGATGTCATTGACCTGCGCGATCAGTCCCAGAACTACTCGTATCAGCTGTCGGCGCGCGCCGAAAAGAAAATCGGAAGTAGCCTCGAAATCACCGCAGCGTACGCGTTTGCGCGAGTGCGTGATGTGCAATCACAGCTGAGCGGCTTTCAGGCCGCGAGCAACTGGCGCGACGGACGCGTGATGTCCGGGCGCCACGAGTCGCTCGAGACAGAGGTATCTGCGTTTGAGGTCCCGCATCGAGTCGTGCTAGCGATGCTGTTCGCGAGCAGTTGGAGACGGTGGGCCACCGACCTGTCGCTCTATTACATAGGGGAGTCGGGCTCTCCATTCACTTACCTAGCGTTCGGTGCGTCGGGACTTGGCGATCTCAACGCCGATGGTACCAACGCAAACGACCCGATTTACGTGCCAACGAGCGCGCTCGACGATCGAGAGATCCGGTTCACCGGTCTGTCAGCTTCGGCGGGAGACGACAGTTCACCAGCTGCGCAATTGCGACGCGTGGCCGAGCAGCAGGCCGCATTCGAGCGCTTCATCGAGGGTAGCGCGTGTTTGCGAAGGCAGCGCGGCCAGATCGTGGCGCGCAACTCCTGTCGCACTCCAGCGGTCCACACTGCAAATCTTGCCGTCCGTCAGTCAGTTCCGCTGCGAACGGGCCACTCGCTGTCGGTGCAGCTCGAGGTATTCAACGTCTTGAATCTGCTCGATGCGCACCTGGGGCTGCTTAAGACGCCTAACGCCGCAGTACTGGAACACGTTGGACAAACGTCCGCTGACGCGTTAGGCTCCGAGCCGGTGTACCGCTTCAGCCGAACGCACCAGCGGTTCGATTGGCACAACATCGAGTCGGCCTACCAGTTCCAGCTCGCGGTCCGCTACAGCTTCTGACCTGCGATCGTCACTCGTCCGCGCTCACTTGGCCGTTTCGAGCCGCACGACTTCGCGGCGCACGCTGTCCGCCTGCGCACGCAGCCTTGGCTCCGGGTCGGACCGGAGGGCGAGATAGTGCCGATAGGCGCGGATCGCGCCCGTGCGGTCACCCGTGCGCGCGGCGAGTCGCCCCTCTTCTCGCAGGTAAGTAGCCAAGAACCACGGGGGGAAAAACCATTGACCCCTTCTTAGGGCCCGAAGCGCGGCAGCGTCATCGCCGGCTTGCTCGTGCAAACGGGCCAGCACCAGGTTGACCCAGCGAGTTGGAGCACAGCATCCGGCCCGCGCCAGTGAGTCAAGCCGCGTTCGGATGGTGGCCGCATCGGGCCGGTCCAATAGAGCGGCAAGCAGTGCGTCCAGCACAATGTCTCGCTCGTCCTGCGCCTGACGCATCAATCGCAGCACGGATGCGGCTCCGGATGAGTCACCGTGCATCAAGCGCCATAGCGTAAGCAGGAAGGCCGGTTGACGAAACGTGTCACGCGGTGAGCGTGGCCCCAAAGTCTCGAGCTGCGGCGCCGACGCTGATAGCCTTGCGAGCCACGGGTCGACTCGCCTGGTCAGCCCGCGTACTGCGTTGGTAGCGGCAGACGTGTCTCCGTCGCCGAAAAGCGCACCGAGGAGAGAAAAGTGCCAGAGCAGCCCGTCGTCGATTTCTAGTTCACGCTTAATGCGCAGCAATCTGTGAGCCTCACTGGGACGTCCGCGGTTGAGGGCGAGCCAGTGCGCACTCCACAGCGCGATGCGCCGCTCAAGCGTCTCCGAGCTGCGACTTACAAGCAGGTCCATCGCACGAGCTGCGTCACCCAGCTCAAGACCGGTCATCTGGCTCGCGAATTGGATGCGGTCGAGGGCGACACCGTCGAACGACTCCATTCGCGTCCGTAGCCGCACGAGTGCTGATTCATCCTGAGTAACCGCCGCGACCTGCCACCTCACGTAGTTGGAGATCGGCCCGGACGAATCGCGCGCTAAATAGAGTCCTCCTACATGTGCAACGGTCCCTGAATCGCGATCAAATGCAGCCACATCAATCAGACCGGCGAGCGGTGCCGTGAACCCGGAGTCGAGCGCGGCCGCCCGGCGGAATTCTAACGCCGCGCGTGCGCGCGCGGTGCTGAGCCCAAGCGCGAGTCCCTGGTACAGTAGGAGGTATCCCATCCGATGCCGCGTCTCGGCGCGATCGGGTGCCATGGCCGCAGCGAGTTCCCATCGCTGGAGCGCGGCGGACGCGCTTACCGGGCGGCGCCATTCGCCTCCACCCAAGGCATCTAACAGTGCCTGATCGCGGGTGCTCAACCGGGCCTTCTCCCGCCACGCGATCGCCATCGCGCGGTCGAAGAGCTCATCGTCGCCGAGAGTTTGTTGGCGCCGGTCCAATGCACCCATCACCGCGTCGCCTGGTGAGTTCTCCCGGGGCATGAGCGCGAGCGCCCAGCCCCTTGCTGATGCGAGCTCGAGCGCGGCGAGCGCGAACGTTGAATCGAAGTCGAGCGCGCGTCGGAAGTGATCGAGGGCGGCCGCGTCGTCACCGCGTCGGTGGGCTGCGCTTCCAGCTAGATACGCAGCGAGGGCCGGGAAGGAAGACGTGGTAAGAGAGCCAAGATGTTGTTCCGCCACACCGCTAGCCAACGCGATCAGTCGTGCCGCGAGTCGGTCCACCACGGCGCCGAGGCTGTCGTGAGGACCTTCAACGATAGTTGACGCGAGGCGGCTCCCATCGGCGACGGATAGGAGGCGCGCATCTATCGTAATCCGCCCACCACCGGTTCCCACGACACTACCGCGCAACACTCGGCCAGCCCCGGCGCCGCGTGCGGCACGCAGATCATCGTCCGCACTCGCGGTGCTCTGCGCGGCAACTCTCCGCCACGCGCTTATCGCCGTCCTTGCATCGATCGCCCTTGGACCGCCCTGACCCGCGAATTTAGCGGAGAGCAGGTCGACCATCGCTTCCCCTAGATAGCGAAGAGAAGTGTCAGCTGCACTTACACGGAAGGGCGCTACGAAGACGAGCGTCGGGTCGTCACGTGCGACTTGGACATCGGGGCCACCGCGCGTCGTCCACGCGACCCACGAGGCGGCAACGACTAGCGGCACGAGGACGGCCAGCACGAGCATCACACGACGCGACCCGCTGCGCTCTGGAGGCTTCGAGGTTCCGGGAAGCGACGGTGGGCCGACTGCGGCGACCTGAATCGTTGGAACGACTATAGGTGTCGCGTCCCCGACTGTACTCGGCACCGCGGCGGGAAGTTGTTCCGTCAGTTCTACCCTTGATGGCCTCATCGGCGGTGGCGATGCTGCGGCTCCGTTGGAAGAGCGAAGCTCTTCGAGGTACGCGACGATCTCCGAGTCGGGGGCGATTTCGAGTTCCTGTCGCACAAGAGTTTCGTAGACGCGCGCATGCTGAAGCGCAGCGGCGCGGTCGCCCGCGGCGGCGAGGGCACGCATGAGCCGCAGCGCCGTTCGGCTACTGAGCATGTCCTCGTTGGCTAGCCTGCGACACCATTCCACAGCGCAGGACGGATCGCCAGCGACTTCGGCCTGTGCAGCCAGTCTCTCGAGCGCCGCGCGATAGCTCCCCGACAGCCGTGTGCGCTCCCGCTCAACCCAGCGCTCGAACTCCGGAGCGTCCGTGAGAAAAAACCCGTTCAGAAACGGACCTGTGTAGAGCGCTACCGCCTTCTCAAACGCGGACCGCTCCAGCGCCGCATGGAAATCAGCAATGTCGCTGCTCAGAACGGAGGGGTTGACGTTCAGCGGGTTTATGCCCACGAAGATCGATTCGCCGAGCGCGCGCCGCATTGAGTAGAGGAGCTGCTCCAGCGCGTGTCGTGCCGCGTCGGGCGCGCTTTCCGGCCAGAAGAACGCCTGAAGCTGGTCGCGGCTGACACCCCGGTCCGCGGACGCAGCGAGTACTGCGAAGAGCGCGAGCCGCCGACGCTGGTGCGCGAATCCGGAAGGAGCGCTCCCCGACAGGGAGAGTCCGCCGAACACGTCTAGCCGAAGCGACACCGGCAGTGAGCGAAGTATGAGTCGTACCTGATCGAGAGGCAGCAATCTAGGCTGCCGCCGCGATTGCGGCGAATTGTCTCGCTACTGGGAGGTAGCAATGCTAGGTAGCTCAATACACGGGGTCCCACCGGCGCTTGGGTCCCTCAGCACCATGGTGAGCGATCACCCAGCCAGAGCCATCGCACGACGTCTTATCCGCAGCTGGATAAACCTGCACCGCCGCCGCACGTCCGTGATACCAAACGCACGCGTTTGCGCACTCGCGTTCGCGATCCTCGTTGCGGCGTGCACCAGCGAGAGGAGTCCGACGGAGCCAGATCCGACTTCCGGCTCGCTGACCACGCCGCCTCAGCGCACGTTCGTTTCACTCGACTATCCCGGAGCTACTTTGACCGCCGCAACCGGGATCAACCCCAAAGGAGAAATCGTCGGGAGATACACGGATGTCGCCGGCGTGGTGCACGCTTTCGTGCTGGACGCCCAAGGCACGTACTCGACGATCGATTACCCCAGTGCAACCTCGACCTTCGCGTGGGGGATCAACCCGCAGTCGGACATTGTCGGGCACTACGTCGATGGAGTCCGAAGCCACGGTTACCGTCTGCGGAACGGCGGATTCGAGTCCTTCGATTTCACCATCGGTTCCACCATCGCGCACTCGACGTTCGCGTTCAGCATCAATGCGTTAGGCGCAATTGTGGGCGAATACAAGCTGGGGTTGCAGCGACTTGGCGATCCGGGGCATGCGTTTCTATTTGAGGACGGAGTTTTTACTCACATCAGTCCACCGGGAGCTAAGGCAGCCGTGGCGTGGGGCATAAACTCTTCGGGCGAGAGCGTCGGCTACTATGTGGATCAGCAGGTCCCATCTGTAATCCATGGATGGCTCCGCGATGCTGACGGCGGATACAGCGTTATCGACTATCCAGGAGCAACTTTGACCAACGCGCGCGCGATCAATCCCTCTGGTACGATCGTCGGATTGTACCGAGATGCCGCCAGGCGTGCCCGCGGCTTCGTGCTTGCGAAAGGCACATTTTCGTCAGTCGAATATCCGGGCGCGCTTTTCACTCGGTTGTCCGGCATCAATGCCCGCGGCGACATTGTCGGCGACTACGTAGACGCAGCTAACAAGACGCACGGCTTCCTGTTGACAAACTGGTAGCGACCCAGCTGCTCAGTGCGAGTGCTTGCGCGTCTACGAGCGGGAATCAAGAGCGCTGGTTTAAGAAAACCTACGGCGGACCCTAAGTGTTCGCCGTAGGCCTGCCCACGTTAGGTCGCGCGCGACCCTACCAGTCGTTCCCTTGCGGGATCGCCCGCCGCACGTGAGGTTGTACGCCGGGTTTCCATCGACGATCACGAGATCCGCCAGATACCCGGGGCCTAACGAGCCCGAGCTTGGGCTCGCGCAGTGTCTGCGCGCTGTTCAGCGCCGGGCCGGTGCAGTACTCGCAGGGCGGGTGGGCGGCCACCTTCGGTCCGCTCGACGATCGCGCGCACACCTTTAGCTTCGGCGTCGAGGCACGCTGTGCGGACCCTCATCGAGAAGGAGCTTGTGCGCGGCTGCGAGCCGTCCCGGGACACGTCGCGTTTCAGCAACATGATAGAGTGGAGTCTCTCCGCTTCCGGCGACGTTCTGTGAGATCGTGTGAGGATGTCGCTCGTCGCGCCACTAACGGAATCTGCGCGTCGCC
>JBQTJS010000304.1:0-13911 GCA_052386875.1 Gemmatimonadaceae bacterium
GTCCGGAAGATCCTCGCGTACATAGGTGAGCAGGACATCTCGATCGTCAATTCGTTCGATCTGAAGACGCTGCTCGTGGCGCTCGCGGCGAAAGTGCGCTTCGGCCGCCGTCTCAGGTTGGTGCATCACCTCATCAGCCTGTGGGACGGGCTGCGCGACCATCACAAGACCTTGCTCTGGAATGCGCTGCGTTATCCGGACGTGATCATCTGTAACGGCCACGCTGTGAAAACGGGGCTGATCGGATCGCGAAGAATGAGGACAGAGGTGCTGGTGATACCGAACGGCGTCGACTGCCGGCACTTCGCTCCGGATGCGGAGCTGCGCCGCGCGGAACGGGAGAAGCTCGGCATTGCGCCTAACGAATTCGTGCTCGGGACGGTAGCCAACATCCGGCCTGTCAAGAACTTTCCGTTCCTCTTGCGAGGCATGCGCCGGCTCGCCGACAGGTATCCCGAAGCGCGGCTTGTGTGCGTGGGCGGCGGTCCGCAGCTGGAGGAGATGCGCGCACTGGCACACTCGTTAGGGGTGGGAGATGCAGTGCTCTTCGCCGGCCAGACGCAGGACGTGCGCCCGTGGCTGGCCACGTTCGACGCCTTCGCGCTTTGTTCCTTCAAGGAAGGGTGCCCGAACGCGCTCATGCAGGCCATGGCCATGGAGGTGGCGTCCATCAGCTCCGACGTCGGTGAAGTATCGCATCTCACCGACGGAGGGACCTGCGGCCTGCTCTTCCATCCGACCGATGGGGACACGTTTGTCCGGCACGCAGCGCGACTCATGGAGGACGAGTTGTATCGCGTCCGCCTGGCTCAAGCCGGGCGCCGGCGCATGGAAGAGCACTACGACGGCGCCAAGATGATCGATGCCTATGTGACGATGTTCGCCGCTTTAGCCGGGCGCACGGATACGAGGTCCGCAGCCTAACGAGGCATCGCCCTGAGCGAGCTGCGACCCGAGACCTAACGTCGCCTCACGAACGTGAACTCGTTGCACCCCATCGTTCCACCCTGCGTCCGCAGATACTCCAGCTCGAAGCCGCGCTCCCTGTAGAAGTCGAAGACCTGCTCCGGTTTGGCAACCTCTCGCGGATACCCGCCGACCCAATCCACAAGGTCCCGCCACGCCGACATCCCGCGGTTAGTGTAGTAGTTGCGCCAGGTGCGCAACGGATCGAGCGCCGCCAAGTCCTTGAGGAAAGGGCGCGTCCACAGAATCGCGAGCGAGGGGAAAAGGACTGAGAATCGCAGACCACGCGGCAGGCGGTTGTAGGCCCGCTGCATCGCGGTCCAGCGGCTGCTTGTCGACCCCTGATCGTTGTAGATCGCAACGATCAGGTGACCCCCGGGGCGAACCAATGGCACCATGTTCTCGAGTGCCTGCCACATCGCACCCGTGTGGTGCAGCACCCCCCAAGAATAGACCACATCGAAAGTGCCTAACCGCCGCAGGAAATCCTGGTCGAGGGCCGATCCCTGATCAACTCGCCAGGCAGCGTCGCCCGGAAAGAAACGCCGCTTAAGCTCATTTGTGCAGGCGACCGACTGCGGGTCGTAGTCAAGCGAATGCACTCGAGCGCCAAGACGGCGTGCCGCGAGACTAAAGAGACCGCTCCCGGAACCGACGTCCAGGAATGTCTTCCCCTCCGGCGGGGTCGACCCAAGCAACTGTTTGAGAGAATCCTCAGCGACACGGATGCGACGCTCGTCCAGCTCCGCCAGGAACCGTGCCCAGTTGCGACCGAACTCGAATCGCTCGCCTGCTGCTACCTCGTGCTCATGCGCGCGGCTTACCACTGTCTCCATGAATCACTGCAGGCTAGGGTACTGATTGCGGTCAATGATCGGAAATCGCAGGCCAAAGGTAAAGTGAGGGGGAGGGGGAGGGGACCACAGCAGCCCATCGGCCTAGATCCTTACTGCCCCGGGGATTACGGAGAGTCCGAGGTTGCGGCGTAGATAGACGCTCAGCACGAGCGATCGCGCCACTGTTGCCAGCAGCGTGGCCAGGGCCGTACCGACCAGCCCGTAAGCGAGCGTAAGCGGGACCGACAACGCGATGTTGAGCAGCGCACTCCCGCCAATCATCCACGCAGCCGGCCGCTCGCGCCCCGTCATCGTCATCAACCATCCAGCGAGCGCCCCAATACACGCGCTTACGAACTGGCTGACACCAAGCACGACGAGGGTAGGATAGGCTACAGTGAACGTGCCGCCGTAGATCCCGAGCAACGGCTCTCCCAGTGCGACTATCCCCAGCAAGGGAACCAGGGCCGTTATGAGGCACACAGTTGTGATCGATCGCGTCAGGCTGCGCAGTCTTGCCAGCTCCTGCCTCGCGTACAGCTCGGAGATCAAGGGTGCGACAATGAACATCACTGCCGTTGATGCGAAGGCTACCATCGTGGCGAGTTGAGTCGCCGCGGTATAGTAAGCCGCGTTTGTCTGGTCGAGCAGCGCAGCGACGAGTAGTATGTCGGAGCTTTGTGAAAGCGTTATCTGCGCCGCGCTGATCCACAGCAAGCTGTATCCGGTTCGCAGCCACAAACGCATCTCACTGCGCGGCGCGGCCGCGTGTGCTTCGTTAGGCGTCGCCCGCCGCAGATAGCGCTCGCTCACGAGCAGGGCGACGAGCGCCGCCCCCGCGTTTGCCGCGACTGCCTCGGCAGGGGTAAGCCGCGTACCGAACGCCACCGCCAAAGCTACTGCCGCGAGGATCAGGGCCGGCCGCAGCAGCACGTTAGGGACCTGCGCGTGCACAACGCGCTTGAACCCTTGCAGCGCTGCGCCGCGCACAAGGACCTGCCCGCTGAGCACAAAGAGCGCGCCGGCCAGGAGTCCCGCCGCGACAAAGTGGTCGAAGCGAGATCCGCGGAGCGCGAGCAGCGCGGCCCCGCCAGCCGCGGCCACGAGCGCCGTCTGCGCGAAAACCCTGCGCGGGATGTAGCGCAGCAACCCGTGCAGGCGCGCCCAGTCGGCGGTAGCAGAATACGCGCCCACGAAACGCGTCGTCACAATGTCGAGATCGAACTTGGTGAACAAGAGCAGCACGTTCATCCAAACGATGACAACCGTGTACGTGCTGTAGCCGAGCTCGCCTAACGAGCGCGCCAGCGACACTTGCAGCGCAAACGATGTCGCGAAGCCGAAGCCGGTGATCGTGAAGGCAGCGAGCGATCCTCGCGCGGCGACGCCGCCGATCCCTTCGCGTCGCAGCAGGGCCTGGACGCGCCGGCCGAGCGGAGGAGCTGTCAAACGAGCGTGGGAACCGCAGAGGGGACCGCGCGATCTCCCCCACCATCACCGGACCCTCCGTCCTGCGTGAACGTCCACTGCCACGTGCGCCTGAGCCCTTCTTCCAGGCCGACATTAGGCGCATAGCCCAGCAGTCTTTCCGCCCGTTCCATTCCAGCCTGTGAGTCGCGCACGTCTCCCTCTCGAGGAGGGGAGTGCTGCACACGCAAGGCCCTCCCCGAAATCCGCTCGATCAGCGCGATCAGCTCCAGGAGAGAGGTACGTTCCCCGGCACCGCAATTCACTACGCTGCCGCTAACCCGAGCAGCCGGGAGCGTGGCTGCCAGCAAGTTCGCGTGGACGACATTATCGATGTATGTGAAGTCGCGCGTCTGTCCCCCGTCGCCGAATACTGTCGCAGTACCTCCGGTAAACGCCGCACGCATCAACAGCGGGATAACAGCAGCGTAAAGTCCGTTGGGATCTTGCCGTGGCCCGAAGACGTTGAAGTAGCGCAGCGCGTTCCCCTCGACGAGTCCGGCACGCGCGTATGCCAGGACGTACTGCTCGGCGGCGAGCTTGCTCGCCGCGTAAGGTGACCTGGGGAGAGGTTCCACGGATTCGGTCTTGGGCAAGACATCGGTGTCGCCGTAAACACTGCTCGAGCTGGAGAACACAAAACGCCTAACGCCCGTTGCTCGCGCCGCTTCCAGCAAATTGAGTGTCGCGTTGACGTTCGATTCGTGAGACCCCAGAGGATCACGCATCGAGCGAGGGACGCTGCCGATCGCGGCAGCATGGAACACGGTGTCTACGGCGCGCACGGCGGCCTCGCAGACGCGGGGATCGCGCAGATCGCCCTGCAGGAACTCGAAAGCGCCTGCTCCGGGCTGCTCCCCTGTCCGGGCCAGGACTTCGATGTTGCTCTGGAGACCGGTCGACAGGTTATCGACTACGCGCACAGCGCGGCCTTCGGAGAGGAGCCGTTCCGCCAGGTGCGAGCCGATGAACCCGGCGCCACCGGTAACGAGCGCGCGCGGGGATTGAGCTGCTACGTCTCGGTGCATGAGATCAAATGTGTGGCGCGCGGACAGCGGGGGAGAACATGGCGTGAGTTGTCTAGACAATTCTGGTGCGAGTGCAGCGACTAGATTGGGCCTTGCCCGTGCGCCAACGACTCGCTCGCCACTTCGCCGGATCAGAAACAAACACGACCCCGAGTGCAGTCGCAACTCACGAACGTCGCAGGCTTTAGCCTACTGGCACTGGCCGTGGTCTGGTTCGCTTATCCCCTGGCCATCTGGGCGCTGGCTGGGGGAGGGCGGCGTCGCCGTCGGCCGGTTCCTCCTACAGACGCGGACGGTGCCCCTAGCGTCTCCGTTATTGTGGCAACGCGTGACGACCCCGCAGCGATCCGCGAGCGAGTGGCCGACATACTAGCGACGACTTATCCGGGAAGTGCGGCCGAGGTGATCGTAGCGTTGGACGCGGCCCGAGACTATGAAGATGTCGGGGACCTTATTCCGAGCCGACATGACGGCGGGAGCGGAGGCGCGGCCCGGGTCGTGCGTGGTGACGCGCCGGGCGGTAAGGCGTGCGCCCTCAACGCGGCAGTCCGTGAGGCAAAAGGGGATATCCTCGTCTTCACGGATATTGCCCAGCGATTCGATCCGTCGGCTATCCCTCAACTCGTGGCCGGTCTGCGAGACTACCGCTATGGAGCGGTGTCCGGCGCTCTCAGAACGAGCGGGGGTGAGGAGCGTTCGTTGGCCGACTGGTACTGGAGGTTCGAGCGATGGTTGAGGCGCGAGGAGGCTCGGCTGCACTCCACGGTGGGTGTCACCGGGGCTATTTACGCCATGCGCCGGGCACTATGGCGTCCGCTGCGGCCCGGCGTACTGTGTGACGACCTTTACGTTCCCATGGACCTTGTATTGCGCGGCGAACGGATCGGCTTTTGTGAGGGCGCGGTGGCCACGGACGTGCGTCGTTTCTCGGCGCCGCAGGAGTATGCTCGTAAGGTGCGGACTTTGACCGGAGTCCTGCAGACGTGCGCCTGGCTCCCTGGAGTGCTTGTGCCGCGCCGGAATCCTATCTGGATACAGTTTGTGTGCCACAAGCTGCTGCGTCTCTTGACGCCGTATCTTCTGCTTATCGTAGCCGGGGCGGCACTCGGCGCGGCGGTGCTGGCGATCGGCGGGGGCGCCAACAATACCGGGCGGTGGCTGGCGCTCGCCGCGTTAGGCGCTCTGCTCGGGCTCTGGGCGTTGAGCGCGCGCACGCGCTCCGCGATCGCGATGGCGCTGGCGATGCAATACGCAGTGCTCCGCGCTACGTGGAATGGGTTGCGCGGGGACTGGAATGTCTGGCGCCGCTGATTTGGCGGTGCGCGTGAGCGCTCGTCCCACGGGCGATGCGACCGCGGATGTGTCGGATCCCATACGGGTGTGTTTGGTGGGACCGTCGTTGGACATCCTCGGGGGTCAGGCAGTGCAGCTGCAGCGCCTGCTGGGCCGACTACGTCAGGTGCGTGAGCTGGAGGTGCGGTTCCTTCCAGTGAATCCGAGGCTTCCGGGACCGCTGCGTGCGCTGCAGCGGATCAAGTACGTGCGCACGTTGGTGACGTCGCTGGCTTACATATGGTCCCTGGTGCGCTCGTTAGGCCGGTTCGACGTCGTCCATTGCTTTTCGGCATCGTACTGGTCGTTCATTCTGGCGCCTCTTCCGGCGATGCTGATTGCACGGCTCTACGGGAAGCGCGTGGTACTCAACTATCGGAGCGGTCAGGCCGCCGATCATCTGGAGCGCTTCCGCGGCACCGCGACGTATTTGCGACTGGCGCATGCGATCGTCGTTCCTTCGGGCTATCTCGTCGACATCTTCGCGCGCTTCCGCCTGACGGCGGAGCCGATCGTCAACTTCGTGGATGTGGAAGAGATCGGCTATCGCCGGCGCGAGCGCGTGACACCTGTCTTCCTCAGCAATCGCAACTTCGAGCGCCACTACAACGTCGCCTGTGTTCTGCGTGCCTTCCGGTGCATTCAGGAGGAGCAGCCGGACGCCCGGCTGCTGATCGCGGGCGATGGTCCGCAGCGCGCGGCGCTGCACGCACTCGCGGCCGAGCTGAGTTTGCGCAACGTAGAGTGGTGCGGTGCCGTGCAGCCGGCGCGGATGGCGGCGCTGTACGGCGAGGCTGACGTGTACCTGAACGCGCCGGACGTCGACAACATGCCGAACTCCGTGATCGAGGCGCATGCAGCGGGCCTGCCGATCGTGACGACCGATGCGGGCGGCATCCCGTATATCGTGAGGGACGAGCGTACGGCGCTGATGGTTCCCTGCGGTGACGACGCCGCGCTCGCTGCCGCCGCCTTGCGGCTGCTGCGCGAGCCGGGACTGGCGTTACGGCTGGCAGATGCGGGGCGCGAGGAGTGCCTAACGAAGTACGTGTGGCCGGCCGTGCGTGAGGAGTGGGTGCGGCTGTACCGCCGGCTGGCCGCGCCGCGCGAGGCGCGCCGTCAGGAGCGGGCGGCTTGAATTCCCTGCCAAGGAGAGGGGGAAGGGGAGGGGGAGAGGGAACGTTGCGACGCGCATTCGCGAGGCTGCGCCGCGTCTCGCTTGCCGAGTTGCGCGAGCGAGCTGCTCAGGCGCTCGCGGTGCGCGCCGAGCGTGCGGGCTGGCGGGACCGGGGCGAGCCGAGCGACGCGGAGCTGCGTGTTTGGCTGGGCGGGCGATTTGCCGATGGCGCTGCGTGGAGAGCGCACCTCGCGACGCGCTCTGGGCCGCGGTTCTTTGCGTCGTTCAACGAGAGGGAGGAGACCGTGCGCGCGCTGCGCCGCGCGGATCCGAGATACGTGTTGCGAGTTGTCGAGCGGGCCGACGCCGCGTTAGGCGGAAGCCTCGATCTTCTGGGATACAGCGGCCTGGCTTGCGGATCTCCCATCGATTGGCAGCGCGATCCCGTGAGCGGGGTGCGCGCGAGCGCGCGGCACTGGAGCCGCATCGCTTTTCTCGACCCGCGCGTGGCCGGCGATCACAAGGTGATCTGGGAGCTGAACCGCCAGCAGTGGCTTGTCGATCTCGCTGCCGCGTGGTGGCTGACGGGTGACGATCGCTACGCCGAGGGGATGCGCGACGCTCTCGTGCAGTGGATGGACGGCAACCCGCCCAAGCTGGGGATCAACTGGGCCAGCTCGCTGGAGCTTGCGCTGCGCTGCATCTCGTGGATTTGGGCCATCGAGTTTCTGCGGCGCTCGGCGCTGCTCGACGCGGCTACACTGACGCGCCTAACGAAGTACATTGTGCTCCACGGCCGCCACATCGAGCGTTACCTCTCGACGTACTTCAGCCCCAACACGCACCTGACGGGTGAAGCGTTAGGTCTCTTTTATCTCGGGACGTACTTTCCGGAGTTGCGGCAAGCGCGCGTCTGGCGCGAGCGCGGGCTCGCGGTTCTGCTCGAGCAATTGCCGCGGCATGCGCTGGCGGACGGCGTGTACGTCGAGCGCTCGGTGCACTATCAGCGCTACACTGTGGACTTTTACACGCATCTATGGCTGCTCGACGCGGCCAACGGCGGCGACGTAGGTCCGCGGCTGGCCCAGCGGTTGGAGGCGATGCTGGAGCATCTGCAGTGCCTGACGCGGGGCGACGGCACTGTGTCTCTGACCGGCGACGAGGATGGCGGGCGCCTCCTCTTCCTGGACGCGCACGCGATCGACGACGTGCGCGGCACGCTGGCCACGGGCGCGCTGCTTTTCGAGCGGCCAGACTTCGCCGCCGTGGCCGCTGCGCCGTCTGCGGAGCTTGTGTGGCTGCTGGGTCCGGCGGCAGCGGAGCGATTCGCGTCGCTGGCGGAGCGGGGAGTGCCGCCGCGTTATGGAACACGCGCCTTCGCGGACGGCGGAGTGTACGTCATGCGCGACGGCTGGTCTGAGCGCAGTAATCACCTCGTGGTGGACGCCGGGCAGCACCGATTCATGAACGGCGGCCATGCGCATGCCGACGCGCTGAGCTTCGTCCTCGACGTAGGCGGGCGTGCTACGTTTGTCGATCCGGGGACCTATACTTACACGGTGAGCGCGCGGGAACGAGACGAGTTCCGCAGCAGCGCCGTGCATAACGCGGCTACCGTCGACGGCCTCGGCTCCGGCGAGCCGGATGGTCCGTTCCACTGGCGGCGAGCGGCCACGTCGCGCGTGCTCGTTTGGGCGCCGGGCGCCGACGTGGATGTCTTCGAGGGGGCGCATGACGGGTTCGAGGGTTTGCCGTCTCCTGTGCGCTACACGCGGGCAATCGTGTTTGTGCATCGCGTGTCGCTGACTTTCCGCGACACATTCGAGTGTACGGCGCCGCACGACGTTGCGCTCACGTTCCAGGGCGCCGCGGACGTCCGCCTAACGCGGAACGGCGCGGGCGTGACTGTGATGCGCGGCGCTGCGATCGTGTGCGGCCTGCAGGTCGTCCACGCCGGCTCCGCGGGCGACGGCGGCGCTTTCGTGCTCGATGAAGCGTGGATCTCACCGCGCTACGGTGCGCGCTTGCGAGCACCGCGCTGCCGCTACCTGGCGCACATCGGCCCGGGAACGACCGTGCTCACCACGGCGATCACGCTCGGGGCGCACAGGCGCAGCGCGTTGCCGGACGCGGGCCGCAGCAGCGCGCTCTCCCAGGTGCGTTAGGCAATGTGCGGCATCTGCGGCATCGTCGTCCCGCCCGGCGCGGCACGCGACATCACACGCGACCAGATCGTGCGCATGCGCGATACGCTGCGGCATCGCGGCCCGGATGGCGAAGGTCTCTTCCTCGAGCCCGGCGTCGCGCTGGGTCACACACGTCTGTCAATTGTCGATGTAGCGCACGGCGCCCAGCCCATGGCGAGCGACGACGGCCGGCTGCAAATCATCTACAACGGCGAAGTCTACAACCATCCGGAGCTGATGCCGGAGCTGATCCGCAGCGGCGTTAGGTACCGCACGCATTGCGACACGGAGACCGTGCTGCGCCTGTACGAGCGCCATGGCGCGGCAGTGCCGCTGCATCTACGCGGCATGTTCGCCTTCGCCATCTGGGATCGCACCCGGCGTGAGCTGTTCCTGGCACGCGACCGCTTCGGCGTGAAGCCGCTCTACTACGCGCTCCTGGCAGACGGCACGCTCGTCTTCGGATCCGAGATCAAGGCGATCCTCGCCTCGAGTGCTCTCCGGGCGGAGCTGAACTTCGAGGCGCTGCCGGATGCGCTGGCGAACTTTGCGCCGTCGGGCGACACGACGCTGTTCGCGGGCGTCAAGCGAGTCCCCGCGGGGCACACACTCAGCTGGCGCGACGGACGCATCGAGATCCGGGAGTATTGGGACCTGCACTACGGCAGCACGGAGCTGAACGGGACGAGCGAGCGCGATCTGGTCGCCGGTTATCGCGACCGGTTCCGCGAAGCAGTGCGCATGCGGCTCATGTCGGACGTACCGTTAGGCATGTTCCTCTCCGGGGGTATCGACTCAGCGGCTATCACGGCGATGATGAGCCAGCTCGTGGCCGAGCCCATCAAAACGTTCTCGGTTGCCTTCGCGGAGCGGGAGGCCAATGAGCTGAGTTATGCCCGACTCGTGGCGCAGCGTTACCGGACGGATCACCACGAGGTGACCGTGACGCCGGGAGAATTCTTCCAAGCGCTCCCGCGACTTGTCTGGCACGAGGACGAGCCGATTGCGCACCCGTCGAGCGTGGCGCTCTACTTCGTGTCGCGCCTCGCCTCCGAGCGGGTCAAGGTCGTGTTGACGGGCGAAGGGAGTGACGAGACGCTGGCCGGTTACAATCGCTACCGTGTCACGCTCTTCAATCGGCGCTTCGGCCGAGCGTACGCGGCGTTGCCGGACGCGATGCGCACTGCCGTGAGGCACGGGATCGACGCTCTGCCGGCCGCCGCCGGACTGCGGCGCCGCCTAACGCGAACATTCCTGTATCTCCCGGCAGATCTCGACACGCTCTATTTCGACAATTTCGCCGTCTTCGGCCGCCGCCGCCAAGAACGGCTGCTGGATCCCGCCGTGCGTGACGCCCTGCGGCGCGTGGATCCGTACGCCGCGGCGCATGCCGCGCTGGCCCGCACCGACGCAGCCACGCTCCTCGACAAACTGCTCTACGCCGACACCAAGACGTATCTGCACGAGCTGCTGATGAAGCAGGATCAGATGAGCATGGCGGCGTCAATCGAATCACGTGTCCCTTTTCTGGATCATCCGCTCGTGGAGTACGCGTCGTCGCTCCCCGCGCGGCTCAAGCTGCGCGGCTGGACCACGAAGTACGTCCTGCGGCGGGCGATGCAGGATGTCCTCCCCGACGAGGTCCTCAGCCGGCGCAAGATGGGCTTCCCGGTACCGGTCGGCGCCTGGTTGCGGGGCTCCCACAGCCATCTGGTCGACGAATTCGTGTTAGGCGAGCGCGCGCTGGCTCGCGGACTGTTCCAGCCTGACGAGATACGGCGCCTGGCAGCGGCGCACCGGTCGGGGAAGGAAAAACACGACGAGCGTCTCTGGATGCTGCTCAACTGGGAGATCTGGCAGCGCATCTTTCTGGACGGCGAAGCGGCCGCCGCCGTCACGTGTCGTTAGGCAGCGCGATGCACATCCTTTGGATCAAAACGGAGCTGCTGCACCCCGTCGACAAGGGCGGCCGCATCCGCACATTCCAGATGCTGCGGCAGCTGCGCCGCGACCACCGCATCACATACCTCGCCCTGAACGACGGCAGCGGTCCGCCGGACGCGCTGGACCGGGCCGCCGAGTACTGCGACGATCTCGTCACCCTGCCGTTCGAGACCCGCCGGAAACGCAGCGCAGGGTTTTACGCGGAGCTGCTGGCCAACATGGCCTCGCCGCTCCCTTATGCCATCGCAAAGTACCGTGTCCCCGCGCTGACCGAGGCTCTGCGCGACCTCGTGCAGCGAAGCGCCGTGGATGCGGCAGTGTGCGACTTCCTCGCGCCCAGCGTCAACATTCCCGACGGCCTCGGCGTCCCGCTCATCCTCTTCCAGCACAACGTTGAAGCGCAGATCTGGGAGCGCCACGCGGCCAACGCGCGTGATCCGGTCACGCGCTGGTACATGCGGCGTCAGTGGCGCCGCATGGCTGCATTCGAGAGGCGAGAGTGCGCGCGTTTCGATCACGTGGTTGCCGTCTCGCAGGAGGACGCGGACTTGATGCGGCGATTGTATGCGCCGCGCGCGATCTCGACTGTCGCCACGGGCGTCGACACGGAGTACTTCGCCCCGTCGGGACAGCGCAAGCGCATGCCGAACGAGATAGTCTTCACAGGATCCATGGATTGGCTCCCTAACGAGGACGCGATGCTCTGGTTCACGTCGGCTGTGCTCCCGTTGGTCCGTGAGCACGTCCCCGAGGCGACGCTATCGATCGTCGGGCGCACGCCCTCGGCGCCGGTGCGCGACCTCGAGCGGCGCCACTCCGGCGTGACTGTCACCGGGTCGGTGCCGGACGTGCGGCCGTACCTGGAGCAGGGGAGCGTTTTTGTGATCCCGCTGCGCATCGGCGGCGGCACACGCCTCAAGGCCTACGAGGCGATGGGGATGGAGATCCCCGTGGTCTCCACGCGCATCGGCGTGGAAGGGCTGCCACTGGCCGCCGGCGGAGAGTACCTGGCCGCGGACGACGCCCCCGCGTTTGCGGCCGCAATCGTTAGGTTGCTGCGTGAGCCGGCACTGGGCCGCGCATTGGCGCAGGCAGCAGCCGCCCGGGTTCGGCGCGAATGCGGCTGGCGCGAAGTCGCCGCCGTTTTCGCGGATATCTGTAGCGCCGCGGCCCGGCGCCCGGCGGGCGTCGTCGGAAGCCTCGCGTGAGCGCTCTAGCTTGCAGCCGAAGACGTGCACCTGTTTTTACATCCCTGCGCGCACGAGCGACTATGACACAGAGAAAGCACCGCATCTTGAAAGCGCTGCGTTCCCAATCATGACTCAACGGGTCAGCGTCTTCGGTTTAGGATACGTCGGCTGTGTGTCGGCGGCGTGTTTCGCGAAAGAAGGCCACAACGTGCTCGGCGTCGACGTCTCCGCCGCCAAGGTCGCCATGGTGGACGCCGGCCAGGCGACGATAGTGGAGCACGGTATCGCCGAGCTTGTCGCGGCGATGCACGCACAGGGACGCTTGCGTGCCACGACTGACGTAAGGACAGCGATCCAGGAAAGCGACATCTCGCTCATCTGCGTCGGCACGCCAAGCCGGCCTAACGGGAGCCTGGATCTGAGCTACGTCGAGCGCTGCGCACGAGAGATCGGTGCAGCGCTGCGCGACAAGCCCGCGAGGCACACTGTCGTCGTTCGCAGCACGGTCCTCCCCGGATCGACGCACGAAGTCGTCGTACCGGCGTTGGAGGGCGCATCGGGGAAGCAGGCCGGCACCGATTTTCTCGTGTGCATGAACCCCGAGTTCCTGCGCGAAGGGACGTCGATCAAGGATTTCTACGAGCCCCCTTTCACCCTCGTCGGCTGCGACGATCCGGCTCATTCACTCGCCGTGCGCGAGTTGTATGCGACAGTGCGCGCTCCGCTGCATATCACGGAGACGCGCGTGGCCGAAATGATAAAGTACGCGTGCAACAGCTTCCACGGCCTCAAGGTCGGCTTTGCCAACGAGATCGGCAACCTGTGCAAGGCGTTAGGCATCGACAGTCACGATGTCATGCGCCTCTTCTGCGAAGACACCAAGCTCAATATTTCCCCGGCGTATCTGCGCCCCGGGTTCGCGTTCGGCGGGTCGTGCCTCCCGAAAGATCTGCGCGCCATCACGTATCGCGCACGGCAAGTGGACGTCGCCACGCCGATCCTCTCCGCGACGCTGGCGAGCAACGAGGCCCAGATAGGGCGCGCCTATGACATGGTGATGGCGTTAGGCCGCAAACGGGTGGGCATACTTGGCCTGGCGTTCAAGGCAGGGACCGACGACCTGCGCGAATCTCCCATCGTCACGCTCATCGAACGACTGATCGGCAAGGGTCTCCAGGTTTCCATCTACGACCGGGAAGTGAGTCGGGCACGGCTGATCGGGGCCAACAAGGAGTACATCGAGCGCGAAATCCCGCATGTCTGGTCGCTCATGCGCGAGCGCATCGATGAGGTCTTACGCGAGAGCGACGTTGTGGTCATCGGCAATGGCTCCAGCGAATTCCGCGACGAAGCCCGAGTAGCCGATGACGGGCGCGTGGTGATCGACCTTGTCCGCGTGTTCGGCGACCGGCGTAGCGACGGCAAACACTACGAAGGGATCTGCTGGTGAGTCGCCCCCCCTAAGAGGGCCACGGGTCTAACCTTAGATCGAACCAATCCGCCCGCCGCCTGTAATAAATAGTTGTCCCTAGCCAAGCTCGACGGTATTTTGGCCGCCGCTGCGTCCGCCTCGCACCGAGGCGCCGGCGCGCCACCGCCAAGTACCGCCGAGCATGTACAAAAAAGCTTCCCTCGTTATGCTGTCGGTCTTGATCACCCTGCTAGGCAGTCGCTGCACCCCCCCCGGTGACGGCATCACCGCGGCACGTAAAGCGCCCCGTGGGTCGGCGATTGCGTCCGTTGTCGTGTTACTCGGTGCAAACACGCTCGGTATCGGTGATACCACCAGCGCACGCGTCGAGGTACGCAACGGCGCGGGAGCGTTAGTCACGGATCGCTTCGTGA
>JBQTJS010000305.1:0-2117 GCA_052386875.1 Gemmatimonadaceae bacterium
TAAGGTCATCGTGCATCGCAAGTGCACTCCGCGGGAGTAAGTTTCCCGGCGGAAACTCACGAGTCGACTTCGGTTCAATCTGATGTCTATCGGTCGCAACGATCCATGCCCGTGCGGCAGTGGAAAGAAGTACAAGAAGTGCCACGGTGTATTGGGTGACGAACCCGGCGCGTCGCGAGAGCCGGCACGCGCCAATGCGCTTAAGACGCTGGACACGCAGCTCAGCAAACGGTTGCTGCGTTTCGCACGACAGCAGTACGGCGCGGATTGGCTGCAGGACGTCCTTGAGGCCGAGGGTCTTCTCGTTGCGGGCGAACTCAGCGACGCAGAGATGCCGTTCGTCATCCCGTGGCTGCTGCATTTCATGGTTAACTCGGCAGAGTTGACGCTTGCCGACGAGTGGGGCCGCCATGCGCGCCGAGCAATCTCGAGTGAGGAGCAACGCCTCCTTGATGCCTACAACGCCGCCTGGGTGTCGCTATGGGAAGTAGCCGAGGTGACACCGGGAGTGGGCTCCAGGCTCACGGACGTTCTCACGCGCGAGGAGCGATTCGTTCGGGACGTCAGCTCGACGTCTACGCTTCAGCGGTTTGACACGTTGCTGGCGATCATCCTAACGTGTGATGGCGTGTCATTCTTTGGCGGCATACACTCGCAGCCGCTGCCGCCGCGGTTCGCCGCGGTCGTGACAGAAGAGGCGCGACGCTGGTGCCGTGTTCGCACGCGCCCTGTTTCGCCGCAGCAACTGCGCGATCCGGACACACAGCTCGAGCTGCTGGCGTTATGGAATCTCGTTGTGAGTGACATGCACAATCAGCCAGCACCGTCCTTGCAAAACACAGATGGCGACCGGTTCGTGCTCACCAAGGATGATTTCGCCCTATTGCTTCCGCGCGACGAGGTTGCGGACAGGCTCGCGTCCCTTCCGGGCGTGCAGGAGCCGGAGCAGGACGGCGATGACATTGTATTTGTCGTTACCAAGGGAGGGAACGCGCTGCACAGGTCATGGGACAATACCGTTGTCGGACGCATCGTGCTTTCTGGGACGCGCCTAACGGTTGAGACAAACTCCACGCGGCGCGCCGATATGCTGCGGGCTGCCGTCGAGAGGGAGCTCGAGGGGATTGTGCGCTTTCGCTTGCGCAAGGAGGAAAACACCGCTCAACTGATGGCGGCTGCGCGGGCGGGCGCCGCGACGCGAAAGGAGCGCGTGGACGAACCGCTTCCAAACGAGGTGTCGGTGGCGCTGCGGCAATTCCGGGAACAGCACATGAAAGACTGGCTCGACGAAGCGATCCCGGCGCTAGACGGGCTGACGCCGCGCGACGCGGCGCGGTCGCCTCGCATCCGACCGAAGCTGGAGCTGTTGCTCAAGGAGTTCGATCAGACTGAAGCGCGCCTGCCGGAACACCAGCGGATCGATCTGCGCGGAGTTCGCGAAGCACTTGGCTTCTTGTAGCCGGTGTGGCGTCAGTGGCGTCAGTGGCGTCAGTGGCGGCGTTCGCGGCTCGGTAGCTCCAAGAAAGCTGGTGAGTTCTGGTTGACAGGACGTCGCACCCGTTTTATTCTTCCCATTAGCTAATTAACCAGATAGCAGAGTAGCTATGCCGCCTGACCGTCTCAGTGCCACCTTCGCGGCGCTCGCCGATCCCACGCGCCGCGCCGTCCTGGCGCGACTCGCCACGGGAGAAGCAACTGTCACCGAGCTGGCCAGGCCCTTCAAATTGAGCCTCCCCGGCTTCTCCAAGCACTTGAAGGTGCTCGAGCGGGCCGGCCTCATCAGCAAAGGACGCGAGGCCCAGTGGCGTCCCTGCCGGCTGGAAGCTGCTCACATCCAGGAAGTCGCCGCCTGGGCCGAACGCTACCGCGCGATCTGGGAAGCTCGCCTCGACAGCCTCGATACCTACCTGCAACACCTAACGAAAAAGGAGACGAGACATGCCCGTAAGCAGCGTCGCAAATAGCGACACCTTCAGAGTGACCACGCCGTCGGACCGCGAAATCCGCCTAACGCGTCTGTTCGACGCGCCGCGCCACCTTGTGTTCGAAGCGCTGACTAAGCCTGAGCATGTCCAACGCTGGTGGGGCCAGCTCGGCGAGGGCTACTCCACCCAGGC
>JBQTJS010000306.1:0-1738 GCA_052386875.1 Gemmatimonadaceae bacterium
GTCAGTCAGCAGAGCGCGGCCGCGCCACGAACCCGTGATTGTCTCACCCGAGGAGACTTTCGGCGGATCGCGGCTCCTTTCCCTCTCCGCCGGGGTACGACTCGGCGCCGGGAGCATGCGTCAGCGGATGGGGCGCTATGGAGCGGCTGACGGCACCTAACGACTCGAATCCTGATTGGCATCATGCACCGACCTCTACCTCTGTTGTTGTCTGCTGTTACGCTGGCGACGCTAGGGGCCTGCGGCGACGATCCCAGACCGCCCACAGGGATAGGACCCGACACGGTGCCGCCGCCGGCAAGCGGGCCCGCGGCCCTCGCGGTTGCCGGGCAGGGGGAAGTCCTGAATCGCTTTACGGCAGAAGTGTGGGTGCGCGGAAGCGTTGCCTACACCACGACGTGGGGCGCACGAGCCGGCGCGATGGGGAATGCGATCTACGTGTGGGATGTTGCGGGCGACACGCCGCAGTTGCGCGACTCGGTCATCGTCGACAGCGCGTCCACGTTAGGCGACGTGCAGGCCACTGACGACGGACGCTACCTCGTGGTCGCCACGGAGTTCGCTCCCGGCTCGATCGTCATCTTCGACCTGGCCGACCCGCTCAAGCCGCAGAAGCTCTCGCGTTTCACGTCCGGCAGCATTACGCGCGGCGTGCATACAGCCGAGGTGCGGCGGGTGAACGGGCGCAACCACGCCTTTCTCGCCGTGAATCAGGGGACGTCGCATGCGTCGCGTCTCGTGATCGTCGACTTCGACGACGCCGCCAATCCTCGTGAAGTGCTCGCGCGCGACATCGGTCGTCCGTTCATTCACGACACCTTCGTGCGCGACGGAATTCTGTTCACCGCCGAGTGGCACGATGGCGTCTCGCTATGGGACATCGGCGGCGGCGGCCGCAGCGGGACGCCTCAAAACCCCGTAGCGCTGGGGAATGCGCGCACCGCGAACGGATCGGTGCATAACGTGTTCTGGTTCCATGATCCGATCAGCCAGAGCAAGCGCTACGCTTTCATCGGGGAGGAAGGGCCCGCTCTCGTGGGCTCGCGCTCGTCCGGCGATGTGCATGTCGTCGATGTTTCGGACGTCACTCGACCAATCGAGGTCGCGGCGTACCACGTGGACGGAGCCGGAACACACAACTTCTCCATGGACGAGCCTAACGGGATCCTCTACGCGGCGTTCTACAACGGCGGTGTGCGCGCCATCGACGTGCGCGGCGATCTCTCCGCGTGCGCGGCCAATCAGAAGTTCGCGGATGGCCGCTGTGACCTCGAGAAGATGGGACGTGTACGCGCGATCGGGCTGCTCGATCGCGGCAAGCCTGTGTACGTGTGGGGTGTACACTTCAGCGGCTCGCACGTCTATGCTTCGGATATGCTCAACGGACTGTGGAAGTTGCGGCCCGTTTCCCGCTAGGCGGGCGTTAACTCCATCTAGCAGCGTTAACTCCGTCTACCAGCGTTAACTCCGTCTACCAGCGTTAACTCCGTCTGGCAGCGTTAACTCCGTCTAACGGAATGTCTCCTGAGGACCGGCCCAAGCTGTGTATTTCGTCGCGTTGTAGGGGTGACAGAAGCCTATCCCGTTCTATATTGAGATGAACACTATGCGCCGCCTTTCACTTCGACTTAGCCTCGGCCGACTTATCGCGATTCTCCTCGCGGTAGTAATTGGCGTTTCGGAACTGGGGCGCGCGACAGCGGTGACGTAGCCGCAGCGACTGCCCCTCCCAGACGGA
>JBQTJS010000307.1:0-5598 GCA_052386875.1 Gemmatimonadaceae bacterium
GCTGCAGATAGCGCTGTTCTTCGCTGAGGACGTCCATCCCCGGCAACCAGGCGGGAAGCCAACCCAACCCCCCTTTGCGTCGCATCCCGGAAATGAGCCCGTGCCGGGCCGTGTACGTCATGCCATCGAAGAGGCGGCTCACAGCGGCGACGGCGCGATGCTTGAGCGTGAAATGCGATGCGAGAAAGGAGTCGGACTTGCCGCCCGATCCTGTCATGTGGCGCCCACGAGGGCCTCTCGTGCGAAAGTCGGTGCGGTCATTTCTTGCCAGATCTGCTCGTTAGGGTCAGTAGGGTCAGCAGCGTCAGCAGCGCCAGTAGCGCCAGTAGCGCCAGTAGCGCCAGTACGGGTCAGCAGGGTCAGTCGCGTGATGCCCGTGCGAGGTACTCGGTCAGGAGATCGCGCGGGCTGACAGGGCGTTGGATCGTGCCGTTGGCGAGCGCGTGGAGCCACAAGTCGAGCACCATCAGGCGCCATAGATTCGACGAATGGTCGCGCCGTCTCGCGCGGTGCTCGCGGACTATGCCGCGCACACTGGCCTGATCTACGTACTCATAGATCGCCGACCCCGGCGAGAGCAACGCATCCAGGCGGTGAGTAAGCTCGCGCCGGAACCAGCGGCCTAACGGCACACCGAACCCCTGCTTCGGCCGCGTGAGCACAGACGCAGGGACAGTTCCTTCGATGGCCCGGCGCAATAGCCACTTGCCAGCGCCGTCACGGAATTTGAGTGACGCAGGGAGTGACACCGCGAACTCGACCACTACATGGTCCAGCAACGGCACGCGAGCTTCGAGGGACGGCGCCATGCTCATGCGATCGACTTTCGTCAGGATGTCGCCGGGTAGGTAGGACATGAGATCCACGAGCATCAGCTGCGTTGGGAAATCGCGCGCAGCACTACGCTCGAAGAGGTCATCGAGCAACTCGTCGAGGCTGGGGTGTCGCGCGGCTAGCTCGCGCCGCAGCAGTCCGCCTTCATCGGGTCGTGCCGGGGTGGCGAGCGTCGACGCATAACGGCCGCGGCGCGATCGAGCGACGTTAAGCAGCCAGTTGCGGCCCGGAGCGAATTGCGGAAGCGCCCGCGCGAAGGCTCGCGTCACGCCGGCGAGCGCTCGCGGGAGGAGCGGAGCGCCGTTCAAAGTTTCCGGATAGCGCGTGTAGCCGCCGAACGCTTCGTCGCCACCGTCTCCGGAAAGGGCAACTGTCACGTCGCGCCGCGCGAGGTTGGAGACGAGATACGTCGGAAGCGCCGACGAATCTGCGAATGGCTCATCGAGTGCGTGCACAACGTCTTCGACCAACGCGTCCGCGTCGGGGTCGACGATAAGGGCCGTGTGCTCGGTGCCGAGTGCGAGCGCGACTTCGGCTGCGTACTGTGACTCGTCGAAGGCTGCTTCGCGGAAGCCGATCGAAAAGGTGCGGGGCCGGCTGTCCATTTGCCGCCGCATCGACGCCACGACTGTCGAAGAATCGATCCCCCCTGAGAGGAATGCGCCTAACGGCACATCCGATTCGAGGTGGATGCGCACAGACTCGTCGATCAGTCGCCGCAGCTCGATCACGGCATCGTCCGCATCCACGCGGGGTAACTCGGCGCGGACCGGCGACCAGTACTGGGTGGTGGCAATGCCGTGCTCACGAGTCCAGGTGAGCAGATGGCCCGGCGCGAGCTTTTGCACGCCGCGGAAGACAGCTGCCGGATGCGGGATGTAGCCGAACGTGAAGTACTGCGCGATGGCGTCGGGGTCGATTTCGCGCCGGAAGTCGGCGAGCGTCAAGAAGCTGCGCGACTCGGAGGCGAAGGCGATCCCTCCGGAAGGGTGCGGCCACACGTACAGCGGCTTGATCCCTAGACGATCGCGAGCGAGGAGGAGGCGCTGCCGCCGCTGGTCCCAGATCGCGAACGCAAACATCCCGCGCAGCTCGTCGACGACGCGGTCTCCGCGATCCTCGTAGAGGTGTACGATTGTTTCTGTATCGCTCGCGGTGGCGAGGCGGTGGCCGGCGAGGCGACAGCGTTCTCTGAGATCGCGGAAGTTGTAGATCTCGCCGTTGAAGACGACGCGGACTGTCGCGTCTTCGTTCGCGATGGGCTGGTGTCCGCCGGCGACGTCGATGATGGAAAGCCGGCGCATGCCGATCGCCGTGTCGCCGCTGACATGATAGCCCTCATCGTCAGGCCCGCGATGGCGGATCGCGTCGCACATCCGCCGCACTATCGCCGGTGCGTCCTTGGCGTAGCCTTCGATGCCGGCGAATCCGGCGATGCCGCACATATTCGGCAAGTGTAAGCGCCACGCACGCGTGGCGCGAGGCGCCGGACCCTTCCGTCGCCGCGCCGGTCTTACGAAGGGCCGCTAGCGCACGCCCGCGAGGTTGGAGCTTAGCACGGCGTAATCCGCGCCTAACCCGGCAAACGGACTGCCGGCGCCTAACGACCAGTTACCGTTCGGCCACACTGGATTCACGAAGCCGACCGCTGCGACGCTGGACACAGTAAGGCTGCCCGTCGGAACCAGTGACGCTGTGGTGGTGACGAAGCCGTTGCGCTCGACCAGATAGGGTGAGGTGAAGCTCGCCGTATTGGCAGCGTCACCAGACCCGTAGGTCGAGAACCAGTCGTATTGCGAAGCGCCGCCGATGTTGCGGTGGAAGGTGAAGCGCTGCTTGGCCCCGCTTCCGGTGCCGTGGAACGTGGCATAGCTGTACGGCGCGAAGCCGGTGTTGTGCTCGATGAGCAGGTCGTGGACATCTTCCTGCAGCAGGAAGACACGCGCGGTGGATCCGCCCGCCCCGAGCCCTGCCACACCCACGTTGGTGAGGAGGTTATGGCGCAGCGTGACGCGGCGGGTCGGCTGCCCGGCGCCATTGCTGCAGCCGTAGGGTGCCCCGGGTGAGGGATGGCCGCACTGCGCGAAGACGTTGAAGCCGGCGGCGACGTTGTGCAGGTGGTTGTACTGGAACGTCACATCCTGCACCACGCACCAGTCGCAGTAGCCGTCCTGCTCCACGGTGCCTAACACAACTGCGCTGCCGGCCTGCGCGTCCACCCAGTGGTTGTCCAGCGCATTGGCCTCGAACAGTACGCGCTGCGCGTTTTTCAGCTCGAAGAGGTTCTTCACTGTCCAGACGCCCTGCCAGCTCATGGGGCGCGTTAGGTAATTGCGCCGGATCGTGATGTCGCCGGGGATGAGGTTCACGATGTCCGGGTCGCCGCCGCCGAACATGATGACCTCGCCCGCCGCCTCGAGCCGGTTGTTCTCGATCAGGAAGGGGCCGGAACCGTTGAGGCCCACGATGGCCTGGGAATCGAATCCCTTGCCGTGGCATTCCAGCAGCTGCGAGTTGATGATCGCGCTATAGGCCGAGTTGAGCGCCACACAGCGCGCCGTGTACGTGCTCGGCTGCGCGCGTATGACCATGCGATCGAGCACGAGGTCGCGCGGCATATTGGCGAGTGTCTGCGCCGGCGAGATCTCGCCTAACGCGATGAGGCCATAGTTCGGATTGTTCACGCCGGCCGCATTCGGCGCGATCGTGACATGCAAACCGACCAGGCGCCAGCCGCTGGCACCTGCAGTTGTGGCGATCGTCTGGCCGTTGTTGGCGCTCACCAGTCGCGGCATGTAGACCGTGTCGCTCGCGGCGACGCGGCTGCCTAACGGCGGAAGTGAAGCGATTGCCGATGTGCGCACAAGCACCACGCCCGTTCCCGACTTCGCTCTCAGCACGAAGTTCCCCGTGAACGTAGCTCCGGCCTGAACGACGATCTCGTCGCCGCGCCGCGCGCTGTCCAGCGCCGCCTGCAAGTTGCCACCGGCGTTGACCGGCAACGTGCGCCCCGTCGGAGCCACCCACGCCGTGCTCACGCTCGCCTGCGGCAACGCCGCCGCAATGCTCGGTACGGTCCCGCCGGTGGCCGGCGCCGTCACAGAGACCGGGGCCGCCCCCGTCTTGCCCCCGCTCGTCGCGGAGATGTTTGCCGTCCCTGCCGCGACGGCGCTCACCAGGCCCGCCGCCGAAACGGCGGCCACAGCTGTGTTCGAGGACGACCAGACGACGACCGCACCAGCGATCGTGGCGCCCGTTGCATCCTTGGCCGTCGCCGTGCCCTGAGTCGTCTGGCCAACCGTTAGGCTTCCGCTGGAGAGCGCCACGGTCACAGAAGCGACCACCGGATTGGTGACGTTGACGGCCGCGGAGCCGCTCTTGCCTCCCGCGGTCGCCGTGATCGTGCTCGCGCCGGCCGCCACAGCCGTCACAAGCCCGCTCGGCGACACAGTAGCCGCAGCGGTGTTGGACGACGTCCACGTCACCGTGTAGCCCGCGAGGGATGCCCCGCTGGAATCGCGCACGGTCGCCGTAGCTTGCGTGCTCTGGCCGGGCGTTAGGCTGCTTGCAGTCACAGCGACGCTGACGGAAGCCACCGTCGGCGTGCTGCCGGAGACAGACACGCCCGCGCTGCCGCTCTTTCCCTCGCTCGTAGCGGTTATGGTCGCGCTACCGGCCGACACGCCGGTCACGGTGCCGCCGAGTCCAACGCTGGCCACGGTGGATCTGGAGCTGCTCCAGCCGATCGTACGGCCGCTGAGCGAGTTGCCCAGCGAATCGCGCAACGTGGCCGTGGATGCGGCAGTCTGACCCGTAGCGATGGCGTTAGGCGACACTGCCAACTGCACGCTGTATACGGGGAGCGGCGCGGGGGCTCCGATCGCCAGCGTCGCGAGGCCTGTCACGCCGTCCACTCGCGCCGCGATGGTTGCGGAGCCGCCGGCCAGCGCCGTCACCAGCCCTGTCGCCGACACCGATGCCAGTACCGGGTCGTCCGACAGCCACAGTACCGGCCGGCCGGTCACAACCTGGCCGTTGGCGTCGCGCGCGACAGCCACCGCTTGCGTGGCTTGTCCCACCTGCACGCTGGGGCTGTTGAAGGTGACGCTCACGCTTGCTACCGCGAGCGCTGCCGGGGCGCTAACAGTGACTGTCGCGCTGCCGCTCTTGCCGGATGCCGTGGCCGTGATTGTCGCGACGCCGGCGCTGACCGCGGAAACGCGGCCTGCGGCCGAGACCGTCGCCACGGAGGGGGCCGCGCTGCTCCAGGATATCGCCGCGTTAGGCATCGCCCCGCCGTTCACGTCCAGCACCGTCGCGTCCAGCTCCTGCGAGGCACCCACTTGCAGCTGAACCGCGGCCGGAGAGACCGCCACGCTGCCGACGCCGGTGCCGCTGACAGTGAGCGTCGCCTGGGCGCTGAGCGCGCCGCTCGCTGCCGTGATCGTTGTACTGCCGGCGGCGAGCGCCGTTACGAGACCGCTTCCATTGACCCCGGCAACCGAAGGATTCGCCGAGGACCAGACGACGGATTGGCCTGTCAGCACATTCCCAGCCTGATCGCGGAGCTCAGCCGTGAGCTGCGCAGTCTTGCCTAACGCGACAGTCGCGGATGCGGGGACAACCGCTATGGACGCCGCAGCGGCGCTCACGACAGCGAGCGGCAGTGACCCGATCTTCGAATCGATGATCGCGTTGATCGTCGTGTTCCCCACGACGAGTCCGGTGATCGTGCCGTCCGCGCCCACCTGCGCGACCGCGGGA
>JBQTJS010000308.1:0-15895 GCA_052386875.1 Gemmatimonadaceae bacterium
TAGTCCCAATCAGCGCGCGCTCGAGCAGCTGGCGACACTTGCGCTTCCGCTCCTCCCCGGCAAGGGTGATGTACTCGTGCAGCCTATTCATGTGGACGACCTCGCGGGCGCGCTTGTAGACGTAGCATCCGCCGCTGTCCCGGCAAGGGACGCGGTCACGGTTGCCGGTCCGTCGGTGCTGACGCTGCGCGAATTGCTGGCCGCGATCAGGGACGCGCGCGGCCTGGCGCAGCGGCGTCCGCTGGCGCTGCCGCTCGCGCCGCTGCGCCGCGTATTGGCGGCGCTGGACGTGCTCACGCTGCGGCGTCTCCCGGTCAATGCCGGTCAGTTCGCCGTATTTGCCAACGACTCCTGCGCGCCGGCTGTGGCGCCGCGCCACGATTTGGCCATCGCGCCCCCGCGCATTGCACTGGCTTCCATGCTCGCCGAGAGGAGTGCGGATGCCTAACGAAGTAGCCGTACGCCCCGGTGAAGCCGCCGTCATGGCCGCTTACCTCGGCACTGCCGCGCCGCCGCGCGACATTGTGCAGCGCTACGAATCCTGGGCCGCTGCCGACGCGGCGCCGGCAGACAGCTTCGACGGCTGGTTGCTCGCCCTGGGATCGCGCCACGCGCTCCTCACCAGCATCGCGGATACCTACGCGCGGATCGCGCGTCCGTACGGCGCGTTGCGGCGCCGCCTAACGCTGATGCTCGCCCTCCTCGAGACACACGGCGCCACTCACGCGGGCTACGACACGGCCGCCGCATCCGGCCGCGCTGCTGCATGGCTGGCCCTGGCAGCCGCGGGTACGTGCTGGGGCCTGCGTCTCGTAGCCGCTTGTGTCGTCTGTGCGCCGGCACACACCGCGGTAGCCCTCGCCGACATGCTGGGCGGCCGGCGCACGGCGTAACGCGTGGCAACGCATCTTGTCGTCGGCTCCGGCGCCAGCGGCGTGCACTACGCCCTGTCAGTTCTCGAGCGCGGCGAAAGCGTCGTTCTGCTGGACGTCGGATACGAACGCCCGCTGCCGCAGTTTCCCGACGCCACTTCCGCCCAACTGAAGGAGCTGCTGGCGGATCCCCTCGGCGATATCCTCGGCGTCCGCGGCGAGTGCGTGGTCTACCCCGGCCCGACCTCGAAACCTTATGGGTTCCCGCCCGGCAAGGCATACGTCTTTCGCGCCCCCGATACCTGGTCGCTGACGCAGCGCGGCTTCGACCCACTCGTTTCTTTCGCGCGCGGCGGCCTGGCCGAGGCGTGGACCGGCGGTGCCTACGAGCTGCATGAGCGCGACCTGGCCCCTTTCCCCATCACGTTAGGTGAGGTCCAACCGCACTACGCGACCGTGGCACGGCGCATCGGGCTGACCGGTGTGCACGACGACCTGGAGCGCTTTTCACCGATGTCCGCGGAGTACGATGCCCCTCTCCCACTCGACGCGCACTCCCAACGGTTGCTCGATGCCTATGCAGCGCGGCGCGGCCGGATCAACTCGTTAGGCGCCTCCATCGGGCGCTCCCGCGTCGCCGTGCTCACCAGCGACCGAAACGGCCGCCGCGCGTGCACGCAGCTGGGTCGCTGTCTCGCGGGCTGCCCCAGAGAATCGCTCTATGCGCCCAGCTACACACTGCGCGATATGGCGCGCTTCCCCGGTTTCCGTTATGTGCCGGGGATCTACGTCGAACGCATCAACCTGGACGGGAATGGCACAGCCGTCGGCGTCGTCGCACGCGACGTCGCCGGCATGAATGAGCAGCGCTTCGCCGGCGATCGCGTCGTGCTCGCCGCCGGAACGCTTGCAACGACGCGACTTTATCTGGCGACGCTGCAGCACGAATTCGGCGCCGCCCCCGAACTCACGGGGCTGATGGACAATCGCCATGTGATGATCCCGTTTGTCACGCCGACTCGCGTCGGCTCCGGGATCGATCAGGCGAGCTACCAGTTCCACCACCTGGCGTTCGGCATCCACGACCCCGTTTCTCGGAGCGAAGCGCACGGTCAAATCACTACACTAAAAGCGTCGTCCGTGCATCCGATTGTTGCGACTCTCCCCTTCGATTTCGCGACGTCGCTGCGTGTATTCCGACGCATCCGAGGAGCGCTCGGCGTCGCCAATATGTGGCTCGCCGACACCCGCCGGGCGCCGAACAGCGTTTCCCTCGATCCCGGCAGCGGCGGCCTGCCCCGCCTCGTGCTGCACTACGGTGACGATACCTCTGATCTCACTCGGACGCGCGCCGCTATCGCTACGTTCAGGCAGGTCCTCGCTCGCTTGGGGGCCGTCGCCCCGCCCGGCAACACTCGCGTCTTGGCGCGCGGTTCGAGCGTGCACTACGCGGGGACGATTCCGATGACGGCCGCTGACGAAAAACACACCTGCCGGCCCGACGGCAGCGTCCGCGGGCTGGACCGCCTTTTCGTCGTTGACGGCGCTTCCTTCAGCTCCCTTCCCGCAAAAAATCTGACGCTGACGCTGATGGCGAACGCGGCGCGCGTAGCCGCGATCGCTGGTTAGCACGGAGACGGCTTAAGGCGAAGCGCGCATCACGTCGGTGGCGCGGGGAGCAGCGCGGGCGTCGGCGGAGGCGGGGCGGGGGCGGAGGCGCTACAATGTGTGTCTTTTTGTTGCGAGCGCCCGACAGAAATAGTGAGGAGCACTGCTGTTTTTTCTGCATCAATCCAACACGCCTAGACAGAGCTAACTATGCCGTGGCCAAGTGGTTGACAAGTGCACGCTCAGCAGGCCGTGTGAGCTACGTTGTGGCGCCACCCTTGCACAGGACGATCTCAACTTTTTCCAGCCCATCGGCAGTTTCTGCCTCCCAGCAGCATCTGTCCCTCTCCAGTAGCGACCTCCCTCATGGCTGCTGTCTCTCAGGTGCAGGAGAACAAGACCCCAGCCCGTGTGAGCTTACGGCCGAAGTCTCGGCCGCATCTCTCAGTCGTGCTCGTTTCGAATGGTTGCTGGAGCACAGTTGCACGGTCACTCGAGCGTGTTGAACCGCGCTGCCGCCGAATGCTCGCCGAGGTGATCACGATCAGCGCGGGTGGCGATGAGGTTCCCGGAGCGCTGTCGCAAGCCCATCCCGAGGTGCGCTTCTGTTTTGCGCCACAAGGCGCCTCGGAGGGGCAGTTGCGCTCTCTGGGGATGCGTGAAGCGACCGGCGACATTGTCGCACTGCGGCGGGTTGGCGAGGTGGATGATCTGAAATGGCTCGATGTCCACTTTCTTGCTGCGACAGGGATCGATCCCGCAACTTTCGACGCCGCGGAGCGTGCCGCATATGATGGCCGGCTCGACGGCGTTGACGACGCGCGCGTGGAGCTGACGGCCGAGCCGAGCGCAACGAGCGCTGCCTAACGGCGCGTGGTGCAGGTCGCGCTCTCCGTCGTTGTTCCTTCTGTAAATGGACGCAGCGATCTAGAGGGAACGCTCGAGGCGCTGGACGCCGAGTGCGCCGAGACGCCGCTCGATGTCATCGTGGTCGACCGCGTCGGCGAACCTTTGCGTGAGCTGGTGCGGCAGCTGTATCCACATGTGCGAGTGCTCGCCGTTGCGGACCGCACCACCATTCCGCAGATGCGCGCCGCGGCTTTTGCGGCAGCGCGGGCCCCCGCCGTCGCCGTCATCGAGGATCATGTCATCGTGCCGCGAGGATGGGCGCGGGCCTTGCTTACAGCTCTCGACGGTGCGCGACGCGTCGTCGGCGGGAGCGTCGAGAATGCGGCTACGGATAGCGTTGTGGACTGGGCGGCGTTCCTGTGTGAGTACAGCCATTGTATCAGACCTCTCCCCAGCGGCGAGGTCACCTGGCTCACGGGGAACAACGTCGTATACCCTGTACAGCTACTGCGGGAATTCGGCGAGACGATCGCGGAGGGGGGGTGGGAGAATCGCTTGCACGATGCAATGCGCAGGGCGGGTGTCGCGCTCGTGTGTCATCCCAACATCGTGGTCGGGCACAAGAAGCACTACACATTTGGCGAGTACTTCAGCCAGCGGTATCTGTACGCCCGCTCGTACGCAGGTGCCCGAGTGGCCGGCCGGCCGGCGCTAACCCGAGTAGGGTACGCCGTCGCGGCGATCGCGCTCCCTCCTGTGCTGATGTGGCGCACAGTGTCGCGGGTCGTCTCGAAGGGTCGGCACCGCGGTGAGCTACTGCGTTCTCTGCCGTTCATTGCGCTCTTCGTGCTGGCTTGGGCGGCGGGCGAGATTGTCGGCTATGCGCGAGGTGCAGGTGATTCTTTGGCCAGGGTCCGGTAGTGAGTGACGCTTCGGGAGCGGGAGCGGGGGCGCGAGCGGTCGCGCGACTGCGGCCTAACGAGCACGTCTTGGTTGTCGGTGCCGGACCGGCCGGCCTAACGGCCGGCTATCTGCTGGCAAAGTCCGGCGTCAAGGTGACCGTTCTCGAGGCCGATGACGTAGTGGGCGGGATATCGCGCACCGCCCAGTACAATGGGTACCGCTTCGACATAGGCGGTCACCGTTTCTTCACCAAGATTCCGCCGGTGGAAGACTTGTGGCATGAGATACTCGGGCCGGAGTTCATCTCCGTGCCGCGCTTATCGCGCATCCACTACTCGGGGAGATACTTCGACTATCCGCTCAAAGCCGGCAACGCGCTCCAAGGGCTCGGCCTATGGAACGCTTTCCTCATCGTTCTGAGCTACGTCTGGTCGCATATCAGGCCGTACCCGATCGAGGAGAACCTGGAGCAATGGGTTTCCAACCGCTTCGGCAAGCGCCTGTATAGGATCTTCTTCAAGACTTATACGGAGAAGGTTTGGGGGATCCCGTGCACCGAGATCCGCGCCGAATGGGCAGCCCAGCGGATCCAGGGGTTGTCGCTGGCCAAGGCGATCCTGAATGCCGCGGCGATTCAGAAGCGTGGTGAGACGATCAAGACTCTGATCCACGAATTCCAGTATCCGCGGCTCGGCCCGGGCCAGATGTGGGAGACGGCGACGGCACGCATCCGCGCCCTCGGCGGCGAGGTGCTGCTGCAGCACGAAGTGAGCGAGATCGAGGTGAGCGGCGGGCTGGCGCGCGCCGTGCACGTGAAGACGCCTAACGGGATGCGGCGTATTGCCGGGGATCATGTGATCTCCTCGATGCCGGTCCGCCATCTTGTGCGGGCGCTCGGCGCCGGCGTGCCGTCCGCCGTACGCACTGCCGGGGAGTCGCTGAACTATCGCGATTTCGCGACCGTCGCGTTGATTATCGACCAGAAGGACCTCTTCCCCGACAACTGGATTTACATTCACACGCCGGGGGTGAAGGTCGGGCGCGTCCAGAACTTCAACAACTGGAGCCGTGCGATGGTCCCGGATCCCGGGAAGACGTGTCTTGGTCTGGAGTACTTTTGTTTCGAGGGTGACGGGTTGTGGACGAGTGCAGACGCGGACTTGATCGCGCTCGCGACGAAGGAGATCGGCGAGCTGGGTCTGGCAGACCCGAGCAAGGTTGTGGACGGAACCGTCGTGCGCATGGCGAAGGCGTATCCTGTTTACGACGGCAGATACCGGGAGCATCTCGATGTCGTTAGGTCGTATGTCGACCGTATACAGAACTTGCACACCGTGGGCCGTAACGGGATGCACAAGTACAACAATCAGGACCATTCGATGCTCACAGCGATGATGACGCTCGCCAACATGCGCGGGGCGCAGCACGATGTGTGGGCGGTGAATACCGACTACGAGTACCACGAGGAGCAGCGCTTGACCGGTATGGAAGAGCCGGCCGGGAACGGCGTCGTGAGCGAAGCTGCGACGGCAGCGGGCGCCGGTGCGCCGCGGCCTGCGCGCGCGGGCGTGTGAGGGGTGCGTGCGCATCGGCGTCGACGCTACGTGCTGGGCCAACCCGCGGGGCTACGGGCGTTTCGCGCGTGAGCTGCTGAGCGCTATCGTAAGCGAGGCGCCGCAGCACGAGTTCGTGTGCTTCGCCGATCGCCGGGCGCTGGAAAGCTGTGCGCTGTCCGGGGCCAATGTGCGTCGAGTGGAGGTGCCGCTGAGCGCGTCGCCCACGATAGCGGCCGCCGCCAACGGCCACCGCACAGCGGCCGATCTGCTGCGCCTAACGAGGGCTGTTTACCGCGAGCGCCCGGATCTTTTCTTCTCCCCGTCGGTGTATACCTACTTTCCGCTGCCGCCCGGCCAGCGCGCAGTTGTCACGCTGCACGACGCCATAGCGGAGCGCTTCCCCGAGCTGACCCTACCGAGCTTGCGGGCGCGTCTCTTCTGGCGCCTCAAGGTGGGCCTGGCGTTGCGCCAGGCGCGCCTGGTGCTGACTGTGTCGGAGTATGCCGCGCGCGACATCGCCGCGGTGCTCGGCGTGGCGCGCGAGCGCATCCGTGTGGCCGTCGAGGCGCCGGCGGCTGCGTATCGGCCCAGTGAGCCGGGGTCCATCGCCGCGGCAGCGCAGCGCGCCGGCCTCCCTCCCGGGTCGGCGTGGTTCACTTACGTGGGCGGCTTCAATCCGCACAAACGCGTGGGGGCACTCGTCACAACGCTGGCGCAGCTGGTGCCGACGTTGGGCGACGCCACGCCGTTCCTGCTGCTCGTCGGGCCGACCGCGGACGACGTTTTCCACGCGGACCTCGCCGAGCTGCGCGGCGCCATAGAGCGGCACGGGCTGGAGCGGCGGGTGCGCTGGCTGGGCTACGTCCCGGATGAGGAGCTGCGCCATCTCCATTCCGGCGCGCTGGCGACGCTCCTGCCATCGTTGTGCGAGGGGTTCGGGCTCGCGGCTGTGGAAGCGGCCGCTTGCGGCACGCCGGTGATCGCGACCACGGAGAGTCCGCTCCCCGAGCTGCTGGAAGGGGGCGGGATATTCGTGCGGCCCGGCGACGACGACACGCTGCGCACGGCGATGTTGCTGGTGGCGCGCGATGCGGAGCGGCGGCGCGCGTTAGGCGCCAGAGCGCTGGAGCGCGCCTCGCGGCTCAGCTGGAGCGCAGCGGCACGCAGTGCGCTTGGCGCCATGGAGGAGGCCGCGGCCGCATGAGTGCCTTGCGATTCTGCATGCTGACGACGTTTTATCCGCCGTATTCTTTCGGCGGTGACGCTATCGGCATACAGCGGTTGTCGCGCGCGCTCGTTAGGCGCGGGCACCACGTCACGGTAGTGCACGATGCCGACGCATTCAACGTCCTGCGCAACGGGCCCGAACCGCAGGTCCCCGGGCAAGACGACGACGAAGGAGTGGAGGTGATCCGGCTCAAGAGCGGCCTGGGCATCCTTTCCCCGCTGCTCACGCAGCAGACAGGGAGGCCGCTGGTCAACGGGCGCCGCATCCGCGGCCTGCTCAATCGCGGCGGCTACGACGTCGTCAATTTCCACAACGTGTCGCTCGTCGGCGGACCGGGGCTGTTCCATCTCGCGCCTAACGCGATTTCGATGTACATGGCTCACGAGCACTGGCTTGTCTGTCCGACCCACGTGCTCTGGCGCCATCGCCGCGAGCGCTGCGACGGCCGCGAGTGCCTGCGCTGCACGCTCGCGTACCGCCGCCCGCCCCAGCTCTGGCGCTGGACGGATTACCTGGAACGCCAGCTGCGCCACATCGACGTCGTCATCACGATGAGCGAATTCAGCCGCCGCAAGCACCTGGAATTCGGACTCACACGCGACCCCGAAGTGCTCCCCTACTTCCTCCCCGATCCGGACGGCGAGGCGGCCGCCGGCGAGGAGTCGCCTAACGAACGTCCGTATTTCTTCTTCGCCGGCCGCCTGGAGCGCATCAAGGGACTCGACGACGTAATCCCTGTTTTCCGCCGCTACTCCGCCGCCGATCTCGTTATCGCCGGCGACGGCGAGCACGCAGGGGCGCTCCGGCACCTCGCCGGCGATCTCCCCAATGTCAGATTCCTGGGCCGCATCTCCCCCGAAGCCCTGCGGCGCTACTACGAACACGCCATCGCACTACTCGTCCCCTCGGTGTGCTACGAGACGTTCGGCATCGTCCTCATCGAGAGCTTCCGGCAGCGCACTCCTGTCATCGCTCGGCGCCTCGGTCCCTTCCCTGAAATCGTCGAAGCCTCCGGCGGGGGAGAGTTGTTCGACACCCAAGAGGAACTGCTGGCTGCAATGCAGCGGCTGCAGCACGATCCGGCGCACCGTGAACGCCTGGCGGACGCCGGATATCGGGCATACGTCGAGCGCTGGTCCGAAGCCGCGGTCGTGCCGCGCTATCTCGACATCGTGCATAACGCGGCGCGGCGGCGCGGCCACGCTCGCATCCTGGAATACCTCGCCCAGCCGGAGGCTGTGTGCACGTCCTGATCACAGGAGGAGCAGGCTTCATCGGATCGCACCTCGCCGAGCGTCTGCTCGAGCGCGGTGATCAGGTCGCCGTGCTGGACGACCTCTCTACCGGGAGCATGCAAAACATTGCTCCGCTCATCGGAAAAAAGGGCTTCTCGCACCGCATAGGGAGTGCCCTCGAGCTACCCCTCGTGAGCGAGCTGGTAGACATGGCTGATGTCACAGTGCATCTCGCCGCCGCGGTCGGCGTCAAGCTCATCGTCGAACGCCCCGTCCACACGATCGAGACCAACGTCCGCGCCACAGATACTGTGCTCGCCGCCGCCGCAAAGAAGCGCAAGCTCGTCGTCGTCGCATCGACATCGGAAGTCTACGGGAAATCGTTACGCGTACCGTTCCGTGAGGATCACGACCTGCAGCTCGGACCCACATCGCACTCGCGTTGGGCCTACGCCTGCTCCAAGGCGCTCGATGAATGGCTGGCGCTGGCGTATGCGCGTGAAAAAGGGGTCCCGGTCATCATCGCGCGGTTCTTCAACACAGTGGGGCCGCGGCAGACTGGGCAGTACGGCATGGTCGTTCCCAGCTTCGCTCGTCAGGCGTTACGAGGAGAGCCCATCACAGTCTACGGCACCGGTGATCAGTCGCGCTGCTTCGCGCACGTGAATGACGCTGTCGAAGCTGTGCTGCGCCTCATCGCGACGAGCACGGCTGTCAACGACGTGTTCAATATCGGCTCCACGGAAGAAGTCAGCATCCGGCAACTCGCCGAGCAAGTGCGCGCAGCGGCGGCGAGCACGTCGGAGATTGTACAGGTCCCCTATGCGGAGGCGTACGCGGCGGGCTTCGAAGACATGATGCGGCGAGTCCCCGACATATCCAAACTCGAGCGTGTCACGGGCTTCCGGCCGGCGACAAGTCTGGCGCAGATAGTGGCCGATGTCGTAGCCGATCAACGCAGCCGCCTGCAGTCTACGGCAGGCGTCGCTGCGGCGCGTTAGGTTTGGCTAGCCCCATGCGAGCGATCCTCACTTATCATTCGATCGACGATAGCGGCTCGCCAATTTCCATCGATGCCGCCGTCTTCCGCCGCCAGATGGAGTTCCTGGCGCGGGGGCGCCCACGGGTTGTCCCGCTCGCTGATATCGTGGCGCTGGACGCGAGCGCAGATGCGGTGGCGCTCACTTTCGATGACGGTTTCGCGAACTTCGCCGCCGCGGCGCTGCCGCTGCTCGTGGACTGCGGCTTTCCTGCGACTGTCTTCGTTGTGACAGATCACGTGGGCGCCCTGAACGACTGGAGCGGCGCAGCTTCCGGTGCGGGGATCCCGTCGCTGCCACTCATGTCGTGGGACGCACTCGGCGCACTGGCTGTGCGCGGGATCGAAGTCGGCGCACATACGAGGCGGCATCCCTACCTAACGAGCGTGTCGGCCGCTGCGGTGGCAGACGAGGTCGAGGGGGCCGCGCTGCGCATCACCGCCGAGTTGGGCCGGCGGCCTACGTCGTTCGCATACCCTTACGGTGACCTCGACGACATAGTCGTCGCCGCCGCGCGCCGCTGCTACGAGCGCGCTTGCTCCACGGAGTTCCGCGTGCTCACGTCCGCGGACGATGCGCTACGGCTGCCACGTCTCGAGATGTATTATTTGCGCGCGATGGGCCAGCTCGAGCAGTGGGGGACAGCGTCCTTCGAGCGCCGCCTCTGGATGCGAGCGCAAGGCCGGCGCGTGCGCCAGTTAATGCGCTCCGCCACGGGAGGCCGCGCGTGAGCGCCACTTCGGCGGCACCCTTCTATTCCGTCGTTATGCCAGCGCACCGGGCCGCGCGCTACTTACCGACCACCCTGAGCGCGCTGCTCGCGAGCGACCTCCCGCGAGAATTGTGGGAGCTGATAGTTGTCGACGATGCGTCGCTCGACGATACCGCGGATATCGCCGCGCGCTACGCCGACACAGTGGTGCGCCTTCCGGGAAAACCGCACGGACCCGCCTACGCGCGCAACCGCGGCTTCGAGGTCGCGCGCGGTGAGATCGTGGTGTTCTTCGATTCCGATGTCGTGGTGCATCCGGATACACTGAGCGGTCTCGTTCAGGTGCTCGAGTCGCAGCCCGACGTCGGCGCTGTCTTCGGTGCGTACGACACGAATCCCAGGGCGCAGGGGATCGTCTCGCAGTATCGCAATCTGTTGCACCACTACGTGCACACACACAACCCGGGCGATGTGGAGACGTTCTGGGCCGGCGCCGGCGCCATCCGCCGACAAGTCTTCGAAGAAGCGGGGATGTACGACGAGTGGCACTACGCCCGCCCCCAGATCGAGGACATCGAGCTGGGCGCTCGCGTCCGCTCGTTAGGCTGCCGCATCCTGCTCGCCCCGCACCTGCAGGTGACCCACCTCAAGCGCTGGACGTTTCGCGAGGTGGTCCGCACCGACCTGCGCGACCGGGGGATCCCCTGGGCCCGTCTCCTGGCGCAGCGCGGCGCCACGATGAAGACCAATACTCTGAACGTCCGCGGCGTAGAGCGACTCAATACTGTGCTCGTCTGGCTCGCCGCCCTGACGCTGGTCGCCGCGGCCGTGTTCACGAGAGTGCGCCTTGTCGCGCTGGGCGTTGGTCTGGTGATCCCGGTCCTTGCGCTCAACTGGCCCTTATGGCGTTACATGTGGAAGCTGCGCGGCATCGGCTTCGTGCTCGCCATAATGCCGATGCACCTGTTGTACTACCTCCTCAACGGCATCTCTTTCGGGATGGGACTTTTCCTGCAACAAGCCATCGGTGCTCCGCTCCCCGATCCAACTGTAGATGCATACGCCGAAGTCGGCGTGCAGCGCTGGCCGCCTGTTCCATCGCGCCACCGCCGCAGCACGTGGATCAGCACGGCGGACGAGTAGAGACGGGAGGGACGTGCGTATGACAGCCCCCCGCCCGGTCGAGACCAGCGCCGCGCCGCGGAAAACGCCCGATGAACAACTCCGGCCCGTGCTCGAGCTGGCGTTCGCGCCGCTCCACAAGAGTGCCTTTGGAGCTGCCATAGGTTGCGTAACCGCGCTGTTGATTGTGACCGTCACGCTAGTATATCTGATCGCCGAGCACGCACGGGAATTCCCGCTGGGATTGCTCGCGCAGTACTTCCCGGGCTACACGGTTTCGTGGAGCGGTGCGCTAGTTGGTGGACTATGGGGGTTCGCAGTGGGCTTCGTCGCGGGATGGTTTTTCGCGTTCTGCCGCAATGCCGCGTTGGCAATCACTGCTTTCGCCATCCGGACACGCGCCGAGCTGGCTGAGACGCGTGATTTCCTCGATCACATTTAGCGACTGCACACAACCATGACCAACGGACTCACCGGCCGCGACGTCAACGTGCGCCGCGCATTGCTGAGGCTCAACGCCCGGGCGTGGGGCATCGCGTGTGGCCTGCTGTTAGGCGGTGGTCTATTCCTGGCCACCAACTGGCTGGTCATCCGCAGCGGCCCGACGCCGGGCCAGCACCTCAAGCTCCTGGCAGCGTTCTTCCCCGGCTACAGCGTCACGTTTGTCGGAAGCCTCATAGGCTTTGTGTACGCGTTTGTGCTTGGTTACGCGTTAGGCCGGCTCATCGGCGAAGTCTACAACCGTCTCGCTCCGGCCGACTAGCGCTGCACAGGCTCATGGCGTCCCAGCGCATCGGCGTCGTCGGACTCGGCAACGCCGCTGTCACGCTGCATCTCCCCGCGCTCGCCGGCATCGCGGGCGCTGACATTGTCGGCGGCGTCGATCCCGATCCGGCTCGGCGCGAGCTGGCGGCCGCGCAGTTTCGCCTAACGCCGTTCGCGGACTTGTCCGAGCTGCTGGCCACTGCCGCACCCGACGTCGTTATCGTGTGCACACCGCCGGAGACCCACGTCGAGCTGGCCTCGGCGGTCCTGCGGGCCGGTGCACACGTGATCTGCGAGAAGCCGCTGGCGCCTTCAGTAGATGCAGCGGAGCGCCTGCTCGATACAGCCCGCGGCGCCGGTCGCCGGCTCGCGATGAACCACGAGTTCCGCGAGATGCCCGCCTTCCGCGCTGTGCGCGACGCCATCACGAAAGAGACCGGCGGTAAGGGCCCGCTGTTCGCTCAGGCCTGGCAGCTTATGAACCTGCCGCCGTGGGCGGAGCGCGGTTGGCGCCAACAGCTGCTCAAAGGAGTGTTATACGAGGCCGGCATCCACCTCGTGGACTACATCATGGCGCTGTTTGGTGAGAAACCGCACGCCGTCACCGCAACTGTGTCTACCTGCGGCGTTCGCGACGAAGACACTGACGCCGTCGCATTGGTCACGCTGGAATTCTCGTCAGGCAGACTCGCACAAATAGTCCAGCACCGGCTCTGCCCGGGCGAGACGCAATACTTCGAAGTGCGCGCCGATACACGGGTCGCTTCCTATCGGGTTTCCTACGGCGGACGCGCTCGCGTGTCGGCCGGGATGCTCCGCAGCACCGTACCTCACGTTCGCGTCGAGCTAGGCGCGGCCGGTCTCGCATGGCGTGAAAGCGGCCATCGCCGCATAACAATCGGCAAAAACCCGAAGGCCGCTCCAATGATCGCGACGCGACTCCTACTGCAGCGCACACTCGACGCTTTCACGTCTGGAGCACCAGCCCCGGCGTCCGGTGAGGACGGGCGCGACGCTGTCGAAGTGATCGCCGCGGCCTACAAGTCGGCGGCCGAGGGCCGCCGCGTCGCTACCAACCCTGCACTTTGAGCAGTACTGCGGGCACCGTACGCAGCATGATCCGCAGATCGAGCAGGAAGCTCTGGGTCTCCAAGTACGCCAGATCGTAGCTAACCTTCGACCGTACGTCGTCGAGGCAGGCGTCGTAGTTCTGGTTGATCTGCGCCAGACCGGTAAGACCGGGACGCACTCGGTGCCGGCATGAATAGTTGGGGATGTCGCGCTGCAGCCGCGCGACGATACTGGGTCGCTCAGGCCGCGGTCCCACAACATTCATATCGCCGCGCAGGATGTTCCAGAGTTGCGGCAGTTCGTCCAGACGCAGCTTGCGCAAATAGCGGCCAACCGGCGTCACCCGCGGGTCATTCGCGCTTGCCCAGATGGCGCCGGAGCGTGCCTCTGCGTCTACGCGCATCGTGCGAAACTTGTACATCGTGAACACGGCGCCGCCGAGGTCCATTACTCGCCGCTCGTTCATTGCAAGCGTACGTCTCCAGCGGCGATCGAGCCCGACACGAGTCTGCGCATAAAAGATCGGACCCGGTGAAGAAAAGCGCACAACCAGCGCGATCACCATCATGATCGGGAAGACGAGGGTGAGCCCTACTCCCGCCACGAAGATGTGCAATGCGCGATTCAGCCATTCTGACCGATCGCGCGGAACAATGTCAGCCCAGCGATCGACGCTCTCGCGCGGGGCTTCAGAAGGGCGGACGTCGTCGGCCGGCGAACCAGTGGCTGGTTCCGTTCTGCGTGTACGACGTGCCGCAACCGTCGCCGATAATGGCTGGGTCATGGCACCGTCAAATTCGGGAGTCAAGAAGTTTCCGGTCACACTTTATTGGCAATGGACCGCGTCACAGCCGGCCACCGAATCTGATTGCAAGGATGAGACTGGTCACGACCGGTATGATCGTCCACCATCGATTCGCTCCCGCCACGAATCTTTCCGCAATACGCAACTCATCACCATCACGAAGCCCGATGTCCCCAATAGTCTTGCCTGTGCGCAACGCGCGTGCCGTTGCCCCACGGTCGAGCAGTCTCCTTCCCGACCTGTGTATCTCCGATTTGTCCAGTTCGGATGTCGGAGTAGGACCGCCCACGGACATGATCGCGTCGGATAACTGCGTGTCCATGCGGAACTGATACCACCCCGGCTGGCTGATCCCACCTGTGAACTGCAGCCTAACGAGCGGCGTCACTGTAAGCTCGGGGTTGCGCAGGTACTTCGCGATGTGGGAACGGATGTGCTCCTCCAACTCCGCGTCCAGCACGCCCATCAGCGATACGGCGGGTATGCTGAGGAAGTCGAGCGTGCGGCCCTGCTTCACCGTAAACGTGTCGCTGATGGTTGTGTCATTGATGACATGTACGACGATGCGGTCGCCGGGATAGAAGTCACCCGTGCGCAGCCGCTCGCGTATCGCCGCCACCTCGGTTGCAGCTCGTTCCTTGAGCCGGCGATCACTTGTGCTCACAGCGAGCCTCTCGTAGCTCGCCAACGCTGCGTCTAGTTCGGAGCGCGAAATCTGCCGCCGGTACTCCCCCAAGGTCTCTTGAGCGCGGGCGCTAGGGAAGGCAGTTACTGCCGCCACAAGCGCGAGACCGCACCCCAGCACCCAGCTCCGACGAACGAACCGATTGTCAGACATAGCTCTCACGTCAGGTTGAACGATCCGTGCCGCTGCCAGTGGATTCGGCTGAAGCAATCTGAGCGCACAGTAAGATGTGAAGACTCAAATCTGTAGCCCTTCCGAGCGAACGGCGCAACTGCAAATGACACACCACATTAGCTCGCTCCGCTGTGGCGCTTCGCCCACATCCGAGTTGGCTCTGCATCGCCTGATACGGCTGTGAATCGCCCCAAATGACGGGGGTGCAGTAAGAATGTCACTGACGCCGTGATGGCCCAACCCGGCGACAACCGAGCGAGTAAGCTCGAAGACGGGCAACGCGTTACGCGATCTATACCTATGCTGCTCCTGGCGACCTATCTCAATGCAATGAATTGGCCGAATGCGGGGCCCGGCGGCCAGAGTGAACCAGGTTGAGGGGTCGTTAGGACAAAACGACTAAGACCCCATGTCAGCATGACTTGTGCGTCTGGTCGCGTGCGCTCCGATCTGTGGCATGTACGCCGTGGTTCCCAGCGGTTGAGATGCGATCAGAAAGCAAACGAGAGTCCGAGCCCAGCCCTAAGCCGGCATCACCGCCCCCACTGGTCCTAGTGGCCAACGACCAGGAATGGTCGGCCCGCACCTTGGAGAGCGTCCTTGGTCAGGCCGGATTCGCTGTCGTGCGTGCATATACCGGCCGCCAGGCTCTGGACGTGGCCCGGCGGACGCAGCCGGACGCTGTCATCCTCGACGTCGGGATGCCTGACATCGGGGGGATAGAAGTCTGCCAGCTCCTGCGCACGGAGGCTGGCCTTACGCCCAGCACGCCGATCGTTATGACTACCGCTGGACCGGCCTCGCGCGCGCTCAGGCTAGAGGCTCTGCGCGCCGGCGCCTGGGAGCTGCTAGGGGAACCGATCGACAGCGAGGCGCTCCTGCTAAAAATGGACGCCTTCGTACAGAGTAAGCGGGAGATAGACCAGATCCGCGACACCGCGGTTATCGACGCGGTTACGGGTCTGTACAACGTGCGCGGGCTAGCGCGGCGCGCGCGCGAAATCGGGGCGGACGCCGCGCGTCGTCATGCGGCGCTCGCGTGCGTCGTTCTGGCGCCGGGTGCAGACGTCCCCGAATCGGTGCTCGAGCACCATGAGGACGTCGCCCGCCTTGTCTCATACTTGGGGGAGATCTGTCGCGACACCACGCGAACGTCGGATGCAGTCGGACACCTGGGGCACCTCGAGTTCGCCATCATCGCGCCATCGAGTGACATGGCCGGGGCGCTGCGCATAGTCGAGCGGCTCCAGGAGGCAGTCGATGCCCGCCC
>JBQTJS010000309.1:0-16214 GCA_052386875.1 Gemmatimonadaceae bacterium
GCGCTACATTCCGCGAGCGCCCGGGTGGCGGAATTGGTAGACGCAGGGGACTCAAAATCCCCCGAGCCTCGCGCTCTTGAGGGTTCGAGTCCCTCCTCGGGCACTTACAGCGCAATCAGTTAGCCGCGCAGGTTCATGTAGATTCTAGTCGTGGCCTACCCCCGCTTTGCCATCTAACGTTGCACGTTGGCGTCGCGCTCTCGTGGCGCTCGCCATCTCGGTGGGCGCCGCCCTTGCCGTTGCTGGATGGCTTATGCGCGACCCGACTTCCCACTTTCTCGCGCGACGCTCCTCACTCCAGCGCGTCGACACTCTCGAGACGAGTCGCAGCGCCCAGCACATAGACCAAGTCTTGCGCCTGCACGCGGCCAACGGCTTCGCTGTCGACCTCGCCGTTAGGCGTCCGCCGCCGGATTCGGCGGCTCCGTTCACGCGTCGGCGACTCTTTATCATCTTGGGCGGACATCGCGCCGGTAAAGATGCGGCGCTGCTCTTTCCCGACACGCGCGGGACTATTGTTGCCGCGGTGGAGTATCCATTTCGCGGCAATGTAAACGCGAAAGGGATGGCTATCGTTCCGGAGGTGCCGGCGATCCGCCGCGCAATCCGCGATACCCCTCCGGGAATACTCCTGGCGCTGGATTATTTATTAGCTCAGCCGGATGTCGATCCTGCGCGCATCGAACTAATCGGCGCCAGCTTCGGAGCGCCTTTCGCCACTATCGCCGCGGCCCTGGACTCGCGCATAACGAGGCTCTGGGTGCTGCATGGTGCTGCCGATCCTTATCGACTGCTGGAGCACAACCTCGAGCGCTACATCTCGTTCGGTCCGCTGCGAGTGATCACTGCCGCGGTTGCCGATGTGCTCATTGCGGGACCGCGCTATGATCCTGCGAAGTGGATCGACCGCGTCGCGCCACGCCCCGTCGTGTTAGTCAACGCTTTGGCGGACGAGCGCATCCCGCCGGAGTTGGTGCACGAGCTTTATGCCAGCGCCGCAAGTCCGAAAGAGCTGCACTGGCTTCCAGGGCGGCACATGCAGCGCAACCGGCGAGAGATACTAACGGCGCTCGTCGACACCGTGATGGCGCTGGCAGCGCGAGACACCCTGGCCCCACAGGCAGCGTCGTCGGCGTCCTACAGGCCCATCGCGCGCTGAATCTGGGCGAAGCGCGTGTGCACGCGCAGGGGATCGAGCAACGGATTCACAGCCATGTACGCAACGAAGCCGCGCCGTTCAGCGCGCGCTTTTTCCAACCAGTCAACCGCCTTGTCCACGTTGCCTAACGAGGCGTGCAGGATCACGAATGCAGCGGCGGGGACGTAGCCGGCTGCGGCGCGGGCCTGCAGACGCTGCAGGATGTCGCGCGCCGCCTCGCTCTCGCCGAGGCCATGCTTGGCTCCCGCCAGCCCCGCGAGAGCGTAAGGGACGTCGGGAGTGTTCAGCAGGCCTTCCTCAAACGACTCGGCAGCGCGAGCGGGATCGCCGTTAGCGAGGAGCGCGAAACCTTTCAGCCTGTGACTCTCCTCGGAGGTCGGGTTCATCGTGAGGGCGCGTTCGGCGTGGAGGATCGCCTCGTCGAAGCGCCGCGCGTAGTAGCCGCTCCAGGCGCAGACACGGCGCGCCGACACCGAGGCTGGATCGAGCTGCGCTGCGATCTGGGACTCCGCTCGGGCGCGGCTGAATTGTCGCAGCGCGCTCAAAGGCATGGCGTACCATTGGCGCGCCGTTCCGTAGTTGGGACTGAGTGCGATGGCGCGCTCGAACTGAGCAAGCGACGCCTTCCAATCCCAATCGTGTATGAACAGCACCCAGGCTAACGAGGCGTGGGCCTCCGCAAGCCGTTCGTCCAGCTCCAACGCCTTGAGGGCGTACTCTTTGGCGCGGGCCATGCCTTCGCTCACGGGAACGTGGCGATAGTCGAGTTGCAGCGCGTGCGCGTCCGCCAGTCCGCTGTACGCCAGGGCGTAACCCGGATCGTGCTTGATCGCTTCTTCGAAGTACTTGATGGCTTCGTCCGTGTCCTCGTACGTGCGCTTGTTCCAGGCGAAACGCCCTTTGAGATAGAGCCGATGCGCCTCGGCGCTCTTTGTTCGTACGGCCGGCGCTACGGTCGCGGTCCCCGGAATGAGCGTCGGACGCAGCTCATCGACGATGCTCATGGCCAGCTCGTCTTCCAGCGCGAGAACATCGTCGGCATCGCGGTCGTAGCGCAGCGATCGGCGCGTCTTGTCCTCCGGTGCGCTCGTTAGGCGCGCCCTCACGCGGAGCCGACGTCCTACCTGCCGCACGCTTCCCTCGATGACGTACTCCACACCCAGCTCGGCGGCCACACGCCGTACGTCCTGCTCGCGGCCCTTGTATATGAATACAGAATTGCGCGACGCGACCCGCAGACCCTCCACGCCGCTGAGCGCGCTGATCAGCTCATCGGTGAGTCCGTCGCTCAAGTATTCCGTGTCTGCATCTCCGCCGAGGGCCAGGAACGGGAGCACCGCGACAGAACATCCGGCGGCGAGAGCGGGCGCCTGGGGTGCGTCAGTGGCCAGTGCGGCAGCGAATTCGCCAACCGTGGAGAAGCGCTCGTTAGGGCTCTTAGCCAGCGCTTTCGCAAGCGCCGATTCAACCGCCGGCGACACTTCAGGGTGCTGCGCCGCGATGGAGGGGGCCGGCTCCACGATATGGCGCAGCATCACGGCTCGCGTATCTCCCGTGAACGGCGGCGCCCCGGCGAGCATCTCGTAAAGCAGGCAGGCCAGGGAGTACTGGTCGCTGCGACCGTCAACATCGCTGTCGGCGACGGCCTGTTCGGGACTCATGTATTGCGGCGTCCCTACTGCCCAACCCACCCCTGTCAGCCCGTCGGCGACGCCGAGCGCGAACATCGCCCGCGCTACCCCGAAGTCCGCCAGCACAGGCTCGCCTTCGTGCAGAAAGACGTTGGACGGTTTGATGTCGCGGTGCACAATCCCTTGGCGATGCGCGTAATCAATGGCGCGCGCCAGCGCAGTCGTTATGCGCAACGCTTCGGCGGTGTCGATACGGCCTTCACGCGCCAGGCGGCTGCCTAACGTCTCGGAATCGAGATGCGGCATCACGTAGTACAACACGCCGTCGCTCTCACCCGAGTCATGCAACGGCACGATTCCCGGATGTACAAGCCGCGCCGCAATACGGATCTCGCGTAAGAATCGCTCAGGATCCGCAGCGCCGCCCGCGAGCGCTCCGTGGAGGACCTTGATGGCCACGCGGCGGCCGTGACGGCGGTCGTGCGCGAGATAGACCGTCGCCATTCCGCCACGGCCAAGCTCGCGCTCGATCTCGTAGCGATCCTCGAGTGCACCGCGCACCTGCTCCGTAACGCCCGCCATGCTCCGTGGAGAATAGCCGCGCGCGGGACCGGAGACGAGTACACTCGTGTCGCATCCCTGCGCTTGCTCCCGTTCAAGGGGCGCGGGTACCTTTCGCGCGCCCCGCGCGCCACCCTGACCATCTACAGCCATGCAACCATGAAGCTCGCTGCGCGCCGTGCCGACTGGAGCGCTCTCGCAACGCCCTGCCTGGGACTGCTCCTCCCCGCGGCCTCCTCGCTCCCAACGGGGCTGAAATCGCTGGACAAGGCTTTGGGTGGGTCCCTCAGTCGCGTGATCGGGCGACGTGATTTCCGCGGTGCACGGGACGAGCTGATGCACCTCGACGGCGGCCCGCAAAGCAGCATAGAGCGCGTGCTCCTCGTCGGCTATGGTGAGGCTGGCGCGGCTCCGACGGCGTTGCGGCGTGCAGCGGCCATCGCCGCTCGTCAGGCACAGCGCTACGGCGTGCAGTCGATGAGCATCTGGGCGGCCACGAACGACAAGCGGTCGATCGAAGCCATGGGGATCGGGGCGCAGCTGGGTGCGTGGGAATTCATCGACCTGAAGACGCCGCCGCCTCCTGAAGAGCGCCGCGCCCGCTTGGAAGCCGTTAACGTGCTCGTGGCCGACGCGCGCCGCGCCGCGCAGAGCATCGCCGCCGCCGCGGCTCTGGGCGAGGGTTATGCGCTGGCCCGCCGGCTCGCGATGCTACCCGGCAACATCTCCACGCCGTCGCACCTCACCGATACAGCTCGCGCTATAGCCAAGCGCAACGGCATGCGCCTAACGGTGCTTGGCCGCAAGGAAATGGAGAAGGCGGCGATGGGTGCCTTCCTGGCAGTGGCACAAGGGACACCGGAAGAACCCCAGCTCATCGTGCTGGAATACATGCGAGGCCGCCGAGCACAGCAGCCGATCGCGCTCGTGGGGAAGGGGGTGTGCTTCGACACCGGCGGGATCTCCATCAAACCCGCCGAGCGCATGGAATGGATGAAGTTCGACATGTGCGGTGCGGCCGGGGTGCTGGGCGCCATGGAGGCTATCGCAAGGCTCAAGCTGCGCGTCAACGTCGTCGGTGTAGTGGGCGCCACTACGAACATGCCGTCCGGAACGGCGTATAAGCCGGGCGACGTCGTTCGCGCGTCGTCGGGAAAGACGATCGAAGTCATCAATACCGATGCCGAAGGGCGCATGGTGCTGGCCGACCTCCTCACGTACGTGAAGCGCTACAATCCAGCCGTGACGATCGATGCTGCGACACTCACTGGTGCCTGCGTCATAGCGTTAGGCAACACCGCTACCGGCGTCTTCGCGACCGATGACGGTCTCGCGAACGAGCTGGGCCGTGCAGCGGAGCTGGCTGCGGAGCCCGGTTGGCGCCTGCCGCTGTGGGATGATTACCGCGAGCAGATCAAGTCGGACGTGGCGGATATCAAGAACACGGGGGGCCGGTCCGGAGGGGCTATCACCGCGGCGATATTCCTTAAGGAGTTCGTGGACGGCTATCCTTGGGCGCATCTCGATATCGCCGGCACCGCATACACGGAAACGGACCTCGGCATGATGCCGCGCGGGCCCACGGGAGTGCCGGTCGGGACATTCGTGGAGTTCGTGCGAGGAAGAGTGCGCTGACGGCCCTCCTTCTCGTTAGGTTACGACGCCTCGGCCTCGGCCTGCTGGTCGGGGCCGTTTTGCACAGCGGCGCCCATGCCCAGGACACCACTCGGGCGCGGCGCGACTCGCTCGCGGCAGATTCGGCCGTCCGCGCGGCCGCGCGCCGCGATTCGCTGGCTGCGGACTCAGTGGCCCGCGCCGTCGCACGCGCCGACAGCATCCGTGCCGCGCGGGCCGGCGACAGCATCAAGGCTCCCATCCGCGGCGCTCCGCTCCCCAGACTCGCCGACATCGGGGCCGAATACAGCTGGGACCGCACAGAGCTTTTTGCGTCGGGAGCGCTCACCCTCAACGACCTCCTCGAGCGCATCCCCGGAATCACAACATTCCAATCCGGATGGATCGCATCGCCGCAGGTGGCCGCGTTAGGCGGAGATATGCGGGCCGTCCGCGTCTTCCTCGACGGCTTCGAGCTAGACCCCTTCAGCCCGCGTAGCGGCACTGTCCCCGATCTCACAATTGTCCCGCTGTGGACGCTGGAGGAAGTCCGCATCGAGCGCGCCGCAGGTGAGATCCGCGTGCATCTGCGGACCTGGACCGTACGCTCGACAAACGCGGCGACGCGCGTGGACGTCGCCACCGGCGACTTCGAGACCAACACCTACCGCGGCTACTACGGCAAGCGATTCCGGCGCGGGGGGTTGCTGCAGTTGGGAGCGTACCAGTACGCGACGCAGGACGCTCAGTTGGGCGACGCCAGTCACGTTGCGCTGATCGCGCGTGCCGGTTGGGCAAAGGGGAAGGTCAGCGTGGCAGGAACGTATTACACGCTTGGATTGGACCGCTCGGAGCAACTGCGACTCGCAACGACCCCGCCGCGCCCGAACCTGCTGCCGCAGGACATGCGCTACACGCAGGCTTACGCCCGTCTAGCCTACGGCAGCGCGGACTCCGCCGGTCTCTGGGCACAGTTGGCAGCAGGCTCCTTCGAGTTCAAGCTGACTCGGGGTGATACGTTGGTTGTAACCAGCAGCGATAGCACTCTGCTCGAGCGCGACACCGTGCGCACTCGACCGCAGTACGTGGCCGCGTTAGGCTACGGCGTCGGCGCGCTGCGGCTGAGCGCTTTCGCGCGCATGCGCGGCGTCAGAGGGGAAAATTATCTGTCACCCGGCGCGCGAGCCTCCTTCTCGAACGACTGGCTCGTGGCGAGCATGTTCGCTGAACGACGCTTGCCGGATTCCCTGCTCACCAGCGATGTGGCCGTGCGTGTGCAGCCGCTGCCGGTCATTGCGCTCTCGGGTTCCTTCGGTCGCAGCGCGCCGACGTCCGGTGCCGCGGGAGCGACCAGCAATTCCGCTCGCGCGGAACTGGGCGTGCGCCTTGGCCGCGCGTGGCTTTCGGGGGGCGTCCTTGTGCGCGACACGGCCGTGCTGCGCGCACCGGTCGTGTATGACACCGCCTTCAGGCCGGCCAACGTAGGGCGCCTAACAGGAACGTTTGCCGCCTTACGTGGCAAAGTCTTCGGCGACCTTGGTTTCGACATCCTCGGCATCCGCTGGGACTCAGCGGGACCTTACCGGCCGCGCTATCAGTCGCGCAGCCAGATCTACATCGACACAGAATGGCGCAGCGCCGTCCCGAGCGGGAACCTGCGCATCCTTAGCGCCGTCACGCATGAATACCGCGACGGCGTGCGCTTCCCTCTGGCCGGTCCGCAGCCCGCGCTCGTGTCGTCCATCTATCGCACGTGGAGCTTTCTGCTGGAGGTCCGCATCCTCAAGGCCGTGCTCACGTATCAGTTCCGCAATGTGCTGGGGTTACCGTACGAGCAGGTACCGGGGTTTCAGATGCCTCGTCAGACGAATCTTTATGGGGTTCGATGGGAGTTCGCGAATTGACAAACCCATTGTCAATTCATAGGTTACGCCGCCGCACATGATACGAAGCATGACAGGCTACGGCTCTGCCGAAGGGACGGTGGGGGGTTCACGCGTCACGGTCGACGTGCGTGCTGTCAACCATCGCTTCTTCAACGCGACGATCAAACTCCCGGTTGAGCTTAGCCGCTGGGAGGGCGAGGTACGTGAGGAGGTCAGGCAACGCGTTACGCGTGGGCACGTTACGCTGACTGCAAGGTGCGAGCGCGGCGGAGTGGGAGGAGGAGGGGGAGGGGGAGGGGGAGGGGCACTAATCGATGAGGCTCGTTTTGCTGCCGCGGCGGCATTGCTGACTGATCTACGAGACCGCTACGGCTTGTCTGGCGATGTGGACGTGGCGACAGTCTTGCGTTTGCCGGACGTAGTGGCGCCGTTAGGCGAGGTAAGGACTGAGGACGCAGCCCAGCTATCCGCCGTGATCGCTGCCGCGATCGATAAGATGCGCGAGTCGCGCGAACGCGAAGGGGCCAAGCTTGTCCGCGACATCGAACAGCGCCTCGCGGTCGTGGACGGTGCACTGGAGCGCATCGCTGAACGCGCGCCGCAGCGCGTGACCGAGCACCGCGATCGTCTGCGCGAGTCTATCCGGCAGCTCGCGGACGGTGTGGCTGTCGACGAGCAGCGGTTGGCGCAGGAAGTCGCTGTGTTGGCGGAGCGGCACGACGTGCATGAGGAGCTGGCTCGCTTCGCGGCGCACCTCGACACGTTTCGCCGTTCCCTCGAAGGGAATGCGAGCGACGGTGTGGGGAAGCGGCTTGGCTTTGTATTGCAGGAGCTATTGCGTGAGGCGAATACGACGGCAAGCAAGGCGAACGACGCAGCCATGCAGCGTGACGTCGTGACAATCAAGGAGGAACTGGAGCGCATCCGGGAGCAGGTCGAAAACCTCGAATGAACCCGTTCCCCGTCATCCTTTCTTCCCCGTCCGGCGGCGGGAAAACCACACTTGCGAAGCTCTTGCTCGAAAGGCGCAGCGATGTCGGGTACTCGGTGTCGTGCACGACTCGTGCTCCGCGGGCCGGCGAAGGGGATGGCCGCGACTACTTTTTCTTGACGCAAGACGATTTCCGCTCGCGCCAGGCGCGCGGCGATTTCGCGGAGTCGGCGGTGGTGCACGGGAATCTGTATGGAACACTGCGACAGGAAGTGGAACGCGTGTTGGCGCTTGGCAGACACGTGGTGATGGATATCGATGTGCAGGGGGCGCGCCAGTTTGTCGTCGCGTATCCCGAGTCTGTGCTCGTGTTCTTGTTGCCGCCTTCGGCCGACGTGCTGGTCGATCGCCTAACGAGCAGGAATACGGATCACGGGGAGTCGGTCCGCCGGAGGCTGGGTGAGGCGCGCGAGGCTTTAGCAGCGGTACCGGAGTATCAGTACGTAGTGGTCAACGATTCGTTGGAGTCCGCGTACACGCAGGTCGCGTCGATCATTGATGCGGAGACAGTGCGTCATGCGCGGCAGAATAACATCGACGGGCGCGTGCGCGTCCTTGCAGATGAGATCCAGAAACGATTATCCGCGCTGTGAGCGCAGGAGCTACTGTGAGAGTATTTACGCCTGACGAGGTCAAGGAAAAGGCCGCCAACAAGTACCTCGCCGTGCTTGTAGCCGCGAAGTACGCGCGCGTGCTCAACGCCTTCCCGCGGGACCGCTCGGGTCCGCGCGAGAAGAAGCTGACAACGCGGGCCATGGAGGAGCTGACCGGCGGCGCGATCGACTACCGCGTTCTGACGCGGCGCCAGGCGGAATAAGCCGTTCGCCCATTCGACCGGCGTCGCATCCTCCTCGGAGTAACCGGAGGGATCGCCAGCTACAAGTCGGCGTGGCTGGCGCGGCTGCTGACGCAGGCCGGGGCCGCGGTAGATGTGGTGCTCTCGCGTTCGGCGCAGGAGTTCATCGGCGCCGTCACGTTCGAAGCCCTGACGGGTCGGCCGGTGTTCAGCGACCTCGTTGCCGCCGGGCGCGCGCTGGATCACATCAAGCTCGCTCAGGCCAACGACGCGGTTGTCGTGGCGCCGGCTACGGCGGATTTCCTGGCGCGCGCCGCCAGCGGTCAGGCGGGCGACTTGTTAGGCGCCGTATTGCTGGCGACCTCCGCGCCCGTGCTGCTGGTCCCCGCCATGAACGACCGGATGTGGGCACATCCGCAGACGGCGCGCAACGTCGAGCATCTCCGCTCGTTAGGCTACGGCGTGCTGGAGCCGGAAAGCGGGCCCCTGGCCGCGGGCGAGGGGAGCGGACCGGGTCGCATGCCCGAGCCCGAGACGATCATGGCGCACCTGGCCAGGCGCCTCGAGCGCATCGGGCCGCTCTTCGGCAAACGCGTCGTCGTCTCGGCCGGACCGACACGCGAGCCTGTCGACCCGGTCCGCTACGTTTCCAACCGGAGCAGCGGCAAGATGGGCGTGGCCGTCGCCACGAGCGCCTGGCGCCGCGGCGCCGAGGTGGTGCTCGTACACGGCCCGCTGGGTGTGCCGCGGCCGGTAGGCGTGCGCAGCGTCAGCGTGGAAACGACGGAGCGGATGGCCGATGCCATCACTCGTGAGCTTCCCGGCGCGCACGTCCTTGTAATGGCGGCTGCGCCGTCCGACTTCCGTCCGGCATCCGCAACGCCGAGCAAGATCAAGAAATCGCAGGCGACGCTCAACATCGAAATGACGCCCACTCGCGATGTCTTGAAGGACACAATCCCGCAGCGGCCGCGCGAGCTGGTGACCGTAGGCTTTGCGCTCGAAACGGAAGATGCCGTGGCATACGGCAAGGCGAAATTGCAGGAAAAGGCGCTGGACCTCGTAGTCGTAAACGATGCTAACGAGCCCGGGGCCGGATTCGAAGTCGATACGAACCGTGTCACTATCATCGGACGCGATGGCGCTGAGCAGGCCTTGCCGCTACTGTCGAAACCGGATGTTGCGGATGCTATCTTGGATCGGGTCGAGGAGCTGCTGAGTGGCCGCTGAGTCGTCAGCCGGGCGTGCGGGCGCCCTTTTGCGGGAATACTTGAAGCAGCAGCTCGACGCGGGCGATCGCGAGCTGGTCCTGACCCGGGAATCTGCGCGCGGCTCGGGAGGCACCGCGCGCGCGGCGGAGTCTACGGCCTCGGCTAGCGCAGACTGGCGGGCCGCCCTGCGCGCCGTCGACGCCGCCCTCGACGATCCAGGTCCCTCCGTTGTTCAGACAGCCCAACGCGCTCAGATCGCGGACGCCGGCACTCCGGCGCCGCCTGCGCGGCCGGCAGACCCTACGCGCGATGCGTGGCATAGCGCGATGGCGCTCGAGCAGATCCCGAGCGGGATCGCAATGGGGTCGGCTAGTCATGAGCTATTCGATGCCCGACGCCAGGGCTTTGCGAGCATCGCAGAAATCGAGCGCGCAGTCGCTTCGTGCACTTGCTGCGGCTTGTACAGGGGCGCGAGAAACCCAGTCCCGGGGGAGGGAAACCATAACGCCGATCTCATGTGCGTGGGCGAAGCCCCCGGCGCCACCGAAGACGAGCTAGGACGACCCTTCGTGGGCCAGGCGGGGCAGCTGCTCACGAAGATACTCGCCGCGATCGGCCTCGAGCGGCACGACGTCTACATCTGCAACGTCCTGAAACACCGGCCTCCCGGCAACCGCAATCCGCTACCGGACGAAGTGACCGCGTGCAAGCCGTACCTGGTCGCGCAGGTGGAGCTGATCCGTCCGAAGGTGATCGTCGCGCTGGGAACGTTCGCCGCACAGACTCTGCTTGACAGCAAGCTCTCCATAAGCAAACTCCGCGGGGCCATTCATCAGTATTACGGCGTCCCGCTTATCGTGACGTACCATCCGGCGGCGCTTCTGCGGAACCCGTCGTGGAAGCGTCCTACTTGGGAAGATGTCCAGCTCGCTCGCCGACTCATCGATAGCTCTGCCGGAAGCGTCCGACGGCGTTCGTGACGCGTTTCGCAACCGCCGTCCGCCGTATTCCGAGGACGCGGAGCAAGCGGTCATCGCGGCAATGCTCATGGACGCCGACGCGATCATCCGCGCGACGGAGTTCGTGGATGACACGATGTTCTACCGTGAGGCGCATCGCCGTATGTTCCGCGCGATGCTGGCGCTCAACCAGCGGGGCGATGTCGTCGATCCGCTGACGCTGGCGCACGAGCTGGAGACGCGCGGCGAGTTGGAAGCCGCCGGCGGCAAGGACTATGTGACGCTGCTGCTCGACGCCGTGCCGACAGCGGCGAATGTCGAGTATCACGCCAAGATCGTGCGCGAGAAGGCGCTCGTTAGGCGTCTCATCGAGGCTTCCACCGAGATCGTAAGCGAGGCATTCGACGGCCATCAGTCGTCCGGCACGCTGCTGGACCACGCGGAACAGCGCATCTTTCAGATCTCGCAGCAGCGGGGACGCGAAGGCTTCCACCGCATGAAAGAGCTGCTGTGGCCGGCCATGGAGCGCATCGAGGAACTGGCCCGCACCGGCGGCTCGGCCGTCACAGGCGTGCCCAGCGGGTTCAACGACCTGGACAAGCTCACGTTAGGCTTCCAGAACTCCGAGCTGATCATCGTCGCGGCGCGGCCTTCCATGGGGAAAACCGCGTTCACGCTGAACGTTGCTCAGTACGCGGCGATCGAGGCCAAGATACCGGTTGCGATATTCTCCCTGGAGATGGGCCGCGATTCGCTGGTGCAGCGGATGCTGGCCAGCGAGGGCTACATCGACGCCCAGCGGATCCGCAGCGGCAAGCTCTCCAACGACGACTTCGGTAAGCTGGCCCGCGCCGCCGGCTTGTTAGGCTCGGCGCCTATCTGGATCGACGATTCGGCGGGGATCACAGTTCTGGAGATCCGCTCGCGCGCGCGGCGTCTGAAGGCCGAGTACGACATCGGCCTCGTCATCATCGACTACTTGCAGCTCATCCAGGGTCCCACCGACGCCGAGAACCGGCAGCAAGAGATCAGCTACATCTCGCGCTCACTCAAGATCCTGGCGCGCGAGCTGCGCATCCCCGTGGTCGCGCTGTCGCAGCTGTCGCGTGCACCGGAGCAGCGCTCGGCGGAGAACCGGCGTCCGCAACTCTCCGATCTGCGCGAGTCCGGAGCCATCGAACAGGACGCCGACGTTGTGATGTTTCTGTATCGTCCCGAGTACTACGAGGGAACGTACGACGACCGCGGCGACCCGCGGCGCCTGGGCGACGGGACGCCGCTCGAAGGGTTGGCCGAGGTCATCGTAGGCAAACAGCGCAACGGTCCGACCGACACGATCAGGCTGTACTTCCACAAGACCTACACGCGGTTCGATAACTACTCGCCGCGGCAGCCTGCATGACCGCGCGGCGTGCGGCCGGGAGTGATGCGGGGCGCAAGGCGCGCAGCGTGTACCGTTGCTCGTCGTGCGGCGGCGAGTTCGCGAAGTGGGCCGGGAGGTGCGAGAGCTGCGGCGAGTGGAATACGCTGATCGAGGAGCCGGCGCAGCGCGGCTCGGCCAGGCGCGCCCGGGCGTCGACGCGCGGCGATGCGGCGTTAGGCGCCCGCTTGCCCGTAACGCCGCTGCGCGAGGTACAGGGGGTCGCGCAGAGCCGCTTGCGCACGGGGCTCGACGAGATGGATTTCGTGTTAGGCGGCGGCGTTGTTCCCGGCGCCATGGTGCTCATCGGCGGCGAGCCCGGGGTCGGGAAGTCGACGCTTCTTTTGCAGATCGCGGCGCGTCTGCAGCGCGCGGGGTCGCCGGCACTGTACGTGTCCGGTGAGGAGTCGCCGCTTCAGATCAGGCTGCGCGCCGACAGGCTCTCCGACGACGCCCAGGACGTCAATGTGCTCGCCGAGACCGAATTGGAGCACATCATCGCCGCTGCCGCAGCACGCCGCCCCGCGCTCCTGATCGTGGATTCGATTCAGACTGTGTACACTGGGGACCTCGAGGGAGCCCCGGGAAATGTCGGCCAGGTGCGTGAGTGCGCTGCGCGGCTCATGCGCTTCGCGAAGGAGAGCGGCACGGCTGTGCTGGTGATCGGGCATGTGACCAAAGGAGGCGGGATAGCCGGGCCGCGGACGCTGGAACACATCGTCGATACTGTGTTGTACTTCGAGGGTGACGGCGCTGCCAGCGCGGATCACCGCGTGTTGCGAGCTACGAAGAACCGTTTCGGCAGCGTCGACGAGATAGGTGTCTTTCACATGACCGATCATGGGCTCGTCCCCGTCGCGAATCCGTCGGAGCTGTTTGTCGGCGACCGCCTAACGCGGGCCTCCGGCAGCGCGCTCACAGTCGTGCTCGAGGGGACGCGGCCGATGCTCGTGGAGCTGCAGGCGCTGGCCAGCAAATCGGGGTTCGCGACGCCGCAACGCGTGACCGCGGGGTACGATGCGCGGCGCTTGTCGTTGCTGCTGGCCGTGCTGGAACGGCGCGCCAAACTGCCGCTGGGGAAGCTGGACGTCTTCGTCAACGTGGCGGGCGGCCTGCGGCTCGCCGAGCCGGCGGGCGATCTAGCCCTGGCGACGGCGCTCGCCTCGAGCGTGTACGAGCGCGTGCTCCCGGCGGATGCAGTGTGCATCGGCGAAGTCGGCCTGGGCGGCGAGGTCCGCGGCGTATCGCAGACTGAGCGCCGCCTGAGCGAGGCAGCCTCGTTAGGCATGCGTACGGCCTACGTCAGCGCGCGCAGCGTGCCGCGCGTCCCCAGCGAAGGGCTGAACGTGATCGGCGTCACTGCGCTGGCAGACTGCTTTGAGCACCTCTTTGCATGAATGGCGCTGCAGTTGACACTCCTTCTCCCCCCGATGTCGGCGTCATCGTCGTCGCCGCCGGTGCTGCAACGCGCGCGGGATCGTCGGAGCTCAAGCAGTTCCGCTGGATCGCCGGCAAGCCGATGCTGCTCCACAGCATTCATGCCTTCCAGCGCCGCAGCGATGTGCTGCAGGTGATAGCTGTGCTGCCGCGCTCGCACGCCGGAGATCCCCCGCCGTGGATCTTTCAAGCAGATCTGGAACGCTTGCTCGTGTCGGTCGGCGGCCGCGAGCGCGGAGACTCCGTGTGGAGCGGCATCGAGGACCTCGACGACGCAGTCCGTGTCGTAGTCGTGCACGACGCCGCCCGCCCGCTCGTGAGCGACGACACCATCGATCGTGTGATCGCGGAAGCACGGCAAGGGCGCGGCGCCGTGGCCGCACTTCCCGTAGTCGACACGCTGAAGGAGGTCGATGAGCAGCAGGTCGTGCTGCGGACTGTGGATAGGGAGCGGCTGTGGCGCGCGCAAACGCCGCAGGCGTTTCCGCGCTGGATGATCGAGCAGGCGTATCGCGACGCCTTGCGTGAAGCTCGTTATGCAACTGACGACGCCGCCCTGGTGGAACGATTGGGGCATCCGGTTGTGGTCGTTCGCGGCGCGGAACGCGGCATGAAGGTGACGGAGGAGCGGGACTTCGCCTTACTGGAAGCGATAGCGGCCTGTGAGCCATGAGCGACCCGCTAGTCGCGGTCCCCTTCTGGTCCGCGGTAGAGATCGAGGCGGCACTCGCGGTAACCATCACGCACTTGCGCGACGGCCGCATCCTCGCCTATCCCACGGAGACTGTGTACGGCTTCGGTACTGCTGTCGATCACGACGCTGTGGAACGGTTGGTGAAGCTCAAGAAGCGGCCGGCGGCCAAGCCTTTTTTGCTGCTCATCGCCGGTAGCGAGATGCTCGGACGCCTGGACCTGCACCTAACGAGTGACGCCGCGCGACTCGCCGCGCGGCACTGGCCCGGACCGCTCACGTTGGTGCTCGCCGGAGGGGAACGTCGCGTCCCGCGCCGCCTGCGCGGCCCGGAGGGGGGCGTGGCAGTCCGCTGGACCTCGCATGCGGGTCTGCAGCGGCTCTTGACGGTTTACGGCGATCCCATAACCAGCACCAGTGCCAACCGTCCGGGGGTACCGCCGGCGATGACAGCTGGGGAGATTGTGCAGCAATGGAGCGATGTTACGGCGCGCGGCATCCTGCGCGTACTCGACGGCGGGCGGCTGGAGCCGTCGGACCCGTCCACCGTGGTGGATTGCACCGGGCGGCGGCCGCGGGTGATCCGCCCGGGGGCAATCAGCGCGGCGATCCTGCGGGAGAGCGTACCGGAGCTGGTCGGTGATGCCTAACGTGACTCGCGTGCTGTTCGTCTGCACGGGCAACACGTGCCGCAGCGCACTGGCCGAGGCTATTGCGGGCCGCGAGGCGATCGAGCGCGGCCTTGGCGACATCGAGGTCGCCAGTGCGGGGACGAGCGCCTGGGACGGTGCGCCCGCGTCGGACGGCGCGCTGCTGGTTGCGATAGAGCGGCGCCTGGACCTCGGCTCGCACCGCGCGCAGCAGCTGACGCGCGACCTGGTGGATCGCAGCGATCTGATTCTCGTCATGGGCCCGCATCACTACGAACGTGTCGCCGCGTTAGGCGGCGAGCACAAGGCCTGGCTGCTCACCGCCTATGCCGCGCGCAGCGAGAGCGGCTCGCCCATCGCCGACCCCTTCGGCGGCGAGCTGGAGGCGTATCGCGCCACGCTGCGCGAGCTGGAGCGCGAAGTGCGCGCCGCCTTCGACAGGCTCGTCGCCGATCCAGCGCCAGGCCGCACATGATGGATTTCGCCCCAGGCTCCACTCCCTTCGAGATGGCGGATGCCCCGCGGCCGCGGCGCCTACTCCTGTTAGGCCACCCCGTTATGCATTCGCTCTCGGCACGCTTTCAGAATGCCGCCATTGAGCGGGCCGGCCTCGCGTCCCGTTATGAGCTGCTCGACGTGCCGCCAACCGCGTTGCCGGGAGCCGTCCAAACTGTGCGCGAAAACGCGCTGGGCGGCAACATCACGATCCCACACAAGTCCGCGTTCGCTGCATACTGCGATTTGCTCACTCCGCCCGCGCTGCGCGCGGCGGCTGTCAATACGTTCTGGATCGACGGCAATGCGCGACTGGTGGGTGACAACACCGATGTCGGAGGCTTTGACGCCCTGGCCAGCTCGGTGCTCGGTGCGCTCCCCAGCGGAGCACGCGTCGCCTTGCTCGGTGCCGGCGGCGCGGCCGCCGCCGTGTGCGCGGCGACGGAGCACTGGCCCGGCGCCACAGTGGCGGTGTGGAACCGCACGCGTGAACGGGCCGCGCGTCTCGCCGCTCGCTTCGCGCATGTTACTGTCTGCGATGCGACGCGCGCCGCTGTTCAGGGTGCGCAGATCGTTGTCAATGCCACGTCGATCGGCGCCTGGGCCGATGCGATGCCGCTGGCCCCGGCCGATCTCCCCAGCGAGGTCGTCGTGCTGGACCTCGTCTACCGGCGAGGTGGGACTGCATTCGTGCGCGCGGCGCGCGCGCGCGG
>JBQTJS010000310.1:0-6906 GCA_052386875.1 Gemmatimonadaceae bacterium
GAACGTACGAGTAGGGGCCACGGAAACCGGTGCAACGCCGGTGCGGCCCCGCCACTGTAACGGGCGATGTTTGCGTCCTCGACAACCACTGACCTCGCGGTCGGGAAGGGGAGCGACGCGGCCCGGAGCCAGGAGACGACCTCTGCTCGTGCCACACACTGAGTGCCTCGGGGGAGGGCTCGTGGCCACACAAGCGCCTAACGCGTTTGCTGGCTCCGCACGGGTATTCTCCGAGGGAGGAGATGACCCGTGTTTCGTTTTCCAGCCATCGCCGCCCTCGTAATCGCAGCTTCCACAGTGCTGCGCGCCCAGGCGCCGGACACTGTGCGCCTGCAGCGCGTGGTAGTTACAGCCACCAAGGTCGACAGCCGCATCGGCAGCCGGATAGCGTCGGTCAGCGTGCTCGACGGCTCGCAGCTGCGCGCGCGCGGAGTGCGCGATGTGGCCGAAGCGCTACGCGCCGTTCCGGGCGCCGCCGTCGTGCGCAGCGGCAGCTTCGGCGCTCAGACCTCGCTCTTCCTGCGCGGCGGCGAGAGCGACTACGTGCGGGTGCTCGTCGACGGCGTACCGGTGAACGACCCAGGCGGAGCTGTCGACCTCACCTTCTATACGCTGAACAATGTAGATCGCATCGAGGTTGTGCGCGGACCCGCCAGCGTGCTGTACGGCTCGGACGCCGTAACCGGCGTCATTCAGATATTCACGCGTCAGGCAGGGAACGGAGGTACGCTGGACGGCGACGTGAACACCGGAACCTACGGGACGCGCGCTTTCGATTTCTCGTTAGGTGCGGGTTCGCGTGCCCTGTACGGCACTGCCGGCTTGGCGCGCCGTTCCAGCGACGGCATCCTGGCATTCAACAATTCGTACGAGAACGACGTCCTGAGCGCCAGCTCCGGCTTTGCCACCGCGCAGGGAACTCGCGTCGCGCTCAGCGCCCGGCAGCAACGCGACGAATACCACTATCCCACCGACGGCGCCGGCCGTGTCAGCGACCGCAACGCCTTCCGCCGCGACCGCCGCAGCGTGCTCGCCGCGGACGCGGCGCAGTCCGTGGGAGCCCGCGTCAGTACGGGACTCACGCTTTCTGTTCTGGAAGGACGTCCGCGCACGGACGATGCCGCCGACAGTCCGGCCGATACGAGCGGCTTTTATGCATACCGCAGTGCGGGCTCGGTCCGCCGGCGCGTGGCCGACGCCCGAGTGAACGTGCTCCTGCCGGGCCGGGCGATCGCGACGTTAGGTCACGAGTGGCAACGCGAAGCCCAGCGCGGGCGCGATAGCTCCAACTTCGATTCGGCGCCTAACGCGTTTAGCGCCGAGCGGACCACGCGCGCAAGTTATGTACAGATCGTGGGTGAGGCGGGTGCTTTGAGCTATACGATCGGCGGGCGCTACGACGACAATGACGTGTTCGGCGTCTTCCGCACTGCACGACTGGGCATGGCGCTGCGCGTCACGGGATCGACGACGCTGCGCACGAGTGCCGGGTCCGCATTCAAAGGCCCGACCTTTCTCGAGCAGTTCAATACTGCCTTCACGGTCGGCAATCCCGCGTTGCGTCCCGAGCGGTCGCGCAGCGTGGAAGTTGCCGCCGAGCAGGAGCTGGCCGGCGGAGCGTCGCGCGTGACGGTTACGTGGTTCGGCCAGCGCTTCCGCGATCTGATTCAGTACTCGTTCAAGGACCCCGCGACTCCCAACTTTTTCAATGTCGCGGCAGCCGCGGCGAGCGGTCTGGAACTGGAGGGCGAAGCGCGCGCGGGCTCGTCTACTCGGATCGGCGCGGCGCTTACGCTGCTGCGCACGCGTGTCGATGACGCGGGGTTCGATCGCGGCGCCGGCGCCACCTTCGTTCGGGGGCAGCGCCTATTGCGCCGTCCGTCCGTTAGCGGCTCGCTCAGCGCGAGCACGAGCCTAACGACTAGGCTGTCCGCGGACGCGCGTCTGCTGCATGTGGGCTCACGCGACGACCGCGACTTCTCCGGCTTTCCGGCGAAGCCCGTGGTTCTCGAATCTTACCAGCGGCTCGACGTGGGGGTCACTTATCGCTTCCTAGAGCGGGGCGCCCATGCCCCGAGCGTGGCCGCTTTTGCGCGCGCCGAGAATGTGCTCGGTAGCGGCTATGAAGAGATCGCCAACTTCGCGGCTCCGGGCCGGACTTTGACGTTAGGGCTTCGCTTGGCGTATCAGCGTTAGGCAGACGCCACACTTGTCGCCTGAAGGCGCCGGCGCGGCTCGCTTCCCTGAATGTGACGCCGCCTCGTATCAACTAAACGAGAGGAAAGCCGAGCATCCGGACCAACCTTGCCCCAGCGCATTCGGGCTGTTCTGCCCCAGCAATGATGCGGAGTGGCAGCTAAAGCGTGGCCGGCTAACTGATTCCGCCTGAGAATTGACTTAGGTCCCGGCTATATGCCGTAGCAGTGATGCTGGAGGAAGCTACGACATGGGCGGCCTCAACTGCTCTTCGAGGAGAATTGACTTAGGCTGGCAAAAATATCAAATTAGTCGGCACTAAATTCTGCCCGCGTGCTGCATCTCGTGGTGCGCGTTGGACCTACACCGTCCTCGAGGACTCGTGGCATATACGCTCAGATGGGCCGTACTCGGCCGGCGAGGTGGTTGGCGATGCCGCCTGGCCGTGCTTGGCGTCGTTGCCGCGCTGGGCTGCGCCGACTTGGTCACGGAGGCCCCTGATGCGGGAGACGTCTTTGACGGGCCGGTCGACGGGCTCAGCGTCGAGGAGATGAAGGCGTTCATCCGCGGTGACGAGGAGTTCGGGCGCCGGTTCGCTCCGGCGAGCGGTCTGGGCCCCATCTTCAACAACGTATCGTGCGCGTCGTGCCACAGCGGCGACGGCCGCGGACGCCTGGAGAACGCGCTGCAACGGATAGGCAGCCCCGAGGACGGCTTCCTGGCCTCGTTAGGCGGCCCTCAGATACAGGACAAGGCTATTCCGGGAGCCCATGCCGAGCGACTCCCCAACGGTGTGGCTGTATCGCTGCGGCTCCCTCCGCCGGTCTTTGGAGTCGGCCTGATCGAAGCGATCACGGAGAGCGCCATCCTGGCCAACGCCGACTCGGCGGACCGCGATGGAGACGGAATCTCCGGCCGGCCCAACTGGGTGTACGCAGCGGAATACGTGCCGCATGGTACGCCGGGAGGTGGCGCTGAGCGCCGGATCGGCCGCTTCGGACGCAAGGCGCAGGTCTCCAACCTCGTCGAACAAGTTGTCGGAGCCTATCACCAGGACATGGGGATAACCTCGGACTTCTTGCCTGACGAGATAACGAATCCTCAGTCGATCGCGCAGACCCTCGCGGCCGATCACGTCCCGGACCCAGAGATCCCCGCCTCGACAGTTCAGGCGGTCGTGCACTACATCCGCGCACTCGCACCGCCACGGCCCGGTGCCGAGACCGCCGAGGTTAAGGAAGGGCGCGCGTTGTTCGAGCGCGTCGGTTGTGCGCGGTGCCATGTCCCCGTGCTGACTACCGGCGTGAGCGTCGTGAACGCGCTGAGCAACCAGCGCGTGGAGCTGTATTCGGATCTCCTGTTGCACGACATGGGTGATGCACTGGCAGACAACAGACCGGATGGTCAGGCGAACGGCCGCGAGTGGAAGACGGCGCCGCTCTGGGGCCTCCGGCTGATGCGCCGATTCCTCAATGGCGACGCATTTCTCCTGCACGATGGAAGAGCGGGGACAGTTGACGAGGCGATCCGTCTGCACGGGGGCGAAGGGAAGGCCGCGCGTGACGCGTACGTGGCTCTCGAGGCGGGACGACGGGCCGCGTTGCTCAAGTTCGTTGAATCGCGATGAGCGTTAGGCGCGCTGTCATAGGCCCGTTGCAGCGTCGCGAGTTCCTCGGTGTTTGCGCATCACTGGCGACTCTGCCGGTGATTGCGGCATGCGCCAGCGTGCTCGTGCGCTCAGTCCGAGCTGTCGACGGCCGCGTCGAGCTACCGATCGCGCGGCATCCTGAGCTGGGGGAGCCGGGCGCGATGCTGCGCATCCTACCGGAAGGCGAAGCGCAGCCGCTCATCGTCAACGTAAACGACGACGGGAGCTTTACGGTCTTGTCGTCGGAGTGCACGCACCTCTCGTGCACGGTCGAACCGCAGGGGGACAGGCTGGTGTGCCCCTGCCATGGCTCGACCTACGATCGCATGGGTGCGGTATTGCGCGGCCCCGCCGAGCGCGCGTTGAAGCGCTACCCATCGCGTGTGACCGCGGCGGGCGTACTGGTCATCAATCTCTGATCCATGCACACACTCGTTAGGACCACGTTCACCTTGTCGTTGCTCGGCGCCGGGGTCTCGCAGAGCGCCCTTTCGCAGCGCGACACGGCGCAGGCGCGGCGCGATACGGCGGATGCCGACACGGGGCGGGGGCGCCCTTTCGTTCGCGGCGGCTCGTACGACAAGCCTTTTCAAACGCGCCTGCTCGGCCGCACGGCGATCGGCGGATACGCCGAGATCCACGCGCGCTGGCAGCGCGTCGACGGCGCGAACGAGGATTCCGGCTTCGAGGCTAAGCGGTTCAACATTTTTTCGGCCACAAGAGTCAGCGACTTCGTGCGCATGGCAGCCGAGCTGGAGTTCGAGGAGGGAGCGAGCGAGATCAAGCTGGAGTTTGCCGCGATCGATATCCGCGTGCACCCCGCGTTCGCGGTGCGCGGCGGCATGATCCTGTCTCCGTTAGGCAAGTTCAATCTCTCGCACGATTCACCTCTCAACGAGTTCACTGACAGACCCCTGGTCTCCACGGAGCTGTTAGGTGTGGCGCTTTCCGAGCCCGGCGTGGGCGTACTCGGCCAGTTTTCGGTGGGCCGGCGCGGCCGCGTTACGTATGAGGCCTACGCCACGAACGGCTTCCACGACGGGCTGATCCGCGATGCTGAGGACGGTACGCGCATCCCCCTGGGGCGCGGGAACTGGGAGGACAACAACGCTTCGCCCGCGTTCGTCGGGCGCGTCGCGTGGAGTCCGGGTGTAGAGCACGAGATAGGCGTATCGGCGCACCATGGTGCGTACAATGTGTTCAGCCAGGATGGTGCCAGTGTCGATCGGCGGCGTGACGTAACGATTGCAGTTGTAGACGGCGAGACGCGCTTGTTAGGTGTGCAGCTCAGCGGCGAGGCGGCGCGGGTCGCCGTGGATATCCCGGAGCAGTTGCGCGGCATCTTCAGCGAGCGGCAGCACGGCGTGTACGGACAGGCTGTGCGCGAGTTCGCGCGCGCCTTAGTGGGCACGATGCCGCAGTCCTCCTTCGCCTTGAAGTTGCGATTCGATTTCGTCGACTTCGACACACGGCGCCAGGGTCACGAGCGCGCGCAAGTGTCGTTGGGCCTGAACTTCCGCCCGACGCGCGATACGGCGGTCAAGCTGGATTACGTGCGCGGGCGCACCTGGGACGAGTTCAGCAACCGGTCGGAGCACGCGTTCGTGCTTGCCAGCCTGGCGACATATTTCTAGCGGCCAATCGCGTTAGGCAGGCCCGATGCGCTTATGAGCAGCGCGCGCCCGCGTCAACGTTATCCAGGGATGCCATCGTGAAGCTTGCCCGGCTCGCCCTGCCGCGCGCCTAACGCGCTTAAGGCTGTGTCCTGGTTAGGCATTGCGTGCTCCGGTTATCTGCGCTTGAAGAACAGGAAGCGGAGTTCGGTCTGATAGCACCCAGAATCGCGCGGGCCGGCTTGGGGAAGCAGCCAGGCTTCTGCACTGTCGCCGGTCACTCCGGAAGCTTAGGGCTTCGGCGCTGGACTGCGCCCGGCCGACGGCGGCGGCGGCGGCGGCGGCGGCGGCGCATTGGCTGGAGGACTAGCAGGCGGCTTGCCCGCGGGCGACTTGCTTGCCGCAGGGGGCGGCGACGGCGCCGAAGGATTAGCCGGGGGCGGATTACCGGACGGCGCAGCGGAGCGGTCTGCCGGCGAGGGTGCGGGCCGCTCAGGCGCTGCTGTGCGATCACCTGCAGGCGATCGCGTCGATCCGCCGCCGGCAGCGCCTTTTGCATCTTCACGCGCCGCCTCACGCCGGCGCTCCTCGGCCTCGCGCGAGGTCCGGGCGATCTCTTCCTTGTTCGTCGCCGGGACGCCACTCGTTAGGTCGCTCTCCAGCTCGCGGCGCCGCGCGCGCTCACCCTCGAGCAAGGCCTTGCGGCGCGCCTCCATGTCGAGCGCCGGCACCTCCACGTCGGGGTTGCGCGAGTTGGCGGCGATCGAGCGGGCCGTGCCGGCGCTGGCCAGACGATTCAGCGGTACGTAATCGCTCTTGAAATTGATCTCGACGGACGAGTTGAGGTCCAGGTCCGCGTTGATCTCTTCGGTCGATTGGGTCTTGGAGGTGGACACATAACTGATTGTGTTCTGCACGCTCGCGCTCGCCCCCCAGGGGCCGTAGCCGAAGCTGCCGGACCCTGTGATTGTGTTGCTGAGGCCGAACTTGCTGGCGTCGTCACGGTTTAGAGCGTCGCGGGTATCGATGTGAAAGCGCATGGAAGCCGTGATGCGGCCGCTGTCGACGACGATGCGATGCATGCCGAGCATGACCATTGTCGCGAGGACTTCCTGGCGGTTTTTGGCGAGCTTTCGCCTAACGAGCGGGACGAGCGTCCGCTCCGGGTCGCCGCCCGGCGAGACGCTCTCCGACGCAGCGAGACCGAGGTCGGCGCGCAAGGCCGCTTCGCTGGGCGGCGTTCCTCCGCCGCGCAGCCGGATCTTGCGGTCGCGGCGCTCGGCGTTGTACTCGGCGCGCTCTTCGGGTGTCATCTCCGCCAACTCCTCGGCGTCGTCCGCCCCGCCTTCCAGCTCGTACGATTCCGGGTAGTGCTCGACGAGCCAGTCGCGCGCGCGCGGGGGACCCATCTGCGAATCGGCGAAGCCTTCGGTGCTCGTCGCGACGGAG
>JBQTJS010000311.1:0-1600 GCA_052386875.1 Gemmatimonadaceae bacterium
GCGCCTCCCGGTGTTTTCGTTTCGCCGCGCGGGTTCCACAGCCGAGCCTAACGAGAGCCTCCGACAATAGGAGCGATTCATGGATGTGTTGCTCGTCCTCATGCGTCTGGTGCACGTCCTCTTGGGCGTTTTTTGGGTAGGGACTATGATCTCCAACGCCGTGTTCCTGGTTCCGGCCTTCCGCGAGGCGGGTCCGGATGGTGCCAAGGTGGCGGCCGCGCTGATGCGCCGCCGTTTCATGGATGTCATGCCGGCGGTCGGCATCCTAACGATACTATCGGGAGCATGGCTCTATTGGAAAGTGTCACTCGGCTTTCAACCGGCGTACATGCGATCGGCGGTGGGAATGACGTATGGCTGGGGAGCGCTGGCAGCGATCGTCGCCTTCGCGATAGGCATGGCGGTGGTGCGGCCGTCGATGCTGCGCGCGGCCGCCTTGTCGCAGACGGCCGCGGCCGCGGCGCCGTCTGAGCGCGACGCGCAGCTCGCAACCGCACAGCGCCTGCGCGCGCGCGGCGCCAAAGCGGGTGCGATCGTGGCACTGCTATTGGTGCTCGCTGCCGCAGCGATGGCCGTGGGACGCTACGTATAGAAGTGATGTTCAGCCGCACGCTTTAGCGTCAGTTCTTGCGCGATACCAGCGTAAAGACGCTCCAATCGAGCGGGTCGAGACCCCGGCGCCATGCGGCGAGTTTGGCCGCACGCAGGGCCGCCGCGGCTGACTCGCCGCGGGCGAGGTTCTGATAAAAGTCCTCGATCACTGCTATCGACTGCTCACCCACAGGCCACAGTGTAACCATGACCTGGCGCGCGCCCGCTCGAAGGAACGCTCTGCCGATGCTCAAGGGACCTTCACCTTGCAGCGTGCGGCCGGTGCCGCTCTCGCACGCGCTGAGGACGACGAGCACGCCATTGGCGCCCAGAGCCGGCAGCTCGAAGGCGTGCAGGCGACCGTCTTCACCGGGTCCGTCGGCAAGCTGTATTACCGCACGATCCGGGCTGACCGCGTTAGGCTCCGCGTGGGCGGCGAAGTGAAGGATGCCGGCTGTCGGCAGGGAATCACGGACGGCAGCCTCATTCGCGCCGGCGCCTTCCAGGCGTGTGAACGGACGTCCGCGCCACGCCGAGCGGATCGCGTCCAGCTCGCGCGCGACGGCGAGACGCCGGTCAGGGTCGGGCCCGCCTACAGCCAGCAAGTTGAGCGAGGGGAGCGGCTCGTCCGGCGCCGCGGCGTCCCGCAACGACGTGATGACTGAGACTGTGCTCTGTTCCGCGACGAATCGCCTGTCGCCGTTAGGCATCCTACCGGTCAGCGCATCCCAGGGTACGAGATGCAGGTAACCATCGGGGATAACGGTGAGCCGCTCGGGCCAGGCGAGTGAGCCGATGACAGGTTCGAGCAGAATGCGGAACAGCCGCTCTGCCGCGGCGGAATTGAAGCGGCCGCGCCGGCGATCGACGCGGCTCCCCAGGCGCGGCGGCAGCGCAGCATAGAGGTCGGTGAGCGCAGCCCGCGCCGCGGCGGGGGCCTCCGGCAGCGATAGCAGCTTGACCTCCGAACGCGTAAGGACGAGAGCGGCGACGGCACTGTCGAGCACGG
>JBQTJS010000312.1:0-17651 GCA_052386875.1 Gemmatimonadaceae bacterium
CCGCGGGTCGCCAGGGACCGGATATACACGCCGGGATCGAGCGCCACACTCTCCATGCGGATGCGGTCGCCTAACAGCGCTCCGCCCGTGAACGGTGATGTAGGATCCACGGCGATGATGCCGACGCCGAGACTTTGCGCGCGATATGCCGCCGCCAAACGTGTGGTCGTAGTGCTCTTGCCGGCGCCGGGCGGGCCGGTCATGCCGATGCGTCTGGCGCGGCCGACGCGGTTGTGCAGGCGCGCCAACAGTTCGTCCGCGCCGTCGCGCTCGTTCTCTACGATCGAGACCGCCCGCGCCAGCGCCGCGGGCCTGCGAGCCGCGAACTCCTCGAGAAGTCTTCCTGTGGAACTCACGAGTGAGTACGGCCTATCGCGGGGACCCCGGGCTCGTCGTGCTCGTCACGGATATCCCCCACAAGCTCCTCGAGCAGATCCTCCAGCGTGACGATGCCTAACGTCTTGCCGGCCGCATCGCCGACAACGCTGAGGTGGCGGCGCTCGCGCAGCATCTGGAAGAGGAGGTCGTGGCAAGCGACGTCAGGCCCGGTACGGCCGACCGGTCTCAGCGGCCGCATCGCATCATCATCCTGCGCCAGCACGTCGAAGGCGTGCACCATGCCCACGATCCGGTCCAGGGACCCGCTGAAGATCGGCACGCGGCTGTATCCCGCGGCGGCGATGCGTCGCGCCAGCTCGGGGCCGCCGAGCGTCACATCCAGGGCGAAGATCCTGTCGCGCGGTGTCTGGACGGCGCGCACCTTCTTGTCGCGGAATTGAACCACGCCGCTGATGATGGCGATCTCGTCACGCTCGCCGACACCCTCCAATTCTCCTTCGCGGAGCAGCTCTTCCAGCCCTGCTGCATCGCCCACCGCGGGCCTCGCTGACCTCGACTGCTCTCGCGTTAGGCGACGCACGAGCAGCATCAGAGGGCGCAGCAACACGTCTACAGCACGCAGGAGCGGCAGGGCCAGCGGCACCAGCGGCGTAGCCCAGCGGCGCGCGATCGCCCGCGGCACAATCTGGCCGAAGAACATGAGCGCTACGGCGTACAACGCCACAGCACGCGCCCGGGCGAGCGCGCTGACTCCGGCACTGCTGCCCAGCATCACACCGCCGACGAACGCTATGATCGCCACTGCCGTTCCCGCCACCAAAATGAGTCTTTGCGGCCGCTCGAGGTACAAAGCCGCCGTGCTCGCCCCGGAGAGCTGCCGCTCCACCCAATGCCGCAGCCAGATGCGGCTCACCGTGCGCAGTGTCGCAGCCGCGCAGACGAGGGCGCCTATGACAAGGACGGTAAGGGCCAGAGCGAACGTGGGGGTCATGGCGCGCGCTCGAGGAAGATGCGCTTCACGCGGCGGCGGACGACTCGTTCAACGACCCATGTATAACCGCGATGCTTGAATCGCTCACCGGCGCCGGGGACGCGGCCGAGCAGCTCGTAAACGAGACCGCCCGCCGTGCTCACGCCTTCGCGGCGCATGTCCACGCCGAGGAGGTCGGACAACTCGTCCAGCGTTAGGCGCGCCGATATCCAGTAGCGGTCGCCATTTTCCTGCACCACGGGTGCTTCCTCTTCGTCGTACTCGTCGTGGATCTCACCGACGATCTCTTCCAGCACGTCTTCGATAGTGAGCAGTCCCGCTGTACCGCCGAATTCGTCGACGACTATCGCCATGTGCGTCCCCGACGCTTGAAAGTCGCGCAGCTGCGCGTCGGCCGTCTTGGTGGCCGGAATGAAGGAGGCGGGCCGCACTAGATGCAGCCACCCTTGCTCCGGTTCCTCGTCGGCGACGACCGCGGGGAGCAGGTCCTTGGCGTAGAGGATGCCGACTACATTGTCCACCGACACCGAGTAGACCGGCAGGCGCGCATGCTCCGAGCTGCGCACGCGGTCGATAACTTCGGCCCACGTGGCGTCGCGCGGGACGGCTATGACTTCGACGCGCGGGACCATGATCTCGTGCACGGTGGTGTCTTTGAGCGCGAAGACGCCGCCGAGCAGGACTTCCTGCTCTTTGGTGACATTCGCCTCGGCGGCCACTACCTGCATGAATTGCTCGGCAGCTTCGTCGCGGTCTTCTTCGGCGAGCGATGGGGGCGGGAGGAGGCGCATGAGGGCACGGTCCAGCGCGGCGCCTAACGAGACGAGCGGCGCGAACACAAGCTCGATGAAGCCGATGTAGCCCGCGAGAGCCTTGACCGCGCGGGCCGCCAGGCTGTCGCCGACGGCGCGGGCGAGACTTTCAGAGAGCCCGGCGAGGAGCAGGGCCATGGCCAGGCCGATGACTGCAGCGGCGGCGAGCGATCTCTGCGTCAACTCGAAAGCGAGAGCCACGGCGATGCCGGCGACGAGCTGGGCGGCGAGCCGCGCGAAGGCGATGGCCCGGTGCGCCCGCTCGCGGCGGTCGCGCAGTGCCGCAACGCTCGTCTCCAGCGGTGCGTGCGGATCGAGGGCGAGCAGCGCGCCGTCGGCCAACGCTGCGAGCGCGCCTAACGCGGAAGCACCCAGCGCCACCAAGAGCGGGCCGACGCTCATGACCTCTGTCCCGGCGCCAAGCGCCGCCGCTCTGCGCGCACGAGGCGTTCCTGCCGGCGCCACATAGCCGAAGACGTGCGCCGCGAGGACTCGGGGTGCCGCTGGCCGGCCGCGTGCAGGGCTCCGTGCACTATGAGACGGATGATCTCTTCGCGGGCGCCGACGCCGTAGGCCCGCGCATTGCGCCGGGCAACTTCGGGAGCGATGTATACGTCGGCGACGAGCGGCGCGTCGGACGCGACGCGCTCGAAAGCGAACGTAATGACGTCCGTGGCGCCGCGCTGTCCCAGGTGTGCGAGGTTGAGGCGGGCGATGTCACGAGCGCTCACAAACGCGACCGATACAAGCGCGTTGCGGATGCCCGCCCGGCGGAGGGTACGCTGCACTATCTCGCGGGCGCGCTGACGTGAGACGAGGCGCTGCGGGACGCGCGCATCCACAGCCACGTCGAGGGTCATGCGCCGAGTCCTCCGCGCACGCGATCGACGGCGCCGGAAGGGTAGTCGATGCGTGCATGGTGCATGCTCGTTAGGGTACGCACGAACGACGCCTTGACCTCTTCGATATGCGCGAGCGTCAGCGGCGCCTCGCGCAACTGTCCCTGCTCGAGGCGGCGCTGAACGATGCGCTCCACGACATCGCGCATGCGATCAGGCGTGCGCTCCGGGACTACTCGTGCGGCCGCATCCACTCCGTCGGCCAGCATGAAAATCGCCGACTCGGCGGATTGCGGCAGCGGGCCGCCGTAACGAAACGGCGGGGCGTTAGGGTCGACGCCGATGCCGCGCGCCTTTTCCGCGAAGTAGGCGATCGGCTCGGTGCCATGATGTTCGGCGATGAAGGCGCGGATGGCGCGCGGCACGCGGTGCGCGTCGGCCAGGCGCAGTCCTTCGCCGACATGGCTCTTGATGATCGCGGCGCTCTCGACTGGCGTTAGGCGGTCGTGCGGATTGCGCCCGTCGGACTGATTCTCCACGAAGTACGTCGCCTTGGCGACTTTGCCGACGTCGTGGTAGTAGGCGCCGACGCGCGCCAGCAGGCCGTTGGCGCCGACGGCGTTGCACGCCTCCTCGGCGAGCTGGGCGCACGCCAGTGTGTGCGCGAAGGTACCGGGCGCGTCGAGACTGAGGCGCCGCATCAGCGGACGGTTGAGGTCCGACCACTCGAGGAGACTGAAATAGGTGTCGATCCCGCTCACGCTTTCGGCGAGGGGGAGGAGCAGCAGCGCCAGCGCCACTGAGACCAGAGCATTGAGCGCGCCGATCGTGACGCCCGTGAGCGCATCGCCCAGGGGGAGCGCCGTCCACAATGTCACAGCTACGGCGGCGACGGCATATCCGGCGGCGAGCACGGCGATCGCGGCGTACGCGCGGCGTCTCTCCGTGAGGCTGCGCACGCTCCAGGCGGACGTGGCGCCGCCTAACAAGCACAGGACGACGCCTGTCTGCCCCGCGAGCGGCGGGAGCTGGCCCACGAGGAGCGTGAGGATGATTGTCGCGAGCATGCTCGTGCGCGCATCGAAGAGCACGCCGAGCATGAGTCCAGCCACCCCGATGGGGACAAGCAGACCTGTGTAAGCGCCGAAGCTCGGGATGTACCAGAGGATCCCCTTCGTCAGGAGCAGGACGACGACGAAAGACAGGGCTATGCCTAACAGTGCGCGATAGGAGGCGTAAACCGCGGGTCTGAAGAGCGCGAGCACCACGCCGAGCGGCACCACGGCGAGCGTCCGCAGGATCGTCGCGCCGAGCACCGTACGCGGCGTCAACGGAGCCGGCGGAAAGAGCGCGACGACGAAGATGCCTAACGCGAGAGCCAACGCGGCGCGCTGGACATGGGCCACGAGAGCGAGCCGCCGCGGCAGCTCGATGAGCCAGTTGCCGGATGACCCGGATGTAAGGGGCACGGCGCTAGGCGATCGAATCGTCGTGGTATGCGCGAATGATATCCCGCACCAGGCGGTGGCGCACCACGTCGGCCGCGTCCAGGTAATGGATGGCAATGCCGTCGATCCCCTGAAGGATCCGCTCGATCTGCAGCAGTCCTGAGTCCTCACGCCGGACCAGGTCGATCTGCGTCTTGTCGCCCGTGACAACCGCTTTGGCGTTCAGGCCAAGCCGGGTGAGGAACATCTTCATCTGGGCGCTCGTTGCGTTCTGCGCTTCGTCCAGGATCACGAAAGCATCGCTCAGCGTGCGCCCCCGCATATACGCCAGCGGAGCTATCTCGATGACGCGAGTTTCCAGCGCCCGCTGCATACGCTCGGCCGGCATCATGTCTTCCAGGGCGTCGTACAAGGGGCGCAGGTAGGGATCCACTTTGGCCTGCAGGTCGCCGGGGAGGAAGCCTAACGACTCCCCGGCCTCGACGGCCGGTCGCGCCAGCACGATACGCCGCACGCGCTTGCGCGTCAGCGCGTCTACGGCAGCCGCCACGGCGAGGTACGTTTTCCCGGTGCCGGCAGGGCCGATTCCGATGACGATATCGTTGTCGGCAATGAGCCGCAGATAGGTCGCCTGCCCCGCGCTGCGTGGCTTGATGATCTTGCGCACGCCCGGAAGCGCGATACGGACAGCGTCGTCACCAACCTGCTCGTTTTCCTCGAGCGCTACCCGCGCCATCTCGTCAGGCGTGAGATCGAGTCGCTGGCGCGCCGCGTCGATCATGCGCTGCGCCAGGCTCGCCCCCTGGCCGACGGCATCCGCCGGTCCGGTCAGCACCATGGCGTCGCCGCGCAGCACCACCTTCGTCCCTGTGCGGCGCTCCAGCTCGACCAGGTTGGCGTCATTGACTCCAGCCAGCGTGAGGAGGTCGGCGCCTTCGACGTTGAGGCGCTGGCTAACGACGCGATCGCTCACGACGGCGCGGCACTCCGGGCGAGGTGCAGCGCGGCCAGGTCGTCCGGCGTGACGCCGGTGGGGGCCCCTTCAAAGAGGGCTCGCGCGGCGGTCGTCTTGGGGAACGCGATCACTTCACGCAGCGAGGACGCTCCGGCCAGCAGCATGGCAATGCGATCGAAGCCGAGGGCGAAGCCGCCCATGGGTGGAGCACCCGCGGTGAGGCCGTCGAGGAGAAACCCGAAGCGGCGCGCCTGATCATCCGGCGAGATGCCTAACAAGCGGAAGATTGTCGCCTGCAGCCGGGCGTCCGTGATTCGGATGGAGCCGCTCCCCAGCTCGTTGCCGTTGTACACTGCGTCGTAATGCAGCGCGCGGCAACGTCCGGGATCGCTCTCGAGCCACTCGAGGTCCTCGGGATGCGGAGCCGTGAAGGGATGATGCGCCGGAACGTAAGCACCGGACTCGACATCCAGCTCGAAGAGCGGGAAGTCCACGATCCAGCAGAAGGCGTGTTTGCCGGCCGGCTCGATTCCCGGGAGGCGCGTGAGGGCAGTCCGTACGGCATGGAGCGCCGCCGAGGTCGCCGCGTGGTTGCCGGCCACGGCCACCAGGAGATCGCCGGCGGAGCCGCCAATATTGTCCAGCGCCGCTGCGCCGATCGCCTTGACCCCCTGACCTTCCCAGCCGTCCGCGGCTCGACGCGCCCACATGAGTCCGCCGGCGCCGGTTCCCTTCACAGCCGCCGTCCAGGCATCCAGTTGCTTGCGGCTGACACTCCCGGCGTTAGGCGCAAGTATCGCACGCACGCGGCCCCCGGCGACGATTCCCCCGCGCAGGAACTCTGCCGCGTCATCTCCAATCGAACTCGTTATGTCGACGATCTCGAAACCGAAGCGCAGATCGGGCTTGTCGCTGCCATACCGCTCCAGAGCGTCGCGATACGACAGCCGTTGAAACGGCGTCTGCAGCGCCTCAGCGGCCTCGCTCCAGAGATCCACCAGAACGCGCTCGATCACGCCGTAGATATCCTCGGCCGTTACGAAGCTCGCTTCGACGTCGATCTGCGTGAACTCGGGCTGGCGATCCGCACGCAGGTCCTCATCGCGGAAACAACGCGCGATCTGAAAGTATCTGTCGAAGCCGGCGACCATGAGCAGTTGCTTGTAGATCTGCGGCGACTGCGGCAGCGCGTAGAATTCACCATGATGTATCCGACTCGGCACCAAATAGTCGCGCGCCCCCTCCGGCGTCGGCTTGGTGAGTATCGGCGTCTCGATCTCGAGGAACCCGATCTCGCTGAGGCTCGCGCGCGCGCGCTGCAGCAGCCGGTGTCGCAGTACGAGGTTGCCAGTCATCTCGGAGCGCCGCAGGTCGAGCAAGCGATGCTTGAGCCGCAACTCTTCGGCCGGGAGCTTGTCACCCTTGGCGCGCACGACCGGTATGGCCGGCGTCACTGCAGGTCCGACGACCTGGACGCGATGCGCGCGCACTTCGATATCTCCCGTCGCCAAATCCGGGTTGCGCACATCGAGCGGCCGTTGCACGACCTCACCATGCACAAGGACGACGGACTCCGGCGTTAGGCGCTCAGCGACCGCCAGCGCGGCAGGGTCCGCATAACGCGGATCGAAAGACACTTGCACGATCCCTTCGCGGTCGCGCAGATCGACGAAAATGAGGCCGCCTAGATTTCTGGTGCGATGCACCCAGCCGCCGAGTCGCACTTCTTCGCCGACGTGTGCCGGGCGCAGCTCGCCGCACATGTGTGAGCGCAGCGCGGTCGCAGCGAGGCTCACGATCTGCCGATCTTGCTGGGGGCGCTACGCGAACGCGGTGTCGTGCCGAGTACGTGCAAACAGTTGTCAGAACGGGACATAGCGGCTGCGAAATCTAAGACCGCAGCGGATATCGAGGAAGCGACGCGATTGACCTGCCGATCTTTCACTTCTATGCTCAACCTCATGCGGCGCATAATGTTGCCTGTTTTGGTCGGACTTGCAGGGGCGCACTCGGACGCGCATGGGCAGCACCTCCCCGGCCGCGATCTCTTCGATTTTCCGATAGCGGCCCTCGCCGAGGGGACTGCGCTGGCCACTTTCGCGGGTGACGGGCTGCGAAACCCGGCTTCGCTATATGTCAGCAGCCAGGAGCGGGGCCGCCTTTCGCTGTCCTCGCTTTCCACCGGCCGCGAGCAGCGCGTGAGCGGTCAAACTCTGGGTGCGGCGTATCACGTGCGCGGGACGACTTTCGGTGTGTCCCTCGCGCGCGCGAGCGTGAGCGACATCGCCCGCACCGACACCGATCCGCAGAGTATCGGCGGCGACGTGCCTTACGGTCTGACGGTCCTCTCCCTGGCGGCCGCGCGGCGAGCCGGCGCGAACCTAACGAGTGGCATTGCGCTCCGCTGGCAGCGCGGCGAGCTCGATTCCGAACGGCGCCAAGACGTTGGCGTGGACGCCGGTGTTGTGCTCGACTCCGTTGCGCGCCGGGACATACGGCTGGCCGCATCCACATTCCTCTGGCGGCCGGGGGCCGGGGTGCGCAGCGGCGCCGCCTTTGCGGGAGGTGTCGACGCGCGCGTGCTGAAGTTGCCGAGGATCGCTGACGTGCGGGGCGGCTACACGTGGACGGCGACCCTGCGCGACTCCGACGAGCACTTCGCCTATGTTGCTTTGCGCACACGCGTTTGGGACGCGCGCGCCGGCCTGGTGCGCCTGACGACGCGCACTGATGCTACGACGCGTCTACGATTGGCGTTAGGCGCGCGCTACGGCCGCTATCGGCTGGGTGTGGCGCGCGAAGAGAATCCCTACGGACTCTCCCCGGCATACGTCTTCATTCTGGGGACGCAGCTCGCCGCACCATGACTGTCAACCTGCTCGATCTCACGCCGAGCGCCGCCGAGCTTGCGTTGCGCGAGTTCGCGGCTGCGCGCGGCGAGCAGGCGTACCGCGGCAGTCAGGCCGCGCGGCACCTCTGGCGTGCGCCGAGCGCGTCGTTCGCCGCAATGAGCGACCTGCCGGCGGCTTTTCGCCAGGCCCTCGCCGAAGCGTTCACCTTGCCGCGCCTAACGATGTGCGCCCGGCAGCGCTCCGCCGACGGCACGCAGAAGTTTCTCTTCCAACTGCACGACGGGCAGGCGATCGAGACCGTGGCCATCCCCGAGAGAGGACGGCTGACGCTGTGCATCTCGTCGCAGGCAGGCTGCGCCCTGCAGTGTGCCTTCTGCGCGACCGGAGCGATGGGGTTCGCCCGTAACCTGCAGCCGTATGAGATCGCGGGTCAGGTACGCGAACTGGCGCTGCTGGATCCTCCGCTGCGACCGACGAACGTAGTGTTTATGGGGATGGGCGAGCCGCTCATGAACTGGCCGGCTGTCGATGTTGCGCTGTCGATCCTCAACGAAGCGAAAGGACTCGGCATCGGAGCACGGCACATAACTGTGTCCACCGTCGGCGTGCTGCCGGGGATCGAGGCCCTGGCGCGGCGCCCGGAGCAGTTCCGCCTGGCAGTTTCAGTACACGCCCCGACGGACGCGATGCGTCACGCACTGATGCCGATCAACACGAAGTATCCGCTGGCGGACGTACTGGCCGCGGCCAAAGGCTTCGACCGGCGCGTGACCTTCGAGTATGTCTTGTTAGGCGGCGTCAACGATCGACCGGAAGACGCAGCAGCTCTCGCCGCCCACGCACGCGACTGCCGCGCGTTTGTGAACCTCATTCCGCTGCACCCGGGCGGCGCGGGTGAATTCCGGCAATCGACGGATTCGGACACGCGACGCTTCGCCCAGGAGTTGCGGGACCGCGGCGTGGAGGTCGCGGTGCGCAAGAGCCGCGGCCTCGACATCGCGGCTGCGTGCGGCCAGTTACGGGTAGAACGGCTTCGCCGGCGGACGCCAATCGCGGCCCAGAAGGACGCTCACGTCGAGGTAGCGCGCGGAGTCGCGCGCGCTGCTGAATCGAGCGACGCCTAACGCGCGCGCCACGAGGCGGGCGCCCTCCGGGTTGCCCGAGCGGTCGATCACCTGAGTGGAGTCGCGTGGCGGCGCTCCCGAGGTGAAGCGCACAACGTCGAACCCTTGATCGCGCAGGAAGAAAGTGGCACGCCGCGCGAGACCGCGTTGGGCGGTTGTATTGATCACCTCGACGCGGATGCGCATCCCGTCGGGCACCTGCGGCGGCTGCGCTGCGCCGGCTCCGGCGCCCGGCTCGCGTTCTGCGCACGCCACGAGCATCCCCGCAAGGATGAGCGCTAGCGGACGCGATTCCACAGCGCCACTGTCTCCGGGAAGAGCGGTTTCCCTTCGCGCACGTTCCACTCGATGCGCATGCGCAGTACCTGGCGGAAGACGCCGTCGAAGTCATGCGGCAGATGCGCGGCCAGGAAGGCCCGGTCGTCGTGCATGAAGGGCCGCCCCGGCTCGAGGAAGTCGGCCATGTACAGCGCGCGGCCGGTACGGCCCCAATCGGGGTGACCAGTGGTATGCCAGCGGATCGCGTCGAGGACTTCGCTGCGCGTTTCTCCCTCACTGGCCAGCCGTGCGGCGGCAGCCGGTCCGTGCAGCGTCTCGATCGGGCGGCCGTCGTTAGGCACGCACGATTGTATGAGTGCATCCGGCGCATCGCGCAGGGCGTCGTGCCAGGCCCCGACGTCGTGCCACGCTCGCGCCGTCGGCATATCGAGGTGCAGCGCGGCGGCCCAGCGGTCCAGCAGTGTCGTCACCCGCTCGATGTGCCCGCGGCGCTTGTCGGAAACATGCGCCCAGGGCGGCAGGCTGAGAGTCACCCTGGCTCCGCGCCGCCGGCATCGCGCCGCGCGTCCACTTGCGCGATCCCGCGCTGCCAGAACGCTCGCGTCGCCAGACCGGGATGCGGCAAGCGCAGCGCGGGATCGTCGCTGGCGACGTCAGCGTACAGCACGAGATCGAGGTCGATGGTGCGCGAGCCCCAGCGTTCGGCGCGCACACGACCGAGAGAGCGCTCGATGCCGTGCAGGCGCTCGAGGAGATCACGCGGGGCGAGTGCGGTCTCGATCTTCACAATCTGGTTGAGGTAGCGCGGCTGGTCGAGCATGCCTAACGGTTCGGTCTCGTCTACGCGAGACACGGCGATTATGCTGCTTTCCGGGAGGCCCGCGATCGCCTGGCGGGCCCGCTGCAGTAACGCGGCGCGGTCGCCCAGATTGGAACCCAAGGCGATATAGGCCGCTTCACGCATCGCGCGCGACCTCGACGACAACCTCGGCGTGCCGCACGGGACCGGGCAGGATGACGTGCGGTTTGCGCGCCGCGACGCGCACGCGGCGCACGCTGCCTAACGCGATGGCTCGTTCAGCGACGGCCAGGGCGAGTCCTTCCAGGTAATCAATCGGCCCCTCGCTGAGCACAGCGTCGATCAAATCATGCAGACGCCGGTAATCGAGCGGGGCACCACCTTCGGCGCCGCCGGCGGCAGCGGGCGCGTCCGGCCAGACGCGCACGTCTAGCTCTATCGGCTGGGGCAGCTCCCGCTCGTGCGGCAGTATGCCCACACGCGCATGAAAGCGCACACCGGAGAGCGCCACCTCGTAGTTGGTCTGCACCGCGGCAACGTAGAACGACCCCCAAGGGGTGTCAATTTACAGGCTGGTCCATGCGTGTGAGGCGGCGCGCCAGCTCTCCCAGCGATGTAGCGAGGTCGCGCAGTTCTCGTGAGGCGCCTTCCAGCTCGCCCAGCGCGCGGGCCTGATCGTCGGCAGACTGGGCCGCTTGCTGCGCGCCCGTTTGGTTGCGATGCGAGATCGCCGCGATGCGATCCATGTGCTCCCGCAAGCTCGCCACTCCCTCTTCCTGCTCCCGTGTCGTGTCCGCGATGCGCCGGGTCCACCCCACCGCTGCTTCGCTGCCGTGGGAGATCGTGTCGAGAGCGCGCAGGGCCGATGCCGCCAGCGACTCGACGTCGCCCACTACGTCGTGCCCGCGCGCCATTTCCTGTTCTGCACGCGTCACCTCCTGCGCGAAGCCGTTCACGACGCTGACAGCCTCGTTGGCTACACGACCGCTCTGCTCGGCCAGCTTGCGAATCTCTTCGGCGACCACGGCGAAGCCCTTCCCTTCTTCGCCGGCGCGCGCGGCCGCGATGGCCGCGTTGAGCGCCAACATGTGCGTCTGATCGGCCACGTCGCGGATGACGGACATGAAGCGCGTTAGGCGATGGTTCGAGGAACGCAGCTCGTTGAGGACAGCCGTGCTCGAGGTAACGAAGTTCTTGGCGCGCACGAGCCGCTCGAGCGCATCGCCTATTGTGGCGCGGTTGGCTGCGGAGATCTGCGCCGACCTGTCACTGGCACGCGCCGCTTCTCCCGCGTCACGCGCGATCACGGCCGTTGTCCGGTACAGCGCGTCCGCGGCCTCCTGCCCGCGAGTCGCCTGTGTCCCTTCCTCCACAACGCCTTCGCGGAACTGCGCCGCCAGCCTGGCCACAACTTCCGCTCCGTTGCGCATGGCGTGAGCGGATTCGTTGAGAGTGCCGATCTGGTGCTCGAGCCGCGTCGCAGTCTCGACGAGCGGCCGCCGCAGATCCTGGATCTGCATCGTGGTTGCCAGCTGGCTCGCGAAGCGCTGCACCACAGCCACTTGCTTGGTGCCGTAAGTATTGCGCTTGTGGTGCTCGATCTCCATGACGCCGATGACGCGATCGCCGAAGCGCATGGGGACGACGGCAATGCTGCGCGCGCTGGGCCGCACGCGTTCGACACGGGTGTCACGTGCAGCGTCGCCGACGATTACAGGCACCCCCTCGTCCATTGCGTGACTACGCAGCCGCTGGTTGTCGGGAGCGGGCTCGCGCCACGACGTCAACATGCCATCCGTGGTGTTATAAATGAGGCGCAGGGAACCGTTATGCACTCGCGAGATGCGGAAGTCCGTCCACTCGACCAGCCGATTGGCGAGGCCTGTAATGCGGCGGAAAGTCTCTTCCATAGAGACGTCTTCATTGACTACCAATTCCATGGCGTGGACCTTGTTGAGTTCCTCCGCTTCGATGGCCTCTTCGAGGATCTTCTTGAAGAGGAGGCCGGCGAACAACAGCGCAACGCCGACGACGCACCAGCCGAACGGTCCCAAACTCGTTAGGGTCGTCAGCACCACGACAGCGCCCACAGCGCAGGCGCCGAATACGATCACTTCGTAGCGCAGGATCAGCGACAACTCATCCGGAAAGAGCTTGCCGCGTTCTATCAGCGAGAAGAACTGCAGCGTCCTCCCCAGCAAGAGTTGCACGACCAGGAAGAGCGACAGCGCGGGGATCAGCTCGGCGGTGAGGGAGAACGGCGATGTGCTCATGCGCGATACGATCACCGCAAAGGCCCCGAATGCGGCGTATAGGGCCAGCGTCTCGCGCGCGGCGTTGATCCACGAGGCCACCAGAGTTTTTCGGGCGGCGAGCCAATCGCCCACGATCACGCCGAAGAAGAGCGCCAGCGCAGTAGCCGGCGCGCCGAAGACCAGCGTCCCCGAGGTGGCGACAAGCTGCGTCGCACTGAGGTAGGAGTACTTTGTCAACGGGATCGTGAACGAACGCAGCGCGACTGTGGCCGCGAACATCAGAGCGATGGGGAGGGCGTGAGCCGCCCAGCGCGGATCACTGAGCAGCGCCGCAATCAGCACCCCCGTGCCGCTGAGCACGACGAGCCGCGCGAAGGTAGTCAGACGGTGCATCGCGTTAGGCTTTCGCGCCGCTCAAGGCTGTGCGCAGTTCGCGCACCAGGCTCGCCGCCCGCTCGCGGCTGATCGCCGCTTCCCTGACCACTGCCGAGCCCACGACAACGCCGTCCGCCAGGGCGCCGACGGCGCGGGCCTGCGCCGGAGTTGAGATGCCGAAGCCGACGCAAATCGGGAGGCCGCTGGCCGAACGCAGACGCGCTATAGTTGGCGCCAACTCGGCGCTCACGTCGGCGCGCTCTCCGGTCACGCCGGTGCGGCTAATGAGATAGATAAAACCGCTGCCGTGAGCGCCGATCTCGCGCATGCGCGCCGTGGGCGTCGTCGGCGCCACGAGGCGCACATACGCCAGGGGGCCGCTGCCTAACCAGTGCTCGACGTCCGGATCTGCCCCCACCGGCAGGTCCGTCACAAGGACGCCGTGAACTCCGGCGGCCGCCGCGCGCTCGAGGATTGCGCCACCTGCGGCGAGGAGCGGATTGAGGTAGCTGAAGAGGACCACAGGGACGTCGACCCCTGCCTCCCGCACCATGTCGAGGACGCCGTCGACTGTCACTCCGTGCGCCAGTGCGATCTGAGAGCTGGCCTGAATCACGGGGCCGTCGGCCATCGGGTCCGAGAAGGGAACGCCGACCTCTATGACGTCGGCGCCGGCGCGCGCGACATCGCGGATGAGTGCGACCGACTCGTCAGGCGAGGGATGCCCGCCGGTGACGTACACGACCAGCGCCCGGCGACGCTCGCGCCGGAGCCGCTCGAAGCGCGCGCCGAGCGTCTCAGACGAAGTAGTCGCCGACATTGATACCATAACGGTCCGGGTTGTCCGTCTTGATGATCGTGCGCTTGTAGCCTCCCCCTGCATTCTGCTCTGTCAGGTCGATCAGCGTGCCGGGGTACAGGATGTTGCCGCGCGCGTCGCTCACGATGCGGACGATCGGACGCGAGACGGCGTCCGGCTTGGGATTGGCCGACTGCACCAACGCCAGCTCGAACGTATCGAGGACGACGAGTGTCCCCACAGGAAAGATACCTAACAAGTTGATAAAGCCCTTTACCACGACCGGGTCGAAGCCGCGCCGCGCATTGTTGCGCATTTCCGCGAGCACCGCCGCGGGCGACAGCGGATTCGGGGAATACGCCCGCCGTGAAGTCGCGGCGTCGAAGCCGTCCGCCACTGCCACGATCTTACTCAGGATGCTCTGCGCGCGCGGTCGCACGGGCTTGGGGTAGCCGGTGAGGTCGTTCTTCATGTGATGCTCGTAGGCGACGACCATCCCGCGGTACGGATGCTCATGGTGGCCGCGCATGCCGAACAGCGCCAGAACCCCCTGCCAGGGGTGCGCCGCCACGACGCGCCACTCGTCGTCTGCCAGACCTGTGGGCTTGTTGAGCACTGCGATCGGCACGCGCGACTTCCCGATGTCGTGAAAGAGCGCGGCCATGCCTAGCTCGTACAGCTGCAACTTGCTCATCCCAAGGCGGCGGCCCAAGGCAACCGAGAAGATGCACACGTTGACGCTGTGCGTAAAGGTATACTCGTCGTAGTCCCGAATAGTCGTTAGGCCGAGTAGTGACGTCTCTTCGTTGAGGATCTGATCCACGATCGACTGCACGACCCGTTTGATCTTCTTGATGCTGGGACTCTGGCCCATGCGCACCGAGTTCATCACATCCTTGGACACTGTCACCGACTGCGCGTACGTGCGCTTGGCTGCGGCTTTCGCCCTCTCCCGAAAGTCGCGGTCCTCGTCGGTCATGAGGGGAGGGCCGAGGTCGATGGAGCGGACGTCGGCCGCCAGGAGCTTCTCGAGCACCAGGTCGAGCGTTGTGTCGTCTTCGCGACCCATGCTCTGAAGCAGCGATAGGAGGACCAGCCAATCGCGCCCCACCGCTTGTTCGGCCACGCGTACTGTCCCGATGCCGCAAGCGTGCAGCAGCGAAAGGAGCTGGCTGAAGCTCGCGTAGTTATCGAGATCCAGCCGCAGCCGTGTTCCATTCACGAAGATGAACTCAGCCGACACGCGCAGCTCGACCTCTCTTTCGCGGCGCCGCAGCTCGTGCGCAGCGGCGACGACGTCGTCCAGCGCGTTCCTCACGGCTTCATTCTCGGGCGGGTAGAGCCGGATGACGCGCAGGCAGGCGGCGATTGTGTTGATGAGGTGGCGGCCGGTCTTGCGGACGAAGGCGTCGCTGGCCTTTTCTGTGAGCGGCGCGCTGGCTGCCAGGACAGTTGTGCTCATCGATCGCCGCCGCGCAAAGCCTTGTTCACCGCCGAACGCACCAGCACTTCTTTGTCCTCCGATGCCTTGCGCAGAGCGGCTGAGGCGCGCTCGCTATTGATCATGCCTAACGCGCGCGCGGCGCAGGCCCGCAGTTCGGGATCGCTCCTTTTCCCGCCGAGCAACCTCTTCCCGTTGAGATAGCCATCCAGCACGGCAACGCCGCCGTCGCCGCACATGGCGCCATACGCCTCGAAGAACGCCATGCGCTCCGTCAGATCCGCGCTCGCAAGCCGCCGCGACTTGATAAGAGCTTCGATGCGGCCCAGGGCCGGCCGGTGCGCGCGCGCAGCGAAGACCTTCGCCACGACGACCCGGATCTCCCGTTCCGCGTCTTCCAGCCCTTTCTCCAGATGCTGCAGCGCTCCGGGCGACGCGATCTCGCCTAACGCGGTTACCGCCGCCAAGCGCAACTCCGCATCCGGCAGCGCCTGCAGCTTAGCGAGCGCCGGCACTGCGGCGTTGGCCCGCATGGCACCGGCCCGCCGCACTGCCTCGAGCGTCACACCGCGCTCGGGTGAACCTATGAGCCGCACTAGCTCCGCGGTGTTCGCCGCTGCCAGCCGGTCCGCCGCCGCCGCGAGGATAGCGCGAACCTTGGGGGACTGGAGCTTGCCTAACCAGGAAAACGCGATACCGATTGCACCGGGCCGCAACTCTTCGAACAGCGCCTTGAGGTCGTCTTCGCTCGGAAGATCAGCACGCTCGTCGAGCGATTGCAGCAGCTGCGGCAGAGTCTCCTGATCGCTGAGCCGCCCGGCCAGCGATCGCAGCGCTTCGCCTTGCTCCGCGGTGAGGGCAAGCGCGCGATCCGCGCAGCTGCGTGCCTCGCGCAGCATGTAGGCAACGTTGGAGAACTGGCCCGCCGCCAAAAACGAAAGCAGCAGCCCTTCGAAAATCCGCAGGACTTCCTCGCGCACTTCCGGCGCCGCCTGCGTCTCGTAGATGTCCATCAGCGCGGCGATCACGTTGGAGCGGAGATCCGAGCCGTACTCCTTGCGGATCGCATCGCGCAGGTACTCGATCTCGCCGTCGTCGAGGAAGTAAAGCGTAGCGTCGAAGGCGTCGAGGTTGACGACCCCGGCCGGGAGGATGTTCTCCTCCAGCGGCTGCGCGTCCTCGGCAGAATCCTTGAGACGCCGGCGCGCTTCCTCGTCAAGTTGCTCGATCGGAGCCGCTTCCAGCGCCAGGTCTACATAACGGTAGCGCACGCCGCTGAATTCGTGTTCCCAAAGCAACGTCAGAAGGTCATCCTCGTCAGGCAACGCACGCCTAACGCGGCACAAGAGATCGATCAGCTGCGTCAACTCCGCATGCTCTACATCGCGCGCCAAGCGCAGCTCCCGCAAGCCGTCCTTGTACAGCAGCCACGGCAGGTTGTCGCTTGCCTTGTCCGGTTCGTTGAGCACAACACGCCCTTCCCACTTCAGCTGCGTCTCTGTGATCTCGAACGCCACCTCCTCAGCGTGCTCCCAGACAGCAGCGAACGCCCGGCGCGTCGCTTCGAGCGTCTTCAGGTAAGTGGGGTTGTTGTGCAGATACAGCTGATGCGCTCGGATTGCCCTCCCAAGGTTGTTCAGCAGGTCCGTCACGAGCACCGTCGGGAACGGCGGGGCCGGGAGTTCGGCCTCCGCCGCCGCGTGCGCAGGAGAGAGCGCCGACAGCGTCACGCCGGCCCCTCTCCGGCCGCGCTAACTGTCGACATATCCTTGTCGCCCCGCCCGCTTACGCAGAGCAGCAGATCATCCGTCACTTGCCAATCCTCGCGACACTGATCCACCCAGGCGACAGCATGTGCAGTTTCGAGGGCCGGGATTATCCCCTCGAGGCGGCTCAAGAGCGCTAATCCTTCGAGCGCGGCGCGATCATCAACAGCGACATATTTGGCCCGCCCCGTCTCCTTCAAATGTGAGTGCTCGGGCCCTACGCCGGGGTAGTCTAGGCCGGCCGAGATCGAATGCGCGGGATGTACCTGGCCATGACGGTCCTGCAGGAGATAACTCAGCGAGCCGTGCAGAACGCCCGGCGTGCCGCGATTAAGCGATGCCGCATGCCGTCCCGTTGCGATCCCCTCGCCTGCTGCTTCCACACCTACAAGCTCGACGTCGCGATCGTCCAGGAAGCCGGCAAAGATCCCCATCGCGTTGGAACCACCGCCGACGCACGCAATGACAGCGCGCGGGAGCGCTCCCGCGCGTGCAAGGATCTGCTCGCGCGCTTCGACGCCGATGATTGTTTGGAATTGACGGACCATGCGGGGATACGGCGCGGGCCCGACCACCG
>JBQTJS010000313.1:0-1897 GCA_052386875.1 Gemmatimonadaceae bacterium
GCGACCGGAACCGGCGTCACAGTCACCAGCGCGCTCGCCGTCTTCCCTTCGCTCGTGACTACAATCTGCGCCGCTCCCTCTGCAACCGCCGTTATCAGGCCGCTCGAAGAGACCGTCGCGACAGCAACATTGTTCGACGCGTACGTGACAGTTCGGCCGCTCAGCACGTTCCCGGCGCTGTCGCTGAGGGTTACGGTGAGCTGCGAAGTCTGACCGGGGGCCAGTGTTACCTGCGCCGGCGTCACCACTACTTGGGAGACGGGGACCGGCCGCACGTCGAGGCTCGCTTCGGCAGTCCTCCCTTCGACTGTCGCGCGGATCCGCGCGTTCCCCACGGCGAGCCCCAGCACCTCGCCGACGGACGAAACCGTCGCGACTGCCGGGTTCAACGACGTCCACACGATGATGCGTCCTGTGAGCGGCAGGCCACGCGCGTCCAACGGCGTTGCCTGCAACGTCACACGCTCACCGACGCTGATCGTGTCAGCGCGCGGCGAGATGACAACGGACGCAACCGGCTGCGGGCTCACCGTGATCGCAGCCGTTCCTGTGCGGCTGTCCACGGTTGCACTGATCGTCACTGAACCTGGGGAGATACCCGCAACAACTCCGTTCGCGCTTACCACCGCGATCGCATCGCTCGACGAGGTCCAGAACACTGTTTTGCCGAGCACTCGCGCCCCCGAAGCATCCAACGCCTCGGCTTGCAGAGTTGTCGAAGCGCCAACGGCAATCGTTGCGCTCCCCGGCGTCACGCGCACGAGCGTGACGGGTCTCGCAGTCACAGTGATCGCCGCGCTCGCCGACTTGCCGCCACTCGACGCCGCGACGTTCACAGTCCCGGCGGCTACACCTTGCACGACTCCCGACTGCGACACTGTAGCGATGGCGGGGTTCTGCGATGACCAGACTACCTTGCGGTCGCGCAACGCATTTCCGCTCTCGTCCAAGACCAGAGCGTTCAACGTGAGAGTAGCACCGACCTCGACCGAGCCGGACGTCGGCGTTACAACTACGCGATCAACGCCGTTGGTCTCTGTTTCGAGGGGCGTGTCGCAGGAGTTGACGGCGAGTAGCAGGACCACCGCGGCGACAGTGCGGCCCACGACCCATGAAAGCGGCAGGCGCATGCCTAACGAGTACCCTGCTGTACTTTGACAGGAGTCAGGCTGTTCTCGCGTCCCCCGTCGCCGAGCTGCCCGTCGACGTTGTAGCCCCAGCACAGCGTCTCGCCCGTTGCTGTAACGCCGCAGGTGTGTGACCCTCCGGCATAGAGAGCGACGAGCCCCGTGACCCCGCTCACACGCACTGGCCGCGACTGACGCGCCACCGAGCCGTTGCCCAGTTGCCCATAGGCGTTGTGTCCCCAGCAGTAGGCCGCTCCTCCTGTGGTGCGCGCACAGGTATGGCTGAGACCGGCCGCGGCAATTGAGAATCGCGCTTCCGTATCCACGCGTTGCGGTGTCATTACCGATTCGCTCACTTCGCCGATGCCTGCTTCTCCGCGGCTGTTTCGTCCCCAACAGTACGCTTCGCCTTCGGGTGTGACAGCGCAAGTGTGCTGACGCCCCGACGCAATGCTAACGAAGCGCTGGGGAGTCGCCACGCGGGCCGGTTCAGCGCGATCGATGCGCGAGCCGTCGCCAAGCTGTCCGCCGCTATTCTGCCCCCAACAGTACGCGCTTCCGTCGAGCAGCAACGCGCACGAGTGGTGGCCGTTCGCGGCGACCTGGGCGGCGGGACCGGGGAGGCTGACGCTCACCGGAGACGTACGGCCGCCGCGGGCGCCGTCGCCGAGCTGTCCGAAACGGTTGCTCCCCCAGCACACGATGCGGCCGCTTCTCGTTAGGCCGCAGGCATGCGCGAGACCTGTGCGGATCAGCCTGAACGTGTGGCC
>JBQTJS010000314.1:0-1889 GCA_052386875.1 Gemmatimonadaceae bacterium
CCGGAAACAGCGAACCCGTGGTTTTGCGACGTGATAAGAACGCGTCCGCTGGCGAGGTCACGGACCGGGTGATTCCCACCTCTATGGCCGTACGGGAGTTTTTCAGTCGAACCACCGAACGCCAGCCCAAGGATCTGGTGTCCGAGGCAGATGCCAAAGATTGGAACGCCCGCGGCGGCGATCTTCCGCATTGCTGCCGGAGCGTACGTGACGGCGGCGGGATCGCCAGGGCCATTGGAGTAGAAAACGCCGTTCGGCCGGCGTTCCAGCGCCTCCTCGGCGGTTGTATCGGACGGCACCACAGTGACGCGACATCCTTTCTCCTCGAAGAGTCGCAGGATATTGCGCTTGATGCCGAAGTCATAAGCAACGATGTGCGACTTCGCGTTAGGCGCGCCCCATGCGTACGGGACACGCGTCGACACCAGCGACGCGAGATCGAGTCCCAGCATCCTGGGACAGGCTGAAAGCGCGGCGCGCGCCTCGTCACTAACGGCATCCCCGGCTGCGACGACTCCGTTGATCACTCCCTCGCTGCGCAGGCGGCGCGTCAGTTGTCTCGTATCGACACCCTCGAGGATCGGCACCCCCGCCGCCGCGAGCCACGACCCGAGATCGCCCTTGGCGCGCCAATTGGAGTAGCCGGCCGACAGCTCGCGTATGACGACGCCGGCGATCTGCGGCCGATCCGATTCGGGATCCTCGGCGTTGATGCCGTAGTTGCCGATCATCGGTGCCGTCATCACCACGATCTGTCCATGGTAGGACGGATCGGTGAAGACCTCTTGATATCCCGTTAGGTTCGTCGTGAAGACGACTTCGGCTACGCTGGGAGTCCCCGGCGCCGCTACGAGCCTGCCGCGAAAAAGGGCTCCGTCCTCGAGGAGGAGGAACCCAGGAACGCGGCCGGCGACCCCTGCCATTACTGCTTGGGAGTCTCCGCCGGCCCCTTGCTCCCGGCGTCCTTTGCAGGCGCCGCCTGCTGGTTAGGCGTCGTTAGGGGAACGGCAGGCGCCGCGCCGCCTTGCGGAGCGGTCGGCGCGGATGCCGGCCCCGGAAGCTGATCGAGGATCGAACGCGGCACGGTTGTGCGGGCCGACAAAAGCTGCAGCACAAACGCCAGGCCGAGGAAGATGCCGGAGCACCACCAGCTCGTCTTGGTAAGCAGATTCCCCGCCTGACGAGATCCGATAAAGGCGTCGGCAGCCGTTGTCACGCCGCCGAAGCTCGCGGCCAGTCCGCCCCCTTTCCCTGCCTGAAGGAGGATGGCCGTGACCAGGACAATGCTGTCGAGGATGAGCAGTATGAGGAGGAACGTGTACATAGGGCTCAGTTGCTGTGCCGAGCGCGCAATTCACTCGAGCAGCGCGCCGGAAGTATAATAAAATCGCGGACTTACGGGCTGGAATCAAGTGCTTACAATGGAGCTCCACCCGATAGCGTCCAGGCTGGCACCGCCTACCAGAACGCCATCTACATCCGCAGCCGCCATTAGCGCCGCGACGTTCCCTCGATTGACGCTGCCACCGTAGAGGATAGGCGCATGCGAGGCGCGGTCACCCAGGCGCTCGGTGAGAGCCTGGCGGATGACACGATGTACGGCGGAGGCGTCTTCAGGAGTGGCATTCCTTCCGGTACCGATGGCCCAGACCGGCTCGTAGGCGACGGCTACGTCGCCCGCATGAGCATTGCCGACGCGCTCGAGCCCCGCAGCGAGTTGGCGCAATACCGTGGTTGCAGTTTCACCTTGCTCGCGTTCGGCGAGAGTTTCGCCGACGCAGAGGAGCGGCGTTAGGCGTGCTTGCAGCGCTGCGGCGACCTTGCGCCCGACAGCGTCATCCGTTTCACCGAATACATGGCGCCGTTCGGAGTGGCCGATCAGGGCGACA
>JBQTJS010000315.1:0-21143 GCA_052386875.1 Gemmatimonadaceae bacterium
AAGTAGTTGCGCGCCATCATCCAACGCTCGGCGGGCCACCGGCCAAGGCGGTAACCGTTCAGCATCTCCCCGCGCTTGGCACCAAACGGTTCCATAACGAGGAGCGAGAAGGAACCCATACGCGACCCCACCCGATGCAGCGCGGGCTTGTGGATCGCCCGCTCACCGAATCGCTCGATGAAGCCCGCCAACGCGACCGCCTCCGCCGCCGTCAACGTACGAAACCGCAGCGCTCCGCTCAAACCGAACAACGAGTCGGCGATTACGACCGCCGGCCCGCTATCCACCACGCTCGCGGCTAGCAGCTCCTCGTCAGGCAGCGGCGTGTCAGCCGGTGACTCCACAGCCGGGTCCACTAACAGTGCGCGGCCCAGCACGGCAGCGAGCCCCAGCACCACGGCTCCGATCGCCAGGCCGCGCAACGGTCTCCGTGAAATCGGTTCAGCCATCCTGTTTAAGTACCCCTCCACGCAGTCGGGGAGTCGCCCACTCCAGGGGCTCTCTCTCCCCACGTTTACACGCCGCGCAATCGCTTACGCTCGTCGCCTTCGTTAGGCGCTCCGCCGTCCGCGCGATGTGTGCGTCAAACGCCTCCATCTCCGCGAGCACATCGTCCAACGCCTCCATCTCCGCGAGCACGTCGTCCAACGCTCCAGAGCGCTGCAGCGCCGGGTTGCCGACAGTATGACGCAGCCGCGCATCCCGCTCGAACGGATCGCGTCCAGCAGCGCCGCCGGATAATCGATTGGATCTCACCCAGGCCGTCGATAGCGGGCATCTCGATACGGCCTCATGAACGCTCAACAGGCTCTTGTGCAACTAAGTAGTCCTGAACACCGCGTAAGCCAAGCGTCGACGCTCCGAGCGCTGCCAGGTGGTCTGCGGTCTAACATGGCCGGCCTCCGGAGCCCAAACTAGCGTCCCGAGCTTGCCCTCACCTAAAACGCTGCCAGTACCTGCTCGAGCGCAGGCAGTCCGCGGAATTGCGTCCCGAATCTCAACTTGCCCTCACTGAAACGCACCCAGTACCTGCCCGAGCCGGAACTGCTTCCCGAAACTCAACTTGCCCTTACCTAAAACGCTCCCGTACCTGCCCAACAGCAGTCAGTCCGCAAAAACGCACAGCTCTTGGCTCTCAACCCACGGCACACTCCTTGAGTGAACGTACCGCAAATCATGCACGATCTGCGTCCGTTGGCGCCACTGTGTCACATAACGGGCCGTTTTCGTGCAGAATGCCGCTAAAATGTTGCGCGAATGACACGGGACCGAGTACACTTCGCGCTTCCCATCCCCACCCGGCTCCCTGAGCCTGACATCGCCTTGCCAATGTCCCACGCCTCCACCGCCTCAGCGCGCCGAATCGCCCTCAACACCATCGCCGCGCGCGACCCGCGCGCCTTCGTGCATCAGAACGGTGACGGACCCGTCCCACCGCCAATCTCCGAGTGGTTCGGCATCAATACCTTCGGCGTGCGTCAGATGCGCGCCAAGCTGCCGGCTGACGTCTACGGCAAGCTCATTGGCGCCATCCGCATGGGGAAGAAGCTCGACGTCGAGGTTGCTCCCACCGTCGCTCAGGTCATCAAGGAGTGGGCGATAACGCGTGGCGCCAGTCACTTCACTCACTGGTTCCAGCCGCAGACCGGACTAACCGCCGAGAAGCACGATTCGTTTCTCGACTTCGACGAGAACAAACACGCCATCGAACAGTTCTCCGGCGCTCAGCTGATTCAGTCTGAGCCCGACGCGTCCTCATTTCCCTCGGGCGGACTGCGGGCCACGTGGGAGGCTCGCGGCTACACGGCGTGGAACCCGGCCTCTCCGGTTTTCATCTTGGAGATCGGCGGCGCGCGCACGCTCTGCATTCCTTCGGTCTTCATCGGCTATAACGGTGAAGCATTGGACGAGATGACGCCGCTCCTTCGCTCGAGCGACGTCCTGTCCGAGAAAGCGATTGCGCTGCTCGAGCTGCTCGGCGACAAAGGTGTGTACCGTGTGTATACCACGTTAGGCCCCGAGCAGGAATATTTTCTGATCGATCGCGGTCTCTACGCGCTCAGGCCCGATCTCGTTATGAGCGGACGCACTCTCATCGGCGCCCCGCCGCCGCGCGGCCAGCAACTCGAGGATCACTACTTCGCCGGCATCCCGGAGCGCGTGCAGGCGTGTGTGCTCGAGGTCGAGAACGAACTCTACAAACTGGGCATCCCCATCCGCACACGGCATAACGAGGTCGCACCTTCGCAGTTCGAGATGGCGCCCGTCTTCGAGGAATCGGACCTCGCTGTCGATCACAATCAGCTTGTGATGGCGACGCTGCGACGTGTGGCGATGCGGCATAACCTAACGGCGCTGCTGCACGAGAAGCCCTTCGCCGGCATCAACGGATCGGGGAAGCACTGCAACTGGTCCATGTCCGTAGCGGCAGACAACGGCCTCGACAGCGTGAACTTGCTCAAGCCCGGGAAGACGCCGCATCAGAACGTGCGCTTCCTCGTCTTTCTTGCCGCGGTGCTCAAGGCCGTGCACGAGTATCCGGGAATACTGCGCGCCGGAATAGCGACCTCGGGCAACGAGCATCGTCTGGGCGCCAACGAGGCACCGCCGGCCATCATCTCCGTCTTCATGGGCGATATGCTCACGCGCCTGATCGAGAGCATCGCCGCAGGGAAGGAAGCCGGCCGCGGCGCCGAACAGCAGCTCATCAAGCTCGGCGTCAACAAGCTCCCCGAGATCGAGAAGGACAACACCGACAGGAACCGTACATCACCCTTCGCATTCACGGGGAACAAGTTCGAGTATCGCGCCGTCGGCTCGTCGCAGTCCATCGCCTTCCCCGTTATGCTGCTGAACGCAACGGTCGCGGCGGCCATCGATGAACTCACCGTTAGGCTGCGCGCGGAGAAGAAACGCCACCGCAACATCGACGACGCCGTGCTGGTCGTTGTCCGCGAGGTGTTCCGCCTCACTAAGCACGTACGCTTCGAGGGAAACAACTATGCCGAATCCTGGGTGCAGGAGGCGGCGAAGCGCAAGCTTCCCAACTACCGCCGCACACCGGAATCGTTAGGCCAGCTCGTCACCAAGCAGGCTCGCGATCTTTTCGCCAAGCTCGGCATCCTGTCACCCGCCGAACTCGAGTCGCGCTATCACGTGCGTGTTGAGCGTTACGTGAAGGACCTGCTCATCGAATGCCAGGCCCTCAGGGAGATCGTCGACACGATGGTGCTGCCGGCCGCCTTCGAGTACGCCAACCGGCTGGTCGAGGGCGCGGCGCTGGCTAAAGCCGCCGGCGTGAAGAGCATCCCGCAAGTCGCCGCAGCCAACGAGCTCGGCGCCTCGATAACAGCACTACAGAACGCTCGCAAAAAGCTCGGCCGCGTCAGCGACAAGGCGGCGCACATGCATGACGATCCGCAAGCGGCAGCCGCGCTCCTAACCAGCGACGCTGCCGACGCGATCGCCGCAGTCCGCAGTCACTGCGATGCGCTGGAGCTGATGGTGGCAGATGAGCTGTGGCCGCTGCCGAAGTATCGCGAGATGCTGTTTCCCGTATAGCCGTCAGGAGTCTTTAAGCGTCGGGAGACTGGAGGCCGATGCTTCCAACTCCTGACGAGCGGTACCCGCCCTGCGCGCCCGGCGAATAGACCAACGCCCCCCGTGTGATTCGCGGGTCCTGCGGCGGTGAGTGAATGGAGATCAATATCGCAGAAGGTAATTGTCGATCTCCCACTGACTGACTTGCGTGATATAGTCGGTCCATTCTTGCCGCTTCGCCGCGAGAAAATGCTTAGCAACGTGCTCGCCTAACGCGGACATGATCACATCGTCCTTCTCCAGCTCGTCGCACGCCTCGCTCAGATCGTGCGGCAGATCGTCGATCCGCAACCGCCGCTTCTCCCGATACGACATCTCGAAAATGTTCGTATCCACAGGCTCCCTCCAATCCGCCTCCGTCGCGATCCCGTCCAACCCTGCCGCCAACATCACAGCGAGCGCGAGATACGGATTCGCCGAAGGATCGGGCATCCGCACCTCCAGCCGCGTGCCGCGCCCGCGGCGTTCGGGCACCCTAACGAGCGGTGAACGGTTGCGCATTGACCACGCCACGTTCACCGGCGCTTCGTAACCGGGAACCAAACGCTTGTACGAATTCACCAATGGATTCGTGATCGCACAGAACCCGCGAGCATGCTTCAGCAGCCCCCCGATGTAATGCAGCGCGGTCTTCGATAGCTCCCACGACGCCGCAGCATCCCAAAAAGCGTTCGCCTGCCCCTGCCATAACGATTGATGCGTATGCAACCCGCTTCCGTTCTGGCCATACACAGGCTTCGGCATGAACGACGCGATCAAACCGAACTGCTGCGCCACATACTTCACGACGAACCGGAAAGTCGCGATGTTGTCAGCCGTCGTCAGCGCGTCCGCATAACGGAAGTCGATCTCGTGCTGGCCGTGCGCCACTTCATGATGCGCAGCCTCCACCTCAAAACCCATCTGCTCCAGCGCCGCTACGATCGCCCTGCGTGCATCCTCTCCTAAATCAGCCGGTGCCAGATCGAAATAGCTCCCCACATCGTGCGTCGCAGTTGCCGCTTCCCCTCCCTCCCCTGGCCTGAACATGAAAAACTCGGCCTCCATTCCCGCGTTCATCGTGTAGCCGGCCGCCCCTGCCCGAGCAATCTGCCGCCGTAACACAGCCCTCGGATCACCTTCGAAGGGCGTGCCATCCGGATGCGCGATATCACAAATAAGCCGCGCAACGCGACTCTCCGAGTCCCCCCACGGAAATACCCGAAAAGTGCCGAGATCAGGCTTAAGAAGCATGTCCGACTCCTCGATGCGCACAAACCCCTCGATCGAAGAGCCGTCGAACATGATGTCACCTTCCAGCGCCTTGTCGAATTGCGAGCGCGGCACCTCGACGTTCTTGTTTATTCCCAGTATGTCAGTGAACTGCAAGCGCAGGAAACGCACGTTCTGATTCTCGGCGAGCGCCAGGACATCGCGCTTGGTTGCACCCGAAAGGTCCCCTGTCATAAGCCTGAAATGGTAGCGCAGAGTGCTCCAGCCGTCGAACTTTGCCGCATAGTCGAGTCAGTGATGCCAAACATTGAAATATGCACAGAATGCAACGCATCGCTCCCGCCCGGACGTTTTTGTCCGCGATGTGGGGCGATCCGTGGACAAGAATCGTGCTCGCACTGCAGCGCTACGCTCGCGCCCGGTTCACGGTTCTGCCAGGCATGTGGCCTCACAGTCAACTTTCCCCCTCCCCTTCCCCCTCCTCCTCCCCCTCGCAGTTCGGCCCTGCTCCTCCGACCAGCGCGCCGCGTACCATGGCTCATCGGCGCCGCCGCGCTCGCAGCCCTCGTCCTGCTCTTGACAGTTCAGCAGCTCAGCACTGATCCCGGCTCGACCAGCACCGCTGCCGTCGCACTCGGCCCAAATGGTGCGCGGGCACCGGATATCTCACAGATGTCACCGCGCGAGCGCGCCGATCGATTGTTCGACAGGGTGATGCGCCTTGAAACGGAAGGGAAGAATGACAGTGCGCGGTTCTTCGCCGGCATGGCGATTAACGCCTACGAGTCCATGCAGCCGCTCGACGCCCACCTCCGTTACGACCTCGGCCGGGTTGCCGCCGCAGTTGCAAATCTGGACCTGGCGCAGGCACAGGCCGACAGCATCCTCGCCACGCGGCCGGGCCACTTGTTAGGCTTGATCCTCGCTGCGCGGGTAGCACAGCAACGCGGCGATCCGCGCGCCGCGCGCGCTCTGTGGAGTCGGCTCCTCAGCGCCGAAGCGTCGGAACGCAGCGCCGCACTCGAAGAATACAGACTGCACGACGCTGATATCGCCGCGGCGGTACGAGCCGCGCGGGAGCAGCGTTAGGCACCCCACCTCCGGTCTCTGGTCTCCAGCCTATGATCATCCGTATATGTCACAGCCCCGACTCGGACGACGCATTCATGTTTTACGCTCTCGCCGAGGGTGCGATAGACACTGAAGGGATCGAATACGTGCATGAGCTGAGCGACATCGAAACAATGAACCAACGTGCGCTGCGCGGCGAGCTCGAAGTGACGGCTGTGTCGATCCACGCCTACGCATATCTGAGCAACCGGTACGCATTATTGCCGCACGGCGCTTCGATGGGCGATGGTTATGGACCGCGCCTCGTCGCGAGCCGTCCGCTCACCCGTGCCCATGTCCGTGGTGCCCGAATCGCCGTTCCCGGCAAGCTCACGACCGCGTACCTAGCCCTCCGGCTCTTCGAGAGTGATTTCGAGGCCGTCGTCCTCCCCTTCGATACGATCGAAGACGCTGTCGCTGGCGCCGAAGTTGACTGCGGCTTGCTCATCCACGAAGGCCAACTAACGTTCGGAGACCGAGGTCTTCATCTCGTCGTCGACCTTGGCGCGTGGTGGTTCGAGGAGACAGGGCTCCCGCTGCCGCTGGGCGGCAACGTCGTCCGCAAGGACCTTGGACAGGATTTGGTCCGCAAGATTTCGCGTCACCTGCGCGCGAGTATCGAACATGCGCTGACGCACAGGGGCCCGGCACTGGATCATGCTATGCGATACGCCCGAGGGCTGGATCGCGCACGCGCCGATACTTTCGTCGGGATGTACGTAAATGAGTGGACTCGCGACTACGGCCCTCGCGGGCGGGAGGCTGTATCCCGAGTGCTGCAGCGAGGCCATGAAGCCGGCGTCATCCCTCACGCCGTCCACGTCGAGTTTGTGGAGGAGTAGCGGCCCCCGGACGTCTATGCGGGCACGGGCGCACTTTGCCACGCTGTGAGTGGAAAGAACACACATCACACTTGACGGCCTGCGCCTGGTGCCTTACTAGGATTCGCTGTTACCGGTGCACTGCGTACCTGTCCTGGCACATGGTGATCGCCAACCTAATCTCGAACTGCCGCGGGCCCGTAAGGAGGATTGCCCATGCCACTACGTGGCAATCACGATGAGAGCTTGAAGTTCGGCGACGACGACGAACTGGAAGACGTCGAGTACGATCGCACGTACGATGATGAGGACGAGGAGGAAGGGAGTTGGACGTCAACCAAGCATCAGTCCGAGTTGTGGGATGAGCCGGAAGAGGCCGCACTCGATGAGGACGAGGAGGGGCTCGCCGAAGAAGGGGCACCCGAAGAGGACGAAGCGGAAGAGGACGTAAGCGATCTCTTCGGCGACGAGCGCCCGCGTCGCGGCCGACGCCCAGCGACACCTCGCCCTACTCCCCTTGCGGCGCCGATCGCAGCGCCGCTAGCCGGGGCTGCACTTGTGCCACCACCCCCCCCGCTCGCCTCTGCCGCCAAATCTGTCACGGCTCAGACAACGAGTAAGTCGGCGGCTAAGAAGGCCACGGCACCGTCCAAGTCCGCTGCCAAGAAAAAATCCGCGCCGAAGAAATCGGCCAAGAAGGCTGTAAGCCGGACCGCACGTTCCGCTAAAAAGAAAACCGGCGGCAAGAAGGTGCCGGCGAAGAAGAAGCCCGCTACCAAGAAAGCCAAGAGGCATAAGTAGACAGGAAAGCTTTCGGTCACGACCGCGGACTGTGGCCCGCGGTCTGTCTTGGTTTGGTGCGGTCTGTCTTGGTTTGCTGCGGTCTGTCCTGGTTTGCTAAAACGGGAAGTCTCGGCTAGCGACTGCCGGTGGAACGCGCATAATTGCCGTGATGCCTGAGTCACCGGTGCATCTGCTTCGAACGCACGCGCGGTTGGCCCCGTGGAACGCACGCGGCCTTGCCGCGCACGTTGCCTCCCTCGTCGATGCGGTTGGTGTTCGGCCGACAAACGCTTCCGCGCGCGTAACTCCATCGGCCCGCGCCGTTCGCTTTTACGTCGCGCATCGTCTCCTCGACCGGCCTGAAGGTGCAGGGACCGCCGCAACGTACAACTATCGTCACTTTCTGCAGCTGCTTGCCATAAAGCTGCGGCAGCGCGAAGGCCTAACGCTCGACGCCATCAAGCGCGAGATGCACGAACTGACGGGTGACGCGCTCGAGCGACGTGTGGCTCAGTCTCTTGCGCCGGCGCTCTTGACTGGGACGCCGGCAGCGGCTCAACACGACGACGAGCCGGTCGTCCCCTGGCGCCGCGTACTCATAGCCAACGGAGTGGAACTGCACGTCCGCGAAGATGCGGTCGCCGCGCACGCCGAAGCCGTCGTCGCGATGCGCGAGGCACTGCGCACGGCATTGGCGCGAGCCGAATCCCGGTGAGCGCCGACTTCACCGGCCGCGTCGTAGTGGTGACGGGACCGGGGAAGCCGGGACAGGTAGGTGAGGTGGTGGCACGCGCGTTCGCCGACGCCGGGGCGGAGCTGGTGCTCGTCGGGCGTGACAGCGATTCCCTGGCATGGCATGTGGCCAAGCTCTCCTCGTTAGGCGCCGTCGTCCGCGCCTTTCCGTGCGACCTCAGCGACGTCGCCTCGGTGGCCGCGCTGGCGCAAGACATCTCGGGCGTCGCACCTAACGGTATAAATGCCCTGGCCTGCCTGGCCGGCGGCTTCGCGTTGAGCGGATCGGTGGCCGACAGCGATCCGGTCCAGTTCCAGCAGCAGCTGAGCGTCAACCTTACCAGCGCGTACCTAACGACGCGTGCCCTCCTGCCGCTCATCCGCCGCGGCTCGGCGAGCATCGTCTACTTCAGTTCCGTGGCGGCGCTTGCCGCCAGCTCCGCCGCCGGCATGGCCGCCTACGCCGCTGCCAAGTCCGGCGTGGCCGCTCTTATGCGCGCCATTGCCGCCGAGGAGTTCCCCCACGGTGTCCGCGCCAATGCGCTCGCGCCAAGTGCCATCCGCACCGCGACCAATGAGCAGGCGCTGGGAAGCACAGCGCGTTATGTCGAGCGCGAACACGTCGCCGACCTCACGCTCTTCCTTTGCTCGTCGGCTGCGCACTCCATAACGGGGCAAATCCTGCGGCTGGATGCCTGACGAGACACTTGCCTTACGAGCAGACTCGGCGCACCTTCGCGCCATGTCACACGCCGCGCCGCGCCGCACAGGTGCGCGCGTCATCCCCCTCGATCGCGCCCTGGAGGCGCTCCCCGTCTTCCGGCTCAGCGACTCGGCCGACGATGCGGCCATCAGTTACAGGCCCGAGCACGGCGGCCGTTGGCGCGTCCTCCCAAGCCCTGGCGATCGCCTCCCTGGAACCTTCGACCAGGACGTCTACATCGAGCTCTGCCGGCGCTACGTCGACGCCGGATCCCCGCCCGAAGGGACAGTCTCGTTCACCCTCCATTCATTTCTTAGATCCATCGGCCGCCGCGCCGACGGTCGGACGTACGAGCAGTTGCGCGCCGCGCTCAACCGCCTCCTGCGAACCTCGCTCGAGTCCTCAAAAAGCTACTGGAATACTTCGCTCAATACCCCGTTCGAGGGACGCTTTAGCATCCTGTCGTCGCTCTCCATCGATCGGCGACGCCTCGGCGATCGTGACCAGTTCGCCCTCTTTCCTGCCTTCGCCTCCCCCGAACCCGGCGACGCAACAGTAACCCTGTCACCAATGATCCGCGCAAATATCGGTTCGGGATTCACCTCCGCTCTTTCCGTTCAGCACTACAATTCGCTTCCATCCCCCGTCGCGCGGCGCCTCTACCGCCTCCTCGAAGTCGCACGGGCGAACCGCGTGGCGACATGGCGGTCCTCGCTGGAGTCTCTCGCCGAACAGCTCCCTCTACTGCAGCGATATCCATCGCACCTACAGCGTGTTCTCCAGCCGGCGCACGAGATGCTCCTTGCCTCCGGTATCGTGCGCGACGTGCGTGTCACCAAGGATGAGGAAGGGTGGATCGTCGACTACGTGCTCGCACCACGTGCCGGGCCGACGCCGCCATAAGTCAACCGTTGAAAGCGTCCTCGGGACTTATCTTGTTGCAACTGTTGATAGTCTGGCAGTGTCCTTGCGACCTTAGTGTTGCGGAACAGACTCGCTGTAGTCTGCGTATCTGAACTCCCGCAGCTCTCACATCTGGCAGGTGTTCATGACTCGGTTCAAAAAGGCAGCGCTCGCTACTGCTGTGATCGCTCCGCTGGTTACAGGGGCCTTCGTGCTACAGGATCGGGGGGCGGCCGACGGCGGAAGGCTGTTTGGACAGGTCCTCGATCTCGTCCAGCACCGCTTCGTCGACTCCGTACAGTCACCGGACCTCTACGAGAAGGCGGCCCGTGGCCTCGTCTCCCAGCTTCAGGATCCGTACTCCGAGCTACTCACGCCAAAGCAGCTATCGGAATTCACCAAGAACACCGGCGGCCGGTATGGTGGCATCGGAATGCAGATCGAGGAGCAGCCCGGTAAAGGCGTCATCGTAAGCAAGGTCTTCCCAGGTACGCCCGCCGAGCAGGCCGGCATCCGTGAGGGCGACTTGATTGTCGGGATTGACTCGATAGGAACGCGGGGTTGGACGAGCCGCCGGGTATCGGAAGGGATCACCGGTGTGCCAGGCACCAAGGTGCACGTGAGCTTCGCGCGCCCCGGCGTCGCCGAGCCGATCCGCGCCACATTCTCGCGGGCAATCATTCACGTGCCGGCTGTACGCCACGCACTGATTTACGACAACGATATCGGCTACATCAAGGTCGACGGCTTCAATGAAACGGCCTCACGCGAGGTGAGCGCCGCAATCCGCCGCCTAACAAGTGACGGGATGAAGGGCCTGGTGCTCGATCTGCGCAGCAATCCTGGGGGCTACCTCGAGCAGGCGCTCGAGATGAGCAATCTCTTCCTCAGTCAGGGGCAGGAGATCGTCAGCGTGCGTGGCCGCAATGTCGAGCCTCAGATCTACGTCGCTCGCCAGCGCCCAATCGCTCCGTCACTGCCGCTGGTCATACTCACCGACCAGTTCACTGCGTCGGCATCGGAGATCGTTGCCGGTGCGTTGCAGGATCATGATCGCGCCTTGATCATCGGCACCACGTCGTTCGGCAAAGGGCTGGTGCAGACCCTCTTCAACCTCGAGGGTGGCTACGCTCTCAAGATGACCACGCAGAAATGGTATACGCCAAGTGGTCGCTCGATCCAGCGTGAACGCAAGAGCGGCCAGGACGCTCAGATCGCCGAGGTGCTGGACACTATCGAGACTGACTCGGCTCGCAGAGCCCGGCCGCAGTTCCGTTCCGATGGAGGGCGCGTCGTGTACGGCGGGGGCGCCATTACGCCCGATCTAGTCGTTAGGCCTGACACCTTCACCACGGCGGAGCAGGAGTTCCGCAAGACTGTGGCACCGAAAAACCAGGAGATGTACGTCGTGCGCTACGACCTTGCCCTGGAGCTGAAGCCCCAAGTGACCAAGGACTTTTCCGTGAAGCCCGAGTGGCGCGATGAGTACTTGCGGCGGATGCAATCAAAGGGGATCGACATCGACCGCTCATCCTACAACGCCGTCCCCCGCTACATCGATCGCTTGCTGGAGCAATCGATAGCACGTGTCACCTTTGGTGATTCGACTGCGCATCGCCGCACTCTGGCGGACGACGTGCAGCTGCGCACAGCATTGGACTTGTTGCGCAAAGGACAGACGCAGCGGGACCTGTTCGCCCTGGCGTCACCGACGAAGAGGTAGGCCCACCCGCGATGTACGCAGGATTGACCGTGGCCGCCGCCTTCGTGGCGGCGGCTTCGTTATCAGCCGCTGCACAATCCCGCGAGGACCCGCGTGCCGCGCAGGTCGCTGAACCTCGCCTCGCGAATATCCGCCAGCTGACCTTCGGGGGGCAGAACGCCGAAGCGTATTGGAGCGCGGATGGAGCATGGATCACGGTTCAGTCAACGCTCCCCGGGATGGACTGCGACCAGCAGTTCGTTATGCGTGCAGACGGATCGGGTTTGCGGCGCATATCGAATGGACTGGGCAAGACAACGTGCGGCTGGTTCATACCGCAGAGCAATCGGCTGCTGTTCGCCTCGTCGCATGCACACGACTCCACTTGTCCGCCGCGGCCTGACCCGTCGCGCGGCTATGTGTGGCCCCTGGATCGCTTCGACCTGTACTCGGTCGAGCGCGACGGATCGGATCTGCGACGCCTAACGAACTTCAATGTGTATACCGCGGAGTCGGTCGTTTCACCGGACGGAAAGCGTGTCGTGTTCACGTCGCTCAAGGACGGCGATCTCGACATCTACGTGATGCATCTCGATGGCAGCGGGCTCCGCCGGCTCACCACAACTCCGGGTTACGACGGTGGCGCCTGGTGGTCCCCCGACGGCTCGAAAATCGCGTACCGCGCACACCACCCGGCCGATTCCTCCGAACTCGCTCAGTACCGTGACCTCCTGAAGCAGGGGCTGGTCCGTCCGAGCAGGGTCGAGCTGTTTGTGATGAACGCCGACGGGACGGGACAGCGCCAGATCACTCGTCTGGGTGGGGCGAACTTCGGCCCCTCGTGGACCCCCGGTGGCGAACGGATCATCTTCTCCTCGAACTACCGGAACCCGAGATCGCGGAACTTTGACCTCTTTCTCGTGAAAACCGATGGCTCCGGCCTGGAACAGATCACCACACACGGAGAGTTCGACGGCTTCCCGATGTTCAGTCCCGACGGTAGCAAGCTGCTGTGGGCATCGAACCGCAACGCCGTCCAACCAGGCGAGACAAACATCTTCGTAGCAGACTGGAAGCCATAGGTCCGGTTGACCGAAGGATCGCTCCGAGGGCTGGCTTGCCGGTGCGTTTCCGAAGTACAATCAGCCGCCCCTAAATCACGCGGCTCAGATCATGTTGCTAATCCCCGCAATCCTGGCGGTTCTTGCACTTTATGTCCTCGGTCGATCGATCAAGATCATCGGTCAGGCTGAAGTCATCGTTGTGGAACGCCTCGGGCGATTCCATCGCGTGGCACGGTCGGGGCTGAATTTCCTGATTCCGTTTGTCGAGCGGCCACGCACGCTGGATGTGCGTTACTTCGAGAGCGACGTGACGGGCATCAAGAGGGTCACGTCCGGCTCGACAGCGCGCATCGATCTGCGCGAGCAGGTGCTCAATTTTCCGAGCCAGCCGGTGATCACGAAAGACAACGTGACGATCGATATAGATGCGGTCATCTACTACCGTGTTGCGGACCCGCAGAAGGCCACGTACGCGGTGCAAAACCTGCCGTATGCCCTGGAGACCCTAACGCGGACAACATTGCGCAATATCGTCGGCGAGATGGAGCTGGATTCGACGCTCGCGAGCCGCGAGGTTATCAACCGGCGCATGCGCGAGGTCATCGAGGAAGCCTCGTTAGGCTGGGGAGTCGACGTAACACGAGTCGAGCTGCAAGCCATCGAGCCGCCGCACGACATCCAGCAGTCCATGGAGCTGCAAATGCGCGCCGAGCGTGAGCGCCGGGCAACAGTGACGCAGGCCGAGGCAACCAAGCGCGCGTCGATCCTCGAGGCCGAAGGGGTCCGAGAATCACAGATCCTGCGCGCCGAAGGCGAGCGCCAGTCGGCCGTGCTCCGCGCAACCGGCCACGCCGAAGCACGCATCAAGCTCGCTGAGGCGGAGTCTGAAGCCATCCGCCGCATCGCCTCTGCCCTCCCGCCGGATCAAGCCGGCATGTACCTGCTGGGGCAGAAGTACCTTGAGAACCTCCCTGCACTTACTCAGGGAAAAGGGACGACGATCTTCCTCCCCGCGGAGGCCGCCGGCGTAATGGGCGCGTTAGGTGGACTCCGCGAGCTGCTGCGTGCGAGCCCCGGGCCCAGTAACTCCGAGGCCAAGAGCCCCGCCCCGAAGGCGTCTGCAAGACTCGGCAGTGGCGGGGAGCGGCCGGGGGAGTGACGCCCGCTCGTCCGATCTCACTCCAGCGCGCTGAGCGTATAGCAAGGGCTCATGCCTGCGCGAACTGCCGTGAGTATTCCTTCAAAAAGATCGCCGTCCGCCCGGCGCCCAAGTCCTACCAGGACGAGTTCAAAGCGCTTTGGCACATTACACGTGCGTGCGGTATCTGCGGCCATGAAAGTGAGCTGGGGGTAGACATGGCCGGCGACGTCGTCTTCGAAACCTAATGATTCGGGTCTGAATCGCCCTTCCCAACCTGGTTATATTTCAAGTCGAGAGTTACCTGCGTGGCATGCGTCACAGCGAGCCGCAAGCACTAAGGGAACCTTGACGTAGCGAGCGCGTACAACGCTCGGGCCGCGATACGCGTTCACCGGTTGGTCTCCGCGTGCGGGCATCGAGTCGGTACGGCGCGTCTAAACCGGGGAAGCAGGATGTTGCGGGTTGCCCCCCGAACGCCGCGTTGCGGAGAGTTAGTCATTGCGCGAAGGCACGGCACAAATCGCTCGAAAGCTCGCCGCTAGCAGAGGCGACGCAGGTGGCGCTCGAATGGCGCGATTACGCCTGGAATCGTGCGCACCTTGTAACGAACGTGATTTCGATTGGAGGTCTCATGCGCAAGCCACGTCCGGCGACGTACAATCCGGCACAGGCACTTCATCTGATCGCGAGCGACCGAACCGGGGCACCTTTGAGCTGTCCATCTTGTTCTGGACCAATCGAGCGGAGTCCCGCCGCGTCTCCACCTACACCCCTGTCGCACGTGACCCTGCGCTGCGAAAGCTGCGGGAGATTGGCTCGCTATATCGCCGGGGCCGCTTAGGTCTAGCTGCTAAACCTCAAGGCGGCCGCAGCCGCTCTGTAGATACAACCCGATTCTTGCATTTAGTCGCCTGCGCGCACGGCTCGCACTGAGCCATGCGCGCAGTTGTTTTTCCTGCCCGCGAGACCTGGCAGCGCAGGTGGGACAGTTCGATTGCCAGCCCCTCACGGGGAAGAGGATTTTCTGCTATGGCACGGATCAACGGCACTGTGAAGTGGTTCAACGACGCCAAGGGCTACGGCTTCATAGCCAGAGAGGGCGGACCTGACGTCTTCGTCCACTTCAGCGCCATCCAAATGGGTGGCTTCCGATCACTCGCGGAAGGCGACAAGGTCGAATTCGAGATCGTTCAGGGTCAGAAGGGGCCTCAGGCGGCCGACGTTACCAAAGCTGAAGTATAGGAGTGCCGCGCTCGACCCTTTAGCGTTAGTGGAGGAGCGTTCGCAGGCATTCGGCGCTCCTCCTTTAGCAACCACTCAATGCCTATTTAGACAGTTAGCAACAGCCTGGAGTGTGCTGTAGTCGTGCCTCCTCTATCGCGGCGTACGCTTTATAGGCGGAATCTCCCCGGCGGCGGCTTCGTGAACATCGAGTCTCAGGAGCAGTCGGCCGGAGACGAGCAGATGCATCGCGCCGTCGTCACAGTCGAGCGGCGGACCGACCCCACGCGGCGCGACGGACACACTCCTCCGATCGTAGCTGTGGCCACGGGGCCCTCGGCCCAAGGAGTCTTCCGCCAGCTGCTCGAGATCGCGGGGGACAACATTGCCATCGCCAAGGCGCTGCTTAGGTCGCAAGCTGACGGCCGCCCACGTTTCTAACAAAAAGACCCGGCTTCCATTCCGGGTCTGATAGTGAAGTCGTTCCAGAGTAGCCGCTGACGGCGGCAACAGCCGTCGCGACCTAACGCGCGGCGACGCGATCGAGCGGCAGCTCTATCTGATCGGCGCCAGCCTGAGCCGCCGCTGCTTTCCTAAGTCGTGCGCCGGGGTCATCCGACACACCCAATAAATGCGCCGTCTGATGATACAGCCGCAGAGTGTGAATAGGGGCGACGAACGTGCGCGCGCCGCCACGCGCGATCGTAAGAGCTTCGTCGCGCACATCCGCGGGCAGCGCATTCGCGAGCGGATGTCTCAGCAGTCTGAGAACTTCCTGAGTCTCGCGAGCAACCAGGGCCGTACACAGAGACTCGAGATAGGCCAGCATCACCGGTCCCGTACTTTTGTGTAATTAACACCTTGCAACTAATACACCAGACGGTCAAGTAGGGGGCCGGTAACGAGCGTGTCAGACCTTGGACCGCAGAGCGTGGACTTGTTTCAACAGATCGAAGCGCACTCCGCGTCGATCCGCACGGCGCCGTCTTGGCGCATAACGGAAGAGCTGCGCCGGGCGGCCACGTCCTTCGGTCCGCCATTCGTCTGTGGGTTCCACCAGCCACGCGGCTTGCAGCGAGCGGCGGAAGCTGGCTTTATGGAGCCGGCGCCCCAGGAGCATCTCATAGGTCTGCTGCAGCTCGCTCAGCGTGAACTCGCTCGAGAGGAGCCGGAATGCCACCGGCGCATAGTCCAGGCGCTCGCGTATCAGCAGGAGAGCAGCCTCGACCATGGCTCGCTGCCGCGGAACGAGCCCCGATAGATCGTTGGCCGGATGCCAGACATACCCCGCACGCGCCGCAATGCCGGCCGGAACAACGCCGACGAAGGCGACCGACAAACCCGCGTCCACGACATGGCGCTTCCCATGGCCGAAGGCGCCGGCCTGCTGGTACCACGCCACGTCGGATCGTGCGACTGCGCGCATCAGGCGATCGGCCGTCTGCTCGAAGGACTCTCCGTTGCGCGGCGCGTCGCACGGCAACATCGATCGCCGCTTCTTGTGTGAAGGTGCAGCGCTACTGAGCAGCACCATCAGTTGTCTGCCGCGTGGTGCGAAGAGAACTACGTCGACTGTGAATGGCGCGCGGCGCGGGATGGGTCGCGTCGGCGCCGGAGCTGAGCGCTCGCGCATTGAGGACGCGAATTAGTAGCGTTTTGCTACTTATGTCAAGAGCCCGTCAACTTGGCGGGGCCATGCCATCAGCGGCGCGACAATATGACGCGCACCAACTAATGCGTCAACATGGCCGAACGACGCTCGCCTGCACCGATCGTCAGCAGTGGCGGGATGGAGATCGGTAGTGTCGCGCTGATGTCGATCTCGCCAAGCAACGCTCTTGCCGCGGCACGCTGCGAAACAGCATGGCCGCCCCACGCAATCAAATACGTCGAAACTTCCGGAACCTGCTGCAAGAGATACGGCGTTCCGAAGGTCGCAACGATCACACCTCGATTCTCTCTTTCGCGCGCCAGCGTGTTCACAAAATCTGCAAAGCTCGATGCCACACTGGCTGTCGCCGTCTCCGACGTCACATTCACGTAGTTGCTCACGATCACGATGTCAGCTGACTGAACCTTCTCCCGCAAACGGTCGAAGCTCGCGCTCAGATCATCTGCAATCACAGCATCGGTTTGGAGCGCTGGAATGCGCGCGCGCAAATAACTGTTGAATGCGGTGCCGGCACCGAGGTCCGCCCGCCGAGCATACGTGAGCGCAATGATGCGTTGCTGGCGTCCAGCATTCACAATGGGAACATTTGACATGACGTCTTTTGCCAGCACGATGCCGCGTTCGGCCACGCGAGTCGCTATTGCGACGTGCTCGCTGTCTCCCACCACGCGACGGACGTTCACCAGGTCGACTGTCCGCGATCGTGGCAGTGAGTACCCGGCTTTGAGCGCGAGCACGCGCCGCACGGAGCGGTCGATACGCGCTTCGTCGTAACGCCCTTCGGCGACACCGGCGACCACGGCATCGATGGCGCCGCGCACGTCCACCGGCATCAATAGTATGTCCGCTCCCGCTTCGATCGCTCGCTTGTTCGATTCAGCCGGACCGAACTGCTTGATGACTCCCTCCATTGTCATCGCGTCGGTTACAATCAGTCCCTCGAACCCGAGGTCATTGCGCAAGAGATCCAGCAGCACGGGCCGCGACAGCGTGGCGGGGACTGGATTGCTATCCAGCGCAGGCATGACGCCGTGAAATGTCATCATCGCCCCCAATCCTGCGTCGATCGCCGCTCTGAACGGGACGAGTTCGATCGAGTCCAAGCGCGCCCGGCTGACGGGCACAGTCGGCAGATCGAGATGCGAGTTGATCTCCGTATCGCCGTGCCCTGGAAAGTGTTTCCCTGTCGCGAGCATGCCGTGCTCCTGCAAGCCGCGCACTTGTGCCACGCCCAAGCGAGCAACACGGGCAGGGTCCTCGCCGAACGAACGCGCTCCGATGACGGGATTGGCCGGGTTGTTATTCACGTCCAGCACTGGACCGAATGCCACGTGAATGCCTAACGCGCGTCCCTCCACGGCTGTGATGCGTCCCATCTCGTAGGCGAGGGCGGAATCGTTGGAAGCACCCAGGGCCATCAACCACGGGAATGAGGTCGCTCCGCCAAGATCGATGGCGTTGGGAAGGAAGTATCCGCCGCGCGCGCGGAACCCTACGCCGGTCTCGAGGTCGGCGCTGACAAGCAGCGGCAATGCGCTGACACGCTGCAGCGCATTGACCTTGGCGGCTATCTCGGTCGGCGAGCCGACGGACACGATTATGCCGCCCACCCTGTCCTCCGTTACATGCCGTTCCAGGCGTTGCCATTCGCTGCTCGCCTCGGGGACATAGTCGCCCAGCACCCAGGGCCAGACCAGCTGCGCGACTTTCTCGCGCAGCGTCAGGCTGCCCAATACCGAGTCGGCCCAAGCGAGCGATGTCGCCGAAGCCCGAGGGCCCGCGGAAGGAGGAGCGGCCCGGCTCACCACACTCGGCGGCACGCAGGCGAAGGGGAGCAGCAGCAGGACGGCGCCTAACGAGCGCCTCGCTCGCGCGGCTACCACGAAATCGTCCCCTGCTTGCTGGTATCGACGTCTTCGCCCGCGCCGGCCTTGAACAGGAAAGCCTGCATGTTGCGCGTCAAAAAGGCGCGCGCTTGTGACTCCATAACGTTGAGTCCGTAATGATTGATCAGCATGGTCTGCTGCTTCACCCAATCCGCCCAGCACACCTGACATATCTCCGCCACGATCCGGGCGCCGACAGCGCCGGGAAAAGGTGGCCGTTCGAACCCTGCGCGGACGTTCGCGCATCTGCTGCACGTCACTTCTGGCATGCCGAACCTCTCAAGGGAAACCGGTACTTTCTCATAGGAAACATGGCTTACAGCCGAGGCGGAAAGAAGCGCCGCTTGAGTGGATCGTCGCACAGCGTGCCGGGTATACTGTGGCACGAGCGCCGGCTTGACCTGCACGAGCGCGCGTGCCTATCCCCTTCAGGCATCGCGTACTGGTTGAGCCGGCGTTTCGCGCGTCCCGCCTAACGAACCGCCGCCGACGCCCGATCGGGTCGTGGCCATGGCGTCGAGCCACTTCACGACGGCCTCCACAACCTCGCCGCGCCTGTAATCCACCGCCACAACGTGGCCCGATCCCTCGAGCCAGTGCACAGCCTTCGCCGCGTGCCCGATCCGAGCCACAGCTGCCGCCACAGCTTCGGCACTAATGCGGTTGTCGGTCCGTGAATGCACGATCAGTGTCGGCGCACGCACACGTTCGAGATTGCCGCCGGCGTCGTCCACGATCCTCTTCAGCTCGGCCAGTAGACGCGGGGTCGTGAAGCCATACGCCTTCGATTGACGCCGAGCCGCGGGATCCAGGATCGACCTTGCATCGCTCGTGCTGAAGGCCGGTAGGACGAGACCCACCAAACGATGGAATGCGGCGGCCGCACGCGCGCTCGTGGGAAGCACGAGATAAGGAGCGAGGAGCACCAGTCCACGGATATCGCGCTTAGCAGCGATCCGCACGCCGAGCGCCGCTCCCATCGACTGCCCACACACAACGACTGTGGCGGACACGCCCCTCAGCTCATCGTAAGCGCGCTCCGCAGCGAGCAGCCAGTCCGCGGCGCGGCTCGCCGCGAAAGCAGCGAGGGTGCGGCCGTGCCCCGGAAGTAGCGGAGCTGATACCAGCCAGCCTGCTTCGCTCAATCCCGCCGCAAGCGGCTGCAGAGATTGTGGTGTGTCGCCGAAGCCGTGCAACAGCAAAGCAGCTCGAGCCCGCCCCTCCCCCCGCCCTCTCTCCCTCATCTCACCCGCCCGCCTCCGCCCTTCGCCCGTGTCACTCGCAAAAAGCAGCGACTCGGCTCCAATGACGATTCCGTCGGAACCTAACGGGAGCTTCCTCGCGACGCTGCGCACCGCGCGGCGCCATACGATCGCCCGCACCACAGCGAGCCCTCCAGCTACAGTCAAGAGGGCGATTACTGCGCTGATCACGCGCTACTGGGCAGATTCTGCCGGGGGAGTAGAAACAGATGCTCGACAGAAAAATGTGATGGCACTCACGTTGCTATCGTGCCAATATACCGAGCCCAGCCCCCCGGTCCGGTGAGTACGCGCGCATTCACCTGATCTTCGCAACCAGCCGCGCGCGCCGAATTCTCTGTTAGTCTGCGGGCTTCGCCACCAATCTCGCTCGCCATCATAGGCAACGACATGGTGCTCGCGACGCTGCCGGCGACCCCGGTTCAGCTCGCGCACGCCTGTCACGCGCTTGGCTTCGACATCGTAATCCCCGCGAGCTGGGGGGATGAGCTTGTCGCGCACGCCGTTCTCGAGGAAGCCGCTGGGCGTGCAAGAGAGCCGGTTATCCAGTGCACATGCCCGTTGGTCGCGGAGCGGTTGCGCGCCTCCGGTGCGCACCTGGAGCCGTACATGGTGGCGTGCGTCGCGCCTCCGGTCGCTGCGGCTCGTTATGTCCGCCAAGCCTTTTCACCGCGCTCGGTCCACGTCAGTTATTTCGGCGCTTGTCCCGCAGCCGCGGATCCGGCGATTGACGCGCATTACACGCCGGATGAAGTCATCCGCTGGTTGGACGAGCGCGGCATCCTCGTTAGGGACTTGCCAACCGTTTTCGACTCGGTGGTCCCACCGGACCGGCGCCGCTGGTCCTCGTTGCCGGGAGGCTCGCCGTCGCAGGACGCGTTGTGGCGTAGCGGCGATGGTCGCATGCTGCGCGAAGTTACGAAGGCGAGTTTCGCTGCCGACCTCGCACAGACTCTAGTGTGGCGCGAGCACGTGTTGATCGATGTCGCCCCAGCAGTGGGATGTCCCTGCTCCGGCAGTCACGCGGCTCCGGGATCTTCCGGTGGTCGGGCGTCGGTGATGGCTGTAGAACCGCCGCGCGCCGCTGCCCCCGTTGTCCCCTACGTTAGCGGCATCGCCCGCCTGGAAGCGAAGCCCTCGCCGCCGCGGCCCCCGCAGAACGGTGAAGTAGCAGCGGACCTGCCGGTGCCGCCCAGCCGCTCCCGACTCGGCGATGGAACTCCCGCCGGGATGCCGGACGGCAACCGCGTACAGGCGCACGCGCACTCAGCGCGCGACACCGCAGTGAGCGACGCCGCAGTGAGGGGACTCCCGCGCGCCTACTTGGCCAA
>JBQTJS010000316.1:0-24907 GCA_052386875.1 Gemmatimonadaceae bacterium
TGGCTGCGTGATGATTTAAGGCCAAGTGCTCAAGGCTCGACTCGGAGCCAGGTCGATTACGGTCCCTTCGAAAACCAAGCGCCCCTCGCCCTGAAGGAACGGGACAATCCGCTGGCCGCTAGCTATCCACGACACCTGTACTGAGCGGCCGCTGCTGGTGGTGATTGTGACCGGAGCGCCAGGACTGACTTCGTGCCACGCCGCGAGCAGCGAGGCAACAGCCACCGCTCCCGAACCGCAAGCCAACGTCTCAGCCTCGACACCGCGCTCGTACGTGCGCATCGCCCACGAGTTCGCATCCGCAGGAGCTACGAAGTTGACATTGGCACCATCGCGCAGGCCTTTGTGGCTTCTCAGCTCGCGCCCCCTCGCACCAACATCTACGTCAGAGATGTCTTTCACGCGCAGCACGAGGTGAGGCACCCCAACTCGCGCAAAACCAATGCGTTCCTCGTCACGCATGAGCGTGATGTCATGCTCCGCGGCAACCTCGGTCGGTGCCGGCATCTCGATCTCGGGATCGGCGGCGTCCCCCGTGAGCTGCCCGACGAGCTTTCCAGACGTTGTGTGAAAGGTGAAGCGCGTCCCGTCCCCGTCCCCGTCCCCTTCCCCTTCCTGCGCTTTCTCCTTCCGCCTGCGCGCTCCTGACTTAACTACTCCCAATACGTCAGCGAGCCTAACGCTGCAGAGCGCGGCATTGCCGCACATCTCGGCAAGAGAGCCGTCACGGTTGAAGTATCGGATGCTGTAGCGCTCGTCCGGTTCCACAGGTCGCTCCAGGAGCACGATGCCGTCCGCGCCAATGCCCTTTCGCCGATCGCACACGGCGTCGATGAATGCCGCTGCTGACAGATACTCACCAACCGCCTCAGGCGGCCCGCCGCGCGCATCGAAGAAGACGAAATCGTTCCCCGATCCGGTGAGCTTCCAAAAGCGCAGACGCCGCAGTGCGGCGCTCCCGACTGCGTCACTCATACTCGTCGCGCGATCGACCACCATCGTAGCCTCCACACCATCCAGACCGCCTCGCGCACGATCTTCTTCGACATCTTGCTGGTCCCCTCGGTCCGGTCGACGAAAACGATCGGGATCTCCACAATCCTGAATCCTCTCTTCCAGGCCCGGAAGCTCATCTCGATCTGAAAGGCGTACCCGTTAGATCTCACGTCATCCAGGTCGATAGCTTCGAGCACAGTCCGCCGGAAGCACTTGAAGCCGCCCGTCGCATCGAAGAGTGGAAGGCCGGTGACGACGCGGGCGTACACGTTGGCAAAGTAGCTTAGGAGCAATCGGCCAACGGGCCAATTGACTACCGTGACGCGGCCGTCGCGATAGCGTGATCCCAGGACGAGGTCGGCTTCCCGCACGCTCTCGAGGAACTCTGGGAGATGGGCCGGGTCGTGTGAGAAGTCGGCGTCCATCTCGAAGACGTAATCGTAGGAGCGCTGGAGTGCCCATTTGAAGCCGGCCACGTAGGCAGTTCCCAGTCCCAGCTTGCTCGCTCGATGCAAGACATGGACGCGCGGCGTGCCGGCAGCGATGTCGTCGACAAGCCCTCCCGTCCCGTCAGGGGAGCCGTCGTCGATAACGAGAACATCGATGCACGGATTCTGAGACAGGACGGCGTCTACAAGGCGTTCGATGTTCTCGCGCTCGTTGTAGGTGGGGACGATGACGAGGGCGCGTTCAGGACTCACGCGGAGCCCCTCCACGGCTCAGCGGGCGCAAGTATCCGGCTAGCGTTGCTGCAAGAGCCACAGCGAACGCGATCAGAGTGATGGCGCGGCCGCGCTCGAACGGGGGGCTCGAAAAGGTGAACTCCAGGCGTCGTGCGTTAGGCGGGAGCGCGACTCCCATGAGTGACATGTCCGCGCGCCACACGCTCACCGGCGTGCCGTCCGCTCGCGCCGACCAGCCGGGATAGAAGTTCTCCGAGACTACCAGCGCCGACCCATTCGGCGCGGGCCGGCTCAGCTCGACGGCGAAGCGGCCGGGTTCATAGTCGCTGACGCGCACGTCGATGGCGAGCGGCTCGGGGAGTGCGCTAACCTGCTCTCCCGCCACTGCGGCGTTCGGGGCGAAGAGGGCAGCCCGCCTAACGTCAAAGCGCGGATCCAACAGGGTATTGAGGACGGATTCGTCATCGGCCTTGACGATGACCGGAGCGACCCAGGCAAAGGGTTGCTCTCCCGGCAGATCAAACAGGGAGAGCGGCGTCCCGGCCGGCGACGGGACCGGCCCGACCACGCGCACGGCACCGGGGATCGGCAGCGAGTCGAGGTTAGTCAGAAAGAAGCGCGAGTTGCTGAGCGCCCAGAAGTTCGGATTCCCGATCTGCTGATAGCCTGAAGCCACGCCGGCCAGCACGTCGTAGCGGTCGAGCTGATTGCCGTGGTAGCCTAACGTGACGCGCTGGTCGTGGACCATGAGGCCGTCGCCGCCGCGGATCGAGGCACCGAGATACGGATCGCGCTGCGCCGTCATCTCTCCGAGAGGTGCGGCGATCACTCTGGCAGGCTGGTCGAGCCTGTCGAGGTAGCGTGTGACGTCATTCGGCGCGAACAGTTGGCTCGCCTGAGGGCTGAAGCGCCAGTAGAGGCGCTCGATGCTCCAGAGGTCGAGCACGGCTACAGCCGCGAGGCCGGCGGCTGCTTGAACGGCGCCGACGCGGCGTTGCACGATCAGCAATAGCAGTGCGAGCGTGAGGCCGACGAAGAGGGCGCTGCGCCAGGCACCGGCGATCAGCGCACTGTTGTTGGCGATGGCTCTGTCAGCCTGGGTCGCATCGGCGACTGTCACGGCCACGCTCGTTAGGCCTCCTGCGCTTGCGAGGGCGGCGACGGCCAGTGCCAAAACGGCCCACCCGATCATATAGCGGCGTGTCACATCCCCTCTTATCGCGCGCTCGGCGCCAAGCGCCGCCAGCACGGCAATCGAGAATTGCACGACGTAGAGCATGATGCTCGGGGCGCGAAAGAACTTGGTGCCCGGCACAACGGCATACACGACGCGGTAGAACGGCGTATTGCCGCCTAACGCCCAGAGACCGGCGACGATCAGCGTTCCGGTGGCCCACCACATGATGCGGCGCTGCGTCGCCGCGAGCCTGCGGCTCCAGGCGAGCGCTGCCAGCAGCATGACCGTGACGCCGAGGTATTCGCTATGCAGGTGGATGCCGTTCTCTCCCCAGTAGCGCTCCAGTATCCCGCTGAACTGGGGGAGGTACGTATTGATCAGCTCCGCCGGCGGCATGGAGTAGGAGATGGCGTGCTCCCAGCCTTTTTTCCCGCCGGCGCGCGGCGACCAGTCGACGTACTCGGTCACCGGCAGATACTGAATGGCGCCCATGAGTCCGCCCAGCAATACGGCGCCTAACGCGAATATCAGGCGCCGCACGGCCACACGCCGTTCCAGCCTGGCCCCGCCGATGTCACTGAAGCCCAGGACGAGGGCAAAGGCGCCGCCGCTTAGCAACATGTACTGCAGCAGTTGCGGGTGCGGTGAGAGCACCGCGAGCCCGACGGTGATCGCCAACAACCCCCAGGCCCAGAGCCGCCCGTCGCGCACGAACCGGACGAGGAGGTAGAGCGCGAGCGGCGTGAGCGCGGCGATGAACAGCTTGCCGTCGTGGCCCGGTGACACAAGGCCGGCCACATTGCCGCCTAACATGTACGCGATGCCGCCGATCACCGCCGCCCAGTACGACAGGCCCAGAACGCGCAGGAACAGAAAGGCGAAGTACCCCGCCAGCACGACATGCACGATGAAGCCCCACGTCATCGCCAGATCGGTCGGGAGCACGAGCCGAAGCAGGAACGTCGGATAAAAGATGTCGCCGTGCATGGCGGCGACGTACGGCATCCCACCGTATAGATACGGGTTCCATAGCGGGAACCCTTCCCCGCTCTTCAGCGACTGCGCGGCGAACTCGCGGAATGCGTATCCGGCGATATACTGATCGCTCGATGGGTTGACGAGGAAGAGGCCGCGCAAGGCCGGGTGCGCGAGCGTGAGCGCACAGCCAGCGAAGATGAGCGCTGCGAGGCTGCGTGCATAACGCGGCTGGCGCGGTGCGGTGTCGTGTCCCGTATCGCTAGTCGCCGTCATCAGGAAGTGGCTGCGAGCTGCGCCGCAGCGCGGCGGAGGCCAGTAGCGTCGCACCCGGTGCTACCTCCAGGAGCGTTAGCCAGAGGCGCGAGGTAACGGCGACGATCGTCGCTTCGCCCACCGAGGCGAGACCGAGCTGCGTCATCGAAGCCACCAAGGCACCTTCGCGCACGCCGATCCCACCCGGCACGAGCAGCACAAGGTATCCTAAAAGATATGAGAACGTGTACGCTGCCGTATAGGATGCAGGTCCGCCCAGTAGCGGGATGCCGACACCCTGAACGAACCAGCGGAAAGCAAAACCGTAAAGCAGCCAAGCGGCAGTGGTGCCCAGCAGTGCCACCGCGAGCGCGCGCGGCGGGAGCGCACCGAGTGCTAGCTCGCGCCCTGTAAGGCGCCGGACGACGCGCGCCACGAGCGGCAGCGCCACCGGAAACACGGCGAGCGCGGCCAGCAGGACGAGCCCGAATGCGGTCCAAGCACCTGCATAACGAGCGAGCACGCGGCCGCCTGTCGCGATCACGACGACGAGGCCGGCGATCACGCTAACAAGGTTGACGACCAGGGCTGAACCCGTAGCGGCCACCGGCGACACGCCGCGCTCCGTGGCCATCACACCCATGGCGCCGATCTGCCAGATCTTGCCGGGGACGTAGCGACCCAAGTTCGAGACGAACCAGATGCCTGCTGCGTCGCGCCACTGGATGCGCGATCCCCAGGCGATCACTGTGCGCCGCCACGTTTCAATCAATAGCAGGTACGCCAGCGCCACGGTGAGCGTGGCCAGCACCAGGGAGAACCATCGCAGGTCCATGTTCCCGGCTGCTGCACGCACGTCCTCCCACTGACGCGCCACGACAACGATGGCGAACACCACGAAGAGCAGCGCCGCCACGGCGCGGAGCCGGCGCCACTGGTTAGGCAGTTGCATATCCAGCCGCGGTGCGGTACAACTCTGCATAACGCGCGGCGGCCGCCTCGGGAGAGAACTTCAGCAGTGCCTGCGCCCGCCCGGCAGCGGCCAGTGCGGCGGCCAGCTGCTCGTCCGACAGGATGCTGTCGAGCGCGGCCGCGAGCGCGCGCGAGTCTCCCGGTGTGACGAGGAGGCCGCTGACGCCGGATTCGATGACGTCAGGGAGCCCGCCGGAGTCGAATGCAACCACGGGCGTTGCGCAGAGTTGCGCCTCGACGGCCACCAGTCCGAGGCCTTCGTCTGTCGACGGGACCGCGACGACGCCGGCTCTGCGATAGAAGTCAGGCAAGCGAGACTGCGGAAGGTTGCCGTGCCACGTAATGCGCGACGCCAGACCTAACGTGGCTGCGCGGGCCTGCAGCGCGGTCAGGTCGGGGCCCTCTCCGATGACGTCGAGCCGCGCCGGGGACGTCATGAGCGCCAGAGCGTCGAGGAGATGCTGCAACCCTTTCTGCGCATTGAGGCGGCCTACAAAGAGGATCCTTGCGGCTTCTCTTCCTGCGCCGGGGGCAAAGAGCGCGGTGGCCACCGGCATCGGCGCAACGATGCACTTGAGCTGAGGCAGCATGCTCCGCGCGCTGCCGGCGAGCCAGTTGCTGACCGTCGTCACGACAGTGCTGTGCAGCATAACGCGGCGGAACAGCCGGGGCCCGAGCGTACTGGCAGCGGCGAGCCTAACGTCACTGCCGTGCAGCGTCGTGACTATCGGCCGCCTCGCGGCGCCGCCCAGATGCGTCGCTACCAAGCCGGCCGGAAACCACCAGTGCGCGTGCACCACATGCGCCGCTACGCGGCGCGCGACGCGGCGCGCTGCGGCGCTCTGTGCAAGCACATAACCGGCGAGTGCAATCTTCCCTGCCGTCGAGCTGCTCACAGTCGCGGCCATTGTGCCGCTATAGGCCAGAGTCTCCCAACGCCCTGGCGCGTAGCGGAACCGCTCCACCGGCACATCGTCGATAAGCTCGCGTTGCGCCAGGCCGGAGGCGCTGGGGGCGACGACAGTCACGCTCACATTAAGGCCGCGCAGGGCGCGCGCCAGCATGAGCAAGAACGACCCGGCTGCGTCGCCGGTCCAGCGGGGATACGAATGTGTGAGGAATATGACGCGGAGCGGAACGGAAACCGCACGCCTGCCGGATTCTGCCATCGCGGCCGGCGGACTGCCCGCTATTGCTCCGCCGAGTCAGTATCACCTAACGCATCGACGCGGCGCTGAAGCTCGCGCAATTGCGCTCGCTGGCCGGCGATCTGCTCGCCCAACAAACCGGTCGCGACAAAGATGGAGCCGAGCAGCAGACATGTCTCGACAAGCGTTAGGAGCGGCCGGTAGCCGACGCCTCCAAACCAGCGCACTGCCACGGCCACGAGCCCGATGAGCACACCGAGAGCGAAGAGACCGGCGCCTAACGAGCCGAACAGCAGCAGCGGCTTACGCCCGAAGCGCAGCTCGAACCACACTGCCAGCATGTCCAGAACTCCCACAGGGATGCGCGAGAGACCGAACTTCGATCTTCCCGCGTGGCGCGGGTACAGCGGGACTGGGACCTCGCTCACCGAGAAGCCTTCCGCGGCGGCGATGGCCACCATATACCGATGCCAGTCGGGCCGCACCGGAATGACGTCCATTATCTCGCGCCGATAAGCCTTCACTGAATTGAGATCGCGCACGGGAAGCTTGAACAGCGCGCGGCTCAGGGCGTTGTAGACGCGCGAGACGAATGCCTTCTCGTAGACTCCCTGCTTGTACCCTGTCACCATGTCGGCTTCCCCCGCCAGCAATGGAGTCACGAGCCGGGGGATGTCTTCGGGGCGATACTGCAGGTCGGCGGGATAAAAGACGAGGATGGCGCCGCGAGCCCGCAACGCTCCTGTGCGAAGCGCATCGGCGATGCCGCGGCGCCGCCGATGCCTGGCCAACACAAGAAACTCGTAACGCTGCGCCAGCGACTGAAGCACATCCCAGGTTTCATCTGTGGAACCGTCGTCCACGGCGACGACCTCGTAGCGCAGCGCCCGTCCTCCCTCCGCGCGGAATGCAGTCTGCGCCTGGTCCATGAAGAGCGCGAGGTTCTCGGCCTCGTTATGCGCCGGGACGAGCACCGAAACGTCCACGTTTTCACCGGTGCCGACTACAGCGGATGGAGCCAACGCTACTTCCTCCGCCGGCGTCACGACTCCGCTGGGCCGCGAGCGCGACGTGATCGTCATGCTCAAACGCGCTTGCGCATACGCGCCGAGAGGACGCCGAGCTGGTCGCGGTACTTGGCCACAGTGCGGCGCGCGATGTTCACGCCGCTCTCGCGCAGGATGTTGACGATAGCCTGATCGGTGAGCGGATTCTTGGAATCCTCGCCTTCTACAAGCTTCTGAATCTGATCCTTGATCCCGCGCGCGGAGACGTCTTCCCCTCCAGTCGTGGACAAGCCGGACGAGAAGAAAAACTTGAGCGGGAGCACGCCGCGAGGCGTTTGCACAAACTTCTCGTTCGTCACGCGGCTCACTGTCGACTCGTGCATGCTCACGACTTCGGCGACTTCACGTAACGTCAGCGGCTTGAGATACTGCACCCCCTTCTCGAAGAAGTCGCGCTGGCGATCGACGATGTAGTTCATCACCTTGAGCATCGTCTGCCGGCGCTGCTCGATCGCCTGGATCATCCAGTTCGCCGAATTGAGCTTGGCGGCAATGAACTCGCGATTCTCGCCGTCGAACTTCTTCTTGTCGCGCGCGATCTCCTGGTATGCGCGGCTGAGACGCAGCCGTGGCAGGTTGTTGTCGTTAAGAAAGACGTGGTAGGCGCCGTCGATCTTCTCCACGACGAGGTCGGGCGTCACGTAATTGTCGCCCTCTGCACTGAAACGGAGGCCCGGCTTGGGATCGAGCTTCGCGATCTCGTCCGCGGCGTTCTGGACTTCCTGCGGCGTGATGCCGAAGCGCTTGGATATCTCGCTCCAGCGGTGATTGATCAGCTCGTCGAAAGCTTCGGCGACCAGGCGGTATGGCAGCGTCGATTCGGCTGCCTCCTCGCGCAACTGCAGCAGCAAACATTCGCGCAGATCGCGCGCACCCACTCCGGCGGGATCGAGGTTCTGGATGGTGCGAAGCATCTGCTCCGCTTCGTCCATCGTGTACAGCGGCAGCTCGCGGTCAAAGTTCTGTTGCGAATCAGCGGCGCGACTTACCTCATCGTTGATGCTGGCCAGGATGTCATCGAGCGAGCAACAGAGATAGCCGTCCTCGTTGATGTTTCCGATGAACTCTTCGGCGAGTGTGTGCTGTCGCGGTGTCAGCTCGAGCAGCTGCACCTGGTCGAGGAGATGATCCGATAGGTCGCGTTTCTCGACAGTGACCGGCTCGAAGTACTCCTTCTGCTCGAACTCCTCACGGCGGACGCCGGTATCGAAGCCGTCCAGCAGGATCTCTTCCCAGTCGATCTCACCCGCCGATTCCGCCTCGGTTTCCGCGGCGGCGGGTTCTGTTTCGCCTAACGCTTCCTGCTCCTCGGCTTCTTCCTGCTCCTCCTCTTCCGGTTCCAGCAGTTCGAGGAACGGGTTGGTGAGCAATTCCTGCTTGAGGTGCTGCTGGAGGTCGAGGAGCGGCATGTAGAGCAGATCCATCGCCTGGTACAGGCGTGGATTGATCTTCATCTCCTGCCGCAGCGACGTACTCTGGTGCAGCCCCTGCCTCATGCAGTCAGCTCCTCCTCAGCGAAGCGCGTGCGCAGCCGAGCCGTCAGCGTGGGACCCAGATAGATCTCGGCGACTGTGTCGTCATAGACCAGCTCGCGAACGGTTCCCGATACCTTCACTTGACCGTCGAACATGATGTAGGCGCGATCCACGATGTCGAGCGTTTGCTCTACGTTGTGATCGCTGATGAGGACGCCGATCCCGCGGTGGCGGAGCCCGGCCACGATCGTCTGAATATCGTGCACCGCGATAGGGTCGACGCCTGCGAAAGGTTCATCCAGCATCATGAACTTCGGGTGTGTCACCAACGCTCGTGTGATTTCGAGTCGCCGTCGTTCGCCGCCTGACAAGCTGTAGGCTTTGTGACGACGCAGGTGCTTGATGCTCAATTCGTCGAGCAGCTTCTCGAGCCGCGCCTCTCGCTCGGTGCGCGACAAGTCCAGCGTCTCGAGGATCGCGAGGATGTTGTCTTCGACCGAGAGCTTGCGAAAGACCGACGGCTCCTGGGAAAGATAGCCGATCCCCCGCCGTGCCCGCTTGTACATCGGCATCCTCGTGATGTCCTGCCCGTCGAGCTTGATTCGACCTTCGAACGGCTCGATGAGGCCGACGATCATATAAAACGTCGTGGTCTTCCCCGCCCCGTTAGGGCCCAGCAAACCGACAATTTCGCCTTGCTGGAGCCGGACATGCACGTCGTTCACGACCCTCCGGCGCCGATAGATCTTGGTGAGATGCTCGGCTTCCAGGATGCTCCCGTGTGAAACCGGGGTGACCTCGCCGCTCGTCCGCATCAGTGTTGCTACGTGCTCTCCGGTATGCCGCAGCACGTCGGCGACCTGCCCCCTGTGCGGGGCGATTTCAGTCCAGAGGTGCGGCGCGACACTTATGCGAGTGATGTCGCCCGAGATGGGCTCGCCGCCGACTCTGACGAGGCCCTCTGCTGTCAACCGCGGCAATACCGACAGTAAGAGGTGTGATCGTACCTCATCGAGGCTGAGCCGTCCCGCCTCGTGGTCGGCGTCGCGCCCCTCGACGCGCAGTGCATGGAGGTAATCATCACGGTAGCGCTTGGCGACGCGTTCGAGTGTCGCCACGCCGGCGTCATCGGCCTCGCTAATTACGGAGTGTAACGCGAGCGCGATGGACCGATCGCCCGCCGCCTTTTGGTCCAGCACTTCACGGACGCGATCGGGAAGCCAGGGGCTCGTCACTGGCGGCTTTCTTCTTGGAAGCCGGGAGGACGCCTGACTGGCGGCGTCACGGCGCGGCGTGGCGGGGGCGGGGGCGGATTTCTCGGATTGGTGGCGGCGGTATCCCTGGCCGGCTCCAGGTATACGCCTGAGGCCTGATCGATTACGCGCACAGCTTCCACCTCTTGTGCGTCAAAGTCGACCAGGATGACTCTCCCCTTCACGTAGTTGATTGCCGGCCGGCTGCGTGCCGTGCTGTCGTTGCTAGGCACCTGGTAGTAAGAGCTGGCGTTTCCCGAGGCGACGAGCGAGCGCACATTGGGCCGGGACGATGTATCCGACGCGGGGAGCGAATCGAAGGTCGCATGGATGGTGTCGCCGCGCAGCCAATCGCGCTCGTCCGTGATCACTTTGGCCGTATCGGGATCGGTCTCGGCGTAGGCAGACCCGACGGCGAAAAACTCGCGGATGCGCTGGTTAGGCATAACGACGTGCATGGAGTCGGCGAAGACGTCGCGTTCGGGCGTGACTGCGTGGGCTCGGCCGCCGAATGCGAAGGCGCGCTGCAGCTTCTGGTCTCTCACGCGGAGGTCGATCGTGTCCGCGGTAAGCGTGAGCGTCTTGGTGACCGCCCGGGCGCTGTCCAGCGCGAGGACGCGTTCCGCCTGGCGATTGCGCGCGAAGAGGTCGATAGTCCTGCCGCTGAGGGTGTAAGGCTCGGTTCCTTTGCTCTCGATCAGCGGACCGAGCATGAGCCTGGCGTACTGGCGTCCGTTATCGACGAAGCCGGAGTCTCCCTTGGCTGTGAGGTCCGTTCGCGTGAGTGTGACGGCGCGCGCAGCGTAGAAGAGCGAGTCTCCCTCCGCCACGATCTGTTCGGCGACGAGCGTTACGGGCGCGGCGGTCTTGCCTAACGAGTCGCGCTCAATCATCGAGATTGTGGGGCGGCCCGTTCCGACAAGCCGTGGGTTCAGTCGCAGGCCGCGCACGGCCCGGAAGTACTCGGCGCGCGGGCCCACCATCGTGGTCCCGCTGGGGAGCGTGGCCCGCACATCGTTCTCGAAGAGGAGCCGTTCGTCGGCGCGGAAGTAACTGACGCGTTGCGCGTCCAGGTTCACGCGTTTCTCGCGATACTTGACGTTGCCGATGAGGTAGTAGACCTGGCTCAGCTCGTAGGTCTCCGCGCTGTCGGCGACGATTGTGATCTCTTGCCCCCGGCAGCGACCGGCGATCCCACCCCCCCAATACGTGTAGTACTTCCCGGAGCCCGGATCGCGCACGAACTGTGTGCGCGTGCTGGGAGTGTTCTGCAGGTCGAGGATGCACCGCTGACCGGTCCCGCGGTCCCCTGCCGGACGCGGCGGCGCTCCTTTCACCAGCGTGTCGAGCGGCGGGAGCTGCTCCGCTGGTGGCGCGGCAGCAGTATCGACAGGTATGCGCCTGACTGTATCGGCCGGCGTCACGGGCGGCAGTGTCACCGGCTGCGGCGGACGCGCCCTGCGGCCCACGCACGCGGCAGCGAGCAGGGCAAGCGCTGCAAGATGCCTAACGCGCAAGCTCACTGTTTCGGGATAGTAAGGCGCTGCCCCGAGGCCCGAGCATGCTCCATTATGCGGATGCTGTTCAAGTCCGGGTCCGACACAAACCCGACACCCTGCAACACGCGGCCGTCCGGCAGTGTCAGACGGAAGGCGCTATCGCTTGCCACTTCGTTGCGACCCGGGTCGTAGCGCAGATGCGGTGTCGTCAGGCGGCGGCCATCGGTGCTGTTTACAACAACGTCGCCGCGCGCCTCCATCGTCCCCAGGCGCATGTTGTATGTCCCCGCCATCGACGTGAGCGTCGCGTCTTGCTCGCCGCTGGGTTTGTAGAAGACAGTATTGACCCGGCGCAGCTCAGTGCGCGTGTTGGCATCGTACATGAGCGCGGTATCGCTCTTTAGCTGCGCGCGGCGGACTCCCGCATCCGTAAGGTATACGGTGACACCGAAGAGCAATTGGTCGGCCGAATCGGGGAGCGCGCCTCCCCGCACAGTTGGCGGCTCCTTGAGGTCCTCGCAAGCGAGTGGTAGCGCCAAACACGCGCCGAGCGCGGCGGATCGCGCGAAGGCGCGCCAACGCGCATGCGTCAAGCAACCCCCGCGCGCAGGAGGTCATGCAGGTGCACGACGCCGACGATTCTGTCGTTCTCGTCCAGGACGGGCATGGCCATGATCCCAAATTGCTCCATTCGGTACACCACTGCACTCGCAAGTTCCTCTGCACGCGCGAGCTTGGCCGAGCGCGTCATCACTCGCTCGAGCGCAATAGGAAGGATGTCATCTTCGCGCTCGAGGAGGCGCGTCAGGTCTCCTGCCGTGAAGACGCCGCCGACGGTACCGTCGCCGTTGGCAACGACCACAATGCCGCGCCGTTCGGCGAGCGGCACGATGGCCTGGCGCAGCGTAGCCGTCGGCGGGAGGATGGGGAGGCGTTGGGTCTCCATGAGATCGCGCACGCGGGTCAACAACTTGCGCCCCAGGGCGCCGCCGGGGTGCAGCCGGGCAAAGTCCTCGCGGCCGAACCCTTTGCGTGCGAGGATGACGATTGCAAGGGCGTCGCCTAACGCGATCTGCGCCGTAGTGCTCGTAGTCGGCGCCAGGTCGTGCGGACACGCTTCCTCGCGCACCCATGCATCGAGCACGGCGTCACTCTCGCGGGCAAGCGTAGATTCGGGGACCGCGGTCATCGCGATAACCTTCGTGCCGAAGCGCTTGAGCTGACCGAGGAGAGTGACCAGCTCCTCCGTCTCGCCGCTCTTGGAAAGGAGGATGGCGACGTCGTCGTCGCTCACGATTCCGAGGTCGCCGTGGACTCCTTCAACGGGGTGCAAGAAGGTCGCGGGAGTGCCGGTGGACGTGAGAGTTGCAGCGATCTTACGGCCGACAATGCCCGATTTTCCGACGCCGGAGACGATCACGCGTCCTGTTGACGACGCGATGAGGTCGACGGCGTGGACGAAGCCGTCGCCAAGTCGCCGGGCGGTTTCGTCAAGCGCGTCCCGCTCGAGGGCGAGGACACGGCGACCACGCGCGAGTACTTCGGCCTCGTTCATGCGGGGATCCCTTCCTGGTCGCGACTGGCGACGTACGATTCGACAAGAGCATCCCACTCGCCACGGGCACGCAGGAGCAGCTCAGCGAACTCGCGTACGGCGCCGGCGCCCCCGTTACGCGTTAGGCGGACCGCGGACTCGCGAGCCGCATCGGGGGTCGCGTTGGCCACTACAACGGGGAGGCCGACAGCGCGCAGCACGCCGATGTCGGGGAGGTCGTCGCCGACACACGCGACTTCGCTCAGCGCTATACCGTGCCGCGCGGCGAGCCGGCGTACGGCCGGGAGCTTACGGGCATGGGGATCCTGGACCAGGTCCTCGACTCCCAGCTCGCGCGCGCGCAACTCCACGCTCTGCGAGACACGGCCGGTCACGATAGCCACGCGGATCCCGGCGCGCTGCAGCATCTTCATCCCGAGGCCGTCCTGGATGTCATAGTGCTTGAGTTCGAGGCGCTGGCCGCCGACGTCGCCCAGCACGACGGAGCCGTCGGTCATGACGCCATCCACATCCAGGACGACCAGCCTGATGCGCCGGGCCAGCGCGGGATCGAGGGTAGGCTGGGGCGTCACGCGCGAGCCAGCTCCCAGACGGCGACTGCGCGCCTAACAAGTTGCGGCAGGACGTCCAGTGGCAACATGTTCGGTCCGTCACTCGGTGCCGTGTCCGGCGCCGGATGCGTCTCCAGGAACAGCCCTTGGGCCCCCGCCGCCACGGCGGCCAGCACGAGCGCCGGAATGTGCTCGCGGGCGCCGCCGCTGGAGCCGCCGGCGCCGCGGCCGGGCCGCTGCACCGAGTGTGTAGCGTCGAAGATCACCGGAGCGCCGGTGGCCGCGCGCAGCAGCGCGAACGCGCGCATATCCACGACGAGGTCTCCGTAGCCGAAGAAGGTGCCGCGCTCGGTGACTGCTATGTCGTTAGGCGCTCCCACGCCCTCGGGTCGCGCGCTGCGCACCTTGTCGACGGCGCCGCGCATGCCGTCCGGGTGCATCCACTGACCCTTCTTTATGTTGACAGGCTTCCCCGTGGCTCCCGCCGCCTCGAGCAGGTCGGTCTGGCGGCAGAGGAACGCCGGAATCTGCAGTACGTCAACAACCTGCGCCGCCGGCGCACACTGGTCGGGGAGGTGCACGTCGGTGAGCACAGAGAGCCCCGTCGCCTGCCTAACGCGCTCCAGCGCGCGCAACCCCGCATCCAGGCCGGGGCCTCGCGCCGCCGTGCGATTGCTGCGATTCGCCTTATCGAAGCTGGCCTTGTAGACCACGCCCCCCGGCACGTCGCGGGCCACACGCGCGAGCGCATCGGCCACGCGGAGATTCAGTTCCTCGGACTCGAGCACGCACGGACCGGCGATCAGGAAGAGACTGTCCGGTGGAAAGGGCATGCGCGCAGCGTGATGCGAGGGGCGAGCGGAGCGGGGCTAGTCGCCTGCCCCGGCGAGTTGCGCAGACGTTGCAGCCGCCGTGCGCCGTTTCTTCTCGAGGATCGCGGCGCCGATGAAACTCGCGAAAAGCGGGTGCGGGCGGTTGGGCCGCGACTGCAGCTCAGGATGAAATTGGCAGCCGATAAACCAGAGATGTCCTGTCAGCTCGACCATCTCGACGAGCGAGCCGTCGGGTGAAAGACCGGCCAGTCGCAGGCCGCGCGCGGCGAATTCGTCGCGATAGGCGTTGGATACTTCATAACGATGGCGATGTCGCTCGCTCACCTCGGGGACGCCGTAGATGTCGGCCACTTTCGATCCGCGCGCGAGGCGACAAGGGTAAGCACCGAGCCGCATTGTGCCGCCCATGTCCGTTACATGTTGTTGCGACTCCATGAGCGAAACAACCGGATGCGCGCATTCGGGGGCGAACTCACTGGAATGCGAGTCATCGAGGTTGAGCACGTTGCGCGCGAACTCGATGATCGCCACCTGCATTCCCAGGCAGATGCCGAAGAACGGGAGTCCTGTCTCGCGCGCCGCGCGGATCCCCTCGACCATTCCGTCCACTCCGCGCACGCCGAAGCCGCCGGGGACGAGCAGTCCATGATATGTGGAGAGGATCTCTCTCGCGCGGTCAGCCGAGGTAAAGAGGTCGCTGGAAAGCCAGGAGATATCCACGCCCACGGCGTTGGCGATGCCGCCGTGGACCAGGGCTTCATGCACGCTCTTGTAGCTATCGACCAGCTCTGTGTACTTCCCCACGACGGCGATGCGGACCCGATCGTGCGGGTGCACTATGTGCTGCACCATGGAGCGCCATGCCGCCAGATCCGGCTCCGCGGCATCCAGGCCGAGCCGCCTAACGATACGCCCGTCGAGTCCCTGTTCGTGGAACGCGATGGGGATCTGATAGATCGTCGGCACATCGCGGCTCTCGATAACGTTGCCGAACTCCACGTTGCAAAAGAGGGCTATCTTGCGTTTCACATCCTCCGAGAGCGCTCGTTCCGTGCGGCAGATCAGGAAGTCGGGCTGGATACCGATCTCCATCAACTCGCGCACGGAGTGTTGTGTCGGCTTGGTCTTGACCTCGCCGGCGGCGGCGATGAAGGGGACCAACGTGAGGTGGATGAAGATGGCGTTCTCCCGCCCAACTTCCTGGCGGAACTGACGGATCGCCTCGAGAAACGGCAGCGACTCGATATCGCCGACGGTACCGCCGATCTCCACGACGACGACGTCGTTCCCCGGGGCGAGACGCTTGACTGCAGCCTTGATCTCGTCGGTGATATGCGGGATGACCTGTACCGTGGAACCCAAATACTCGCCGCGGCGCTCCTTGTGGATGACGTTGAGGTAGATGCGCCCTGTAGTGACGTTGTTGAGTTGCGAGAGCGACCGATCGATGAAGCGCTCGTAGTGGCCCAGGTCGAGATCCGTCTCGGCGCCGTCGTCGGTGACGTACACCTCGCCGTGCTGGAACGGAGACATCGTTCCAGGGTCGACGTTGAGGTAGGGATCGAACTTCATGACGGAGACGCGCAGCCCGCGCTCCACGAGCAGGCGGCCGATCGACGCGGCGGCGATCCCCTTGCCTAACGAGGACACCACGCCGCCCGTGACGAAGATGTAGCGCGTTACAGGCTGGCTCTGCGGAGTCTGCATCAGGATCGTCCCGCGTAAGCGTGTTCCCAATGCGCATTGGCGCGCATCAGATCGTCCTCGGTGTCGACGGCGACCGGCGGCCTGGCGTCGATAGTCGCGATACCCAGCGCCATGCCGGCCATCAGCGGTCGCAACTGCTCCAGCCGTTCGGCGCGCTCCAGCGGGTGCTGCGGAAGCGCCACCCACCTGGCCAGTGCAGCAGGCGTATAGGCGTACACGCCGAGGTGCTGCATAACGCTTGCATCGCGCAGATCACGGTCCGCCGTGTCGCGCAGGAAAGGAACTGCGGCGCGCGTGAAATACAGGGCTCTGCCGCCGTCGTCGCAAACGACCTTCACAACGTCGGGGTCATCCAGCACGGCGGGAGGAGCGTGCGCCGCGCTGGTACCTAGCTCGAACCTGTGTGAGGCCACCATGTCCCGTGCACCGCGCACAGCCTCCGGTGGAATGAACGGCTCGTCTCCCTGTACATTCACAACAACGTCCACAGCGCGATACTCCGGCCGAGCCATCACTTCGGCGATCCGATCAGTGCCGGATGCGTGATCCGCTCGCGTCATAACAACGGACCCGCCCGCATCATGTATCACCGCGGCGATCTCCCCGCTATCCGTGGCAACGACGACGGCATCGACAACCTCCATGGCCATAACGTGCTCCCAGACCCGCAGGATGAGGGGCTGACCAGCAAGGAGACGCAGGGGTTTTCGCGGGAGGCGTGTCGCCGCGAGGCGCGCCGGGATGACAGCGAGGGTCTTCACCGGCCCGGCGACCGCCTGGCCGCCTGGGAATGAGCGTGCGGCGAAGGGAGAAAAGGCACGCCTCGCAAGTTACACGGGCCGGCTTCCAGTTCAAAGGACGTGCGCGGGCCGATTGCTACATGCGTTCTGGGCCTCCATATGGCCTGAATGGCGGCAGACTACAGGGACCTCGTCACGCTAGCCGGCCTGTTACGGCGCGAGGCGAGTGCCGCGATCCGATAGTTAGGAGGGCCGCCGCGATGGGGAGCGCGATCGCGGCCACGCTCAGGATGGAGTAGCCAACCGCGGCCGGATCGCGGTAGACGCGGTCGGTGAAGGTCGCCACGGCGTAAGGGCCTAACGTGTACCCAACCGTATTTAGAGCAAACTGAAAGATCGCAACTACCTGACCGCGCATCCGGGGAGGAGCTAGCTCCACAGCCGCGGCCTGGGCAGCGCCGAACGGCAGAGCGTGGAAGATGTTGAGCGGAATCAGCAGCAGCTTGGCTGCGGTGTCGTCGCGTGTGAGGTAGAGTCCGACGCCTGACGCGAGCGCTCCCATGGCACCGACGGTCCCGACGAGCAGCCTGCTGCCGTTCACTCCGCCCTGGCGCAGGCGGTCCGCGAGCCATCCGCCGCTGATGATCCCCAGCGTCCCGAAGATCATTGTCCCGCCGCCCATGAAGAGGCCCACCTCGCCGGGGCTCCACCCGTGCACGCGGATGAAGTAGGCTGGAAGGAAGGCGGCGGTGCCGTAGTTCACCAGCACGTAGACGGCATAGCCGCTCGTTAGGTACAGCAGCGCGGGCTCGCGCAGCACATAGCGCAGCGTATCGCGCACCGACGGCGCAGGTGCGGCGGCCGGCGCCGCATCGCCGCGGCGTGCAGGCTCGCGCACCGTGAGCATGAGGAGGGCGATGAGGAGCCCCGGCAGGCCGACTACGAGGAAGACGCTCTGCCACGGGCGCAGGGGGCCGACGACCGGCCAGACCAGGGTGCCCTGAGCCGACAGGGTCTCGATCACGGCTCCACCCACGAAGTAGGCGATCCCGGAACCGATGAAGACTCCCATCCCGAAAACGCTGGTGGCGGTAGCGAGCCGCCGCGGCGGGAAGTAATCCGCGACGAGCGACAGCGAGGGGGGCCCTAACGAGGCTTCCCCAACGCCGACACCGATCCGTGCCGCGAGCAGCTGGGCATAGTTCCGCGCGAGCCCGCATAGCGCTGTCATTACGCTCCAGACGGCGATCCCGATAGCGACAAGGTTGCGGCGGTTACGCGTATCGGTCAGACGCCCGACGACGAGCCCCAGCGTGGTGTAAAAAAGGGCGAAGGAGAGTCCGTAGAGGAGGCTCACCTGGGTGTCGCTGATGCCAAGGTCGCGTTTGATCGGCTCCACGAGCAGCGTGAGGATCTGGCGGTCGACACTGGCCGAGACGTTGGCGAGCATGAAAAGGGCGACCACGTACCAGGCATAACTCGCCGAAGCGAATGCGGGAGCATCGCCTAACGTGGCGCCGGTTGCCGCGGGCTGCGGGGGCCGGCTTGGCATGTTGGAATCGAGCGGATCGGGCGGAGTCGGGGTCGGGGTCGGAAGCACGCGCATCGGCCAGCGAATGCTAATGTGCCCGCAGCCGGGCGAGAACCGGATGGTCCTGCCGCGGCTCGGCGCTGCCAGTGGCGCAACGCGTGACGCCGGCGGAGATTGCGGCGCGGCTCGCCTGGCGCGCACTTGAGCATCCTCTTACACCCGCCCTTGACGTGACCACGTTTACAGTGCTCGACGGCGTCGTGCTGCTTGCGTACCTCGCGGGCGTTACCTGGTTAGGCATATGGGTCGGCCGGCGCCAGACCAACGCGGGCTCATACTTTGTGGCCGATCGGGCGATCCCCTGGTGGGCGGTGCTCTTCTCCATTGTCGCGACTGAAACGAGCGCTTTGACGTTCATCTCCATCCCGGGCCTGGCGTACACCACGAACCTGGGGTTCTTGCAGATCGCGGCCGGGTATATCGTGGGCCGCGTCGTCGTGGCTTACACACTGCTCCCGCGTTACTACCAGGGTGAGCTGGTGACGGCGTATGCCCTACTGGAGCGGCGCTTCGGGCTGGCGACGCGTCGCCTAACGAGCATAGTCTTCATGGTGACGCGCGCCCTCGCGGACGCCGTCCGCGTGTTCGCCACGGCTATACCTATCGCGCTCATCCTCGGCAGCGATCTCCCGCGGCGCTACGTAATGCCGGCCGCGATCCTCATCCTCGGCGCCCTCACAGTCATCTACACGTATCGCGGCGGGATGAAGGCGGTCGTCTGGACCGAGATCCTGCAGGCCAGCATCTACGTGTTAGGCGGCATCTCGGCGCTCATACTGATCGGGCGCGCCGTGGACGGCGGCTGGGCGGCGATCCTGCAAACGGCGGCCGCGCGCGGCAAGCTCGACGCCATCGACTTCTACACCGGATTCGACCGTCCGCACACAGTCTTTGCGGGCCTTATCGGCGGCGCCTTTCTCGCCATGGCCTCGCACGGCGCCGACCAGTTGATCGTGCAGCGCCTGCTGTCGTCGCGCAACTTGCGCGACGCGCAACGGGCCATCATCGGGAGCGGCATCGCCGTGTTCGTGCAGTTCACGCTCTTTCTGTTCATCGGCATCGGTCTCTTCGTGCTCTTCGACGGCCGAACGTTCAGCGCCCCCGACGCCATTTTTCCGACGTTCATTGTGGAGAACATGCCGCCCGGACTGCTGGGTCTCATCGTGGCCGCCATCATCGCTGCGACGATGAGCACGCACTCGGGTGCCATCAACTCCCTCGCTGCGGCTACGACGCATGACATTTACCTGCCGCTCACCGGGCGGCAGCCTAACGAGCCGCAGACCCTCCGCGCCGGCAAGCTCTTCGCTCTCATCTGGGGAGTGGGGCTCACAGCGGGGGCGCTGCTGTTTCGGGAGCAAGGGACCCCGGTCGTGGTGGTCGCACTGGGGATCGCATCCTTCACCTACGGCGGGCTGCTGGGGACCTTCTTCCTGGGCAACTTCTGGCGCCGTGCGGTTCAGCGCGACGCAATCCTCGGCCTCATTGTCGGCATCGCCGCGATGGCGTTTGTAGTCTTCGCGCGCCAGTTGTCAGGCTGGTTCCCTGTGCTGGCCGATACGCTGGGCCCGTTCGCGCGCGTGGCGTGGCCCTGGTATGTGCTCATCGGCACATCGATTACGATCGTTGTCGGTGTGCTCTCTTCGCTTTCGCACGCCGCGCCGGTGCACCCTCGAGAGGAGCCGCCGCGGGCAGGCGCCTAACGAGCCGTCGAGACGCGCGACGCGGGCGCAGAGGCCCCGTGCCACCGCTCCGCCAGCGCCAGAAAGTTCCGCAGCAGGTCTATACCGTCCTGAGTGAGAACCGATTCGGGGTGGAACTGGACGCCCCAGACCGGATGCGTGCGGTGGCGCACGGCGTGGATCTCAGCGGGCTCGTCCAGGGCACGGGCCGTGACGGCAAGCTCCGCGGGGAGCGACGCCGGCTCGATGACCAACGAATGGTATCGCATCACCTGGAGAGGCGATGGAAGGCCCGCAAAAAGCTCAGTTCCATCGTGCGTGACCGCGGACGTTTTGCCGTGCATAACGCGAGTCGCCCGGACGATCCGTCCGCCGAATGCCTCGCCGATCGCCTGATGCCCGAGGCACACTCCCAGAATGGGAACCGCACTCGCCAACTGGCGCACGAGAGGGATACATATGCCGGCCTGGCTGGGGGTACAGGGCCCGGGCGAAAGCACCACGGCACGCGGCGTCATGCGCGCTACGTCGGCGACGCTCAGCGCGTCGTTCCGCAGCACCTGCACGTCGGCACCTAACGAGCCCAGATACTGGACGAGGTTATAGGAGAACGAATCGTAGTTGTCGATCAGAAGGATCACGGCCGGATTCTGTGAGCAGGGCGGAGCTAGGCGCGCGGATGATACTTCCTGTGCACGCCCCGAAGATACTCCCGATCCACGTGCGTGTAGATCTGCGTTGTCGATATGTCCGCATGCCCGAGCATCTCCTGAACCGCGCGCAGGTCGGCGCCGCGCTCCAGCAGATGCGTGGCGAACGAGTGGCGCAGCGTGTGGGGCGTAACGGCCTTCCCGATCCCCGCGCGTTGCACGTACTTCTGGAGGATCCCCCACGCCCCCATGCGTGACAGCGGCCGCCCGCGCGCATTCAGAAAGAGCTTTCCCTTCCCCTCTCCTTTCTCCAGGCGCGGACGCAGCTCGCGCAAGTACAACGCCACGGCCGTGATCGCCGAGCGTCCGATCGGTACGACGCGCTCCTTCCCCCCCTTCCCCAGCACTCGCACGAGACCTTGCTCGAAGAGGACGTCCTTGGTCTCGAGCCCGAGCCACTCGGAGACCCGCAAGCCGGCGCCGTAAGCAAGCTCCAAGATGGCGCGCTCGCGAAACGCCATCGGCTCGTCGATCGTCGGTGCGCCTAACAAGCGCTCGATCTCGTTCACACTGAGGACGTCGGGAAGAGTGCGCCAGCGCTTGGGCAGCTCCAACTGCTCGCTAGGATCCGCGGTTGCGTGGCCCTCTCCCAGCAGGAAACGATAGTAGGTGCGGATCGCCGACACGTTGCGGCGGATCGACGTGGGCGCCAGCCCAAGGTCCTTCAAGTGATACACGAAGTCGCGCAGCAGGCGAGCGTGCACATCACGCGGCGCAGCGGCTCCCTTTACTCGCGCGTACGCCGCGAAGCGGGCGACGTCGCGTCCGTAAGACGAGCGCGTATTGCGGCTGGACCCCTCCTCCAGCGACAAGAAGTCATCGAAGCGCTCGAGCAGATAGGCCCGCGCGATCTCGTCAGGCACGGCCGTCACGTGAGGCTCCGGGGTTGTCTGCGACGGCGTAACCACCAGAAGACCATCGCGGCGAGCATGACACTCGCCCCTGCAGCCGCACCCCAGCCGACCTTTCCGAGCAACTGCGCCAGCGTCTCCCACGACTGACCGGCGCGGTAGGCGAGGGCGCTGATGGCGCCGTACCAGAGTCCCGAGGCGGCCGCGATCGCCAGTGCGGGTCCTAACGGGCGTACGCCGAGGGCGCCGGCAAATGGCGGCACCACGGCGCGGACGCCGGGGACGAACCGGCTCAGGAAGAATGCCGCCGTGCCGAATCGCCCGTACATCGCCTCAAACCGTCGTTCGGCCGGGTTGTCAGGCGTTAGGTGCAACCAGCGCTCCATCCAACCGCGTCCCAGCCGGCGGCCGAGGTAATACATAAACAGCGCCCCCGCGACGTTGCTCAACCATACTATAAGGAACGGCGGGATCGGTGAGCGACCGGCTCGTGATGCGACGAACGCACCGAAGGCCGCGACTACGTCCGCGGGAATCGGAGGAAAGAGATTCTCGACGAAGGCGAAGGCGCCGAGCGTTGCATAAAGCAGCGCGGGGGGGAGCCCAACCAACCAGTCGAGGATAGCGGTCAACGACATCGGCTCTTAAGGGCTCGTGTCCTCACCCGAACGCCGGACGAGCGACGCCACGGCGATGCAGGCCAGGCCCTCCTCACGCCCGATCCATCCCATGCGCTCGTTAGTCTTCCCTTTAACGCTCACGGCGCGAAGGGGGACACCTAACGCGCCTGCCAGGCGCTCACGCATCGCGTCACGATACGGCCGGACTTTGGGCCACTCGGCGATCACCGCGACATCGACATGTTGGACGCTCCATCCGTCAGCCTCCACGCGGCGCACCGCAAGATGCAACATCTCGATGGAGTCGCGGGCCCTGTTGGCGCGGTCGCTGTCCGGAAACATCTCGCCGATGTCACCGAGACCGGCCGCCCCTAACACCGCGTCCGTAATGGCGTGAGCGACGGCATCGCCATCGCTGTGGCCAGCGAGATGACGGGGCCCCGGGATCCTGATTCCACCTAACGTGCACGGACCGCCGTCAGCAAAGCGATGCGAGTCGTAGCCGACCCCGACCCGCGTGCTATCCGTCACGCGGCGACTGGCGTGGCAGGCTCCAGTGGGATGATCGAATAGTCCTGGCGGCGGCGTGCCGGCGTGAACCCAGCGTCGCGGATGAGCCGCTCCAACTCCCCAGTTGTTGTGCGATAGGTCGTATTCGCCGCCGACACAACGTTCTCCTCGAGCATGAGGGAACCGAAATCGTTGCAGCCGAAGCGCAGTGCCAGTTGGCCAATCTTCATCCCCATCGTCACCCAGCTCGATTGCAGGTTCGCCACGTTGTCGAGCGCGATACGCGAGATCGCAACGGTGCGCAGGTATTCCACGGCATCCGTTTTGGGCATGTGCGACATCGTCGGCGTGTTCTCAGGCTGTAGCGGCCACGTGATGAACGCCGTGAATCCCCCTGTCCGCGCCTGGAGATCGCGGACACGCTGTAGGTGCTCCAAGCGCTCGGCGAGCGTTTCGCCAATGCCGTACATCATTGTGACGGAGGTCTTCATCCCCTCATTGTGCGCCAGTTCCATGATCTCGAGCCAGCGATCGGCGCCTGCCTTCTTTGCGGCGACAATGTCGCGCACGCGCTGGACCAGGATCTCCCCTCCGCCGCCGGGAATCGAGTCCAGCCCTGCTCCCTTCAGCTCGCGGATTACCTGCACGGCGTCCATGCGAAAGAGCGTCGAGAAGAAGTCGACTTCGCTCGGGCTGAAGCCGTGGATGTGAATGGGATGGTACCTCTTAATGTACTTTAGCAGGTCGACGTACCACTCCAGCGGGATATAGGGATTGTGGCCGCCCTGAATGAGAATCTGCACACCACCTAACGCTTTGGTTTCTTCGATCTTGGCGCCGATCTGCTCGAAGGAAAGAGTGTACCCCTCAGCGTGCTTGGGCCGGCGGTAGAAGGCGCAAAAGCCGCAGTCCGCTACACAAACGTTCGTGTAATTGATGTTCCGGTCGACGATGTAGGTGACGATGTTGCGGGGGTGCTTCGAGGCGCGGATCCGGTCTGCCTCCAGGCCCAGCTCGAGGAAGGGGGCGTTGCTGTAGAAATCGAGGAGGTCGCGAGCTACGGTCATGAGCGAGCGCGTGCCGAACGGGCCTGCGGCGATACTGTATCAGCCGGAACTACAAGGAAACCTAGTGCGCCGAAGGGGCGTCAGGCAGGGGCGCGCTGCGGCCCAACGTACGGGCGTGGGCCACGTTCGTGTCAGAAGGCAGCGACGTCACGATGGGCGTTCCAGTTCACGCAATCGGGCGTGGTACGCCGTGGTGGGGATGCGGACGGTGAACTCGCTTCCCTGGCCCAATCCATCGCTGCGCGCCGCGATCGTGCCTTCATGCATCTCGACCAGCCTCTTTGACACAGCCAGTCCTATGCCGAGGCCGCCGTGCGATGCTTCGGCTGCGGGATCGGCCTGCGTGAAAAGGTCGAAGATCCGGGCCAACGTTTCCCGGCTCATGCCGCTGCCGGAGTCGCGCACCCTAACGCGAACGTGTGCGTTGTCGCGCACGGCCGTGAGCGTGATCTCGCTTCCCGGAGGGCTGTACTTGGCCGCGTTGTTCAGCAGGTTTGTGAACACCTGCGCGAGGCGAACAAGATCGGCGTCGAAGTAGATCGGCTCCTCCGGAAGCACCTCCACGAACTTATGGCCGCGCGCGTCGAGGAGCGGCTTGCTCGCTTCGACTGCACATTGAACAAGGGCTGCGAGCGAGACGCGCTCCAAGCGTAAGTGCAGCTTGCCGCGCGTTATGCGGCTGACATCGATAAGGTCATCGACGAGCCGCGTTAGGTGCGCTACCTGGCGCTCGAGCGTACCGCGCGCTCTGTCGCGCAGCTCGGGGTTGTCACCGGCGAGCTTGAGGATTTCTATGGCGTTGACGAGTGGGGCGAGTGGATTGCGCAGCTCGTGCGCCAGGATGGCCAGGAATTCGTTCTTTGCCTGATCGGCCTCGCGGAGGATGACTTCGGCGCGCTTCCGGTCGCTGATGTCCACCAGGATGTTTACGGCCCCGACCAGCGTGCCTGCGCCGTCACGCAAAGGATTGGCATGGGCCAGCGCGGTGAT
>JBQTJS010000317.1:0-3183 GCA_052386875.1 Gemmatimonadaceae bacterium
CGTATAGACGGACGGTTCCTGCTGTGGGTGACGGGCCCGGATGCTTTGGGTCGGCCGCGTAACGTGCCGTTCGACGGGATTGTGGCTACGGAGCGAGCGAACTATCCAGGGTTGGATCCGCTGCAGAACATAATCTCAGCCGGGCCGACAGCCGATCATTTTGGAGTCTTAGCGGATGCCACCACGATTGGCCAAGCGATGACACGCGTGAAAATGTTAAGCAGGTGATTCAGCCATGCGCGCGCCCATGGGATCTGGCCGACTTCTGAATCCGATACTGGGCTCTACGCCTTCACTTGCCAAGTTTGCCTCCTTAATGAGGGCGACCCTGATTGTCGCGGGGCTCGCCGGATGCAAGCTGTTCACGGGTGGCGACGATCGCCCTGTCCTGCCAGTGTGTTGGAATCAGCCGCAGTCGCGCACGGGAGTCGCGTGGGGGCAACCTGCCGTTGCGCGCGACCTGGTGGTTTTCGGCGCCGGTGACGGTACTGCCACCGCTCGGGATCTGCACACGGGCGCTGTGCGTTGGAGAACTCTGGTCGGCACCGGCGATGTTCGTGGTGGGAATCTGCTCGCTCGAAACGGAGTTGTCGTCGTACCGGTTGTGCGGTGGACGGTCGCGCTAGACCTGGCCACGGGGAGTGAGCGGTGGCGCTACACCGCCCCGCTCGATGTGAAGGAGGACTCAGTCAACCCGGCTCCGGGCGGCGTTCCACGGGCTCGGATCGACGCCGACAATTCGCACGTATTTGTCCCAGCCTGGGGCGCTTCGATCTCCGCGATCGAGCTAGCGACCGGCCGAGTCTCGTGGACGTGGACACCTGGCGACACGGTACCATTCTCGTCAGGCGCCGAGGGAGTGCGCGTCGCTGGAGACACGGTGTATGCAACCGTGTGGCATTACCTCACTGCATTGGGGGGACGAAGCGAACACTGGCTCGTTGCACTCGACCGCCGAACGGGGCGCGAGTTCTGGCGTGTGGTTTTCCCGAGCTACACAGGCGGTGTGATCTTCATGGGAGCACCAGCTGTCTACCGCGACCTGGTGATCTTCCACAGTGTCGGCGGCTACGAGTGGGCGGTGAATCGCTTCACGCGAGAAATCGTGTGGCGCTTCACACCTACCCCGACGCAAGCCACTGTCTCGCAGACAGAGCTGTACGGCGATGTGGTATACCATGACGGCGGCGACAACCACATTTATGCGCTACGTGCCGTGGACGGCTCGCTGGTCTGGAAAGCACCAATCGATGCATCGCCGCACGGCTTCGTAGTCACTGAACGGCACCTGTTCATCGCGGCGCAAGGATGGTTCAACGTCCTTGACCGCGCGACCGGACGACGCATCGCCACAGTAACGCAGCCCGGAAACAGCAGCGGCGCCTTTGTCTCAGCCCCCGCGTATTCCAACGGCCGAGTGTTCGTCGCTGGGAGAGGCGCGGCCATTTGCTTCCATGAGCCGCGCTGAACGTATCCCCGGGCACACCACCGAGCGCAGTTGGATCGTAGTAAGCGCCTAACGGGCGCCGCTTTTGCTCTCGGGCAGCGTGGCGACTTCTACACCAGACCAGCGGCGGGGACGGCCGGGCGCAGTCTGAGCGCCGCGCGCTACGGTGCCGGAGGCGTTTTAGGCGCCTCGCTCGCCTCGCGCTCAGCAGCACCTTCCTCGCCTTTTATCCGTGCCTCGAGCGATGCGACTTCCTGCTCGCGGGCATCCAGAGCGTCGTGGAGCCGCTGCAACGTGGCCGCGTCAAGCTCACTCCCCGCTTTCTTCGCGCGATAGACGGCGTAGCCTAACGCTTCCGCCGATTTGTCGGCGAGTTGCCGTGCACGAAATACCTCCAGCCGGAGTTTGCCTTCATCCAGTGCGCCCGCGGCAGCGCGACCGGCTCGATCGAGCTCGGTCTTGAGCTTGTTGAGGATGCTCATTACGCCGGGGCCTCCGCCGGATAAACGCTGACGCGATAGCGCGCGCGGCTCTTGTGCTCGAACTTCACCACGCCGTCGATGAGCGAGTAGATGGTGTAATCGCTGCCGAGTCCCACATTGCGGCCGGGATGCCACTTCGTGCCACACTGGCGCACGATGATGTTCCCGGCGCGCACGATCTCGCCGCCGAATTTCTTGATGCCGCGATACTTGGGATTGCTATCGCGACCATTGCGCGACGAACCAACGCCTTTTTTGTGAGCCATATCGGTCTGCCTAACCGAGCTTGATGTCTTTGATACGCACTTCGGTGAAAGCCTGCCGGTGTCCCGCCTTGCGCGCGTAGTTCTTACGCCGCTTGAACTTGAAGACAACGATCTTCTTGTCGCGGCCGTGCTTGACGATCTCTCCGGTCACCTTGGCACCTGAGAGCGTCGGCGCCCCCGTCTTGACGCTCTTCCCGTCCGAGCCGAGCAAGACGTCCTTGAACTCGACCTTGGCCCCCTTGTCGCCGGTAAGGGTCGCAACGCGGAGGGTTGTGCCGGGCTCGACGCGATATTGTTTGCCGCCTGTGCGGATAATGGCGTAAGTCATTCAGAGAACCGGAGTTCTGTGGATAGCCTGTAAAGTTAGACCGTAACGGAGATTTGGTCAACTCGGGGTCGTGACTGGAGTTGGATAGCCCAACGCCTCCTGGCTCAGTTTCCCTGTGGCAGATCGAGAAGGCCACAAATCGAGATATCAGTGCCACGTCGGGGCACTGGGTTACCTGTGCCAAGCTCGAATGGCTCGAAACGCAGCCCAGTTCCAGTCACTCGAGCGAACGAGCCACCTCAGCCTATGCAAGTGCGTCCTGGAGCGGCTGCATCGAGCTTGCCGTGACCCTGCTGCTCGCGTGCAGATTCGAGGCCGCAATGTCGTGCTCGACTGCCTAACGCCAACGCTGGCGATCGCGACAGTGCGCCTCGGCGCGAAACGTGCTCCGGCTTCAGCCGTTGCGATGCAACTGTCTGCAGCGCACACGGACAAGGAGCCGGAGTATGGCATACGACGCGAATCGGCCGGACCAACCTGTCGGACAGCTCAACTCGTTGCTGCGCGGAGAAATCTCCGCCCGCGAAACCTATCAGCAGGCGATTTCCAAGTTCGGTACGGAAGGACGTGGTGACGTCGAAGTACTGCGCGAGATCGCGCTCGAGCACGGCGACGCGGTCCAGCGCCTGAGCGACGCCGTGCGGGACGCCGGCGGCACGC
>JBQTJS010000318.1:0-4521 GCA_052386875.1 Gemmatimonadaceae bacterium
GCGGCCAGCCATTCGCGCCCAAGGGCTGTGGCGGCCAAGCCTGCCTCGCTGAGGGACTGCGCATAGCGCTCATAGGCCGTTGGCGGCGGCGGCCGCAAGCTGCGCAGCGCATCGCCGAGATCGCACGCGGCGGCCAGGGTGAGGAGCGCGAGGACGGCGGCACGCGACGTCATGGTGGGGAGATTACGCAGCGTCATATCGGGGTGTTACACCAGCCCCCACGCTTCCGGCAGAAACGGGGCCGCTCCTTGACTTGGATGCCGGAGGGTGCAGTTTGGGACCGCCGTCGCAGCCCGCAGCCCTCAGCGCGCGACAGCCGGCCGCCGGCCGGCATCGCGCAATCGTTAGGCTCCTTTCCGCAGCTAACTCCGGAGGTTCCGATGGTCCCCCTGTCGTCGCTGTGGCTCCCCATACTCCTCTCTGCCGTTTTCGTCTTCCTCGCCAGCTGGGTGGTGCACATGCTGCTGGGCTATCACCGCAGCGATTTCGCGCGGCTGCCGCAGGAGGATCAGGTCCTCGATGCCCTGCGGCCCTTCGCCATACCGCCCGGGAGCTACCATGCGCCACACGCGGGCGGTCCGGCGGACATGAAGTCGCCGGTCTTCATGGAGAAGCTCAAGCGCGGGCCCGTGCTGCTCATGCGCGTGTGGCCCGCCGGTCCGTTCAACATGGGAAAGTTGTTGAGCCAGTGGTTCGTGTACTGTTTGGTCGTGAGCCTCTTCGCCGCCTATCTGGCCAGCCGGACACTCACGCCTAACGCTGAATACCTGGCTGTCTTTCGCGTTGCGGGGACGACGGCGTTCGTGGGATACGTGCTCGCGTTATGGCAGGATTACATCTGGTACGGCCGCTCCACGAGCAGCTCGCTCAAGGCCACGTTCGACGGTCTGGTGTACGCTTTGCTCACAGGGGGGACGTTCGGCTGGTTGTGGCCTAGCGCGGTCTAGCGCAACAGCCGTTCGCTTCCTTACGCCCCAGAGCGCTTCAGCGCGACTTTCACGGCTGCGCGAGAGGCCGAATCCGCGCTCGTGCGCTCAGCCAGCTACGCGCTGTACAGCGTAAGTGCGTCCGAGCGGGGTCGCGCCACGCTGGAGACTGTCACCGCGTGCTGCAGCGCGCCGGCGCTGAGCGCGACAGCCTTGGCGCCAGACGCACCCACGCCGGCACAGCCCGCCATGCGACGTCCCCACGCGGTCGCGTCCGCCAGCCGGCGCGCTGCCCGTCGCACGGCGCTTGCATAACGATTGGTCGTACGAAGCGGCGCGTCTCACTGCACTGACCGGCCCCATCCGCGGGCGCCCGGAGCAGCGAGGCGGAGTTTTCACACAATAGCTCACGACCGCGCATTCATCGTTAGGCAGCTCACCTCGCCACGCGCTGCCCGTGAGCAAGGAATGCACGGTCAGACTGGGAGGCAGTCAACCAATGAGGATTCGCGTCTCACCCGCATGGACGCTCGCTTGCGCAGCCGTGCTCTCGTTCGGCATCGCGACAGCAGTCCAGGCACAGGATACTACACGCACGGATACGACACGCCGCGTCACATCGCAGCGGCGCATACCCGTTCAGAAACGAGAGGCTCGCGGCGAAGTCGATCTGCGAGAGCAACAGCGCGCCGATTCAATCGCCCGCCTCGAACAGATGCGGCGCGACTCAATCGCTGCCGTCGAGCGCGCACGCGCCGACTCGGTCGCGCGCTTTGAGCAGATGCAGCGCGATTCCATCGCCGCTGTAGAGCGCGCCCGGGCTGACTCCATAGCGGCCGTCGAACGCGCGCGTGCCGACTCCATTGCCCGCGCAGACTCGATTGCGCGCGCCGAGCAGTTGCGCCGCGAGCGCATGCGCACAATGGGACTCTTCGGCGGGAGCGGCTTCTACATCGGCGTCGGCGCGGGGAGCAGCACTCCGACCGGCACTTTCCAGGACCTGGGTTACGAGCGAGGCTTCAACGTCACAGTGCCGATCGGCTGGCACCGCCCGGAGAACTTCCTCGGCGTTAGGCTAGATCTTGCCTACAACGGCTTCGATGGTAATTCGCTCGGGCCGCTGAACAACACGGATCCCAAAGTCTGGTCGGCCGCGCTCAATCTCACAGGCCAGATCCCGATCGGCACGAACGCGCTCAACCTGTACGGCCTGGCTGGGGGAGGGCTGTACATGTTCCGTGATGTCGGCCGGCGCACAGCGCTGAGCGGCTTCATCGGAAACGACGTCCTCGATCCCACGGACCAGCCTGACGAAGCGACGATCAACAAGTGGGGCTTCAATTTTGGAGGCGGCGTCGATTTCAGGATCGGCCCGGCTGCCATATTCGTCGAGTCGCGCTTCGTGCGCGTCTCGGTGGACAGGAACGACAACATCGACTTCGACGAGATCTTCCAGGGCGGTTCCAGCCAGGAGATCCGTTGGGTCCCGATCATCCTTGGCGTCAAGTTCCGCTAATCACGGATCTCCGGCGCCGTCACGTCGCCCTGCCTTCGGGTAGGGCGGCGTGAGAATGGCCGCTTCAGCGCTCACCCGAGGGTTTCGCTGTGTGTAGGACTCGCACTCTCTGCCTGGCGCTCCTGCTCGCCGCTCCGCTGAGCGCGAGCGTTTCGCAAAATAGTCGCGACGGCTCCGTTGTGGCGATATCTGCGGATTCGATCCGCCTCCGCTACATCTTCTCGTTAGGCGATACTGCGGAGTACGCCCCGCGTCAAACCTTCCACTCCCGGGCCGACAGTCTCGACTGGCAGCGCTCCCGCCGCGCCGCCGAGTCGGCGCGGGGCCTGCACATCTCCATCTCGCTCTTCGAGCGGCGCCTGCGCGTGCTACGAGACGCCGATACGCTGCTCGTCGCGCCGATCGCTGTGGCTTCCGGCCTCACGCTCGACTTCGCCGGCCGCTCCTGGACGTTCCGCACGCCGCGCGGGCGCCATTCCGTGATCGCCAAAGTCACAGACCCCGTGTGGCGACCGCCGGAGTGGCTCTATGCCGAAGCTGCACTGGAGCACGGGCTCCAGCTGGCGCGCCTGACAAGCGAAGGGGCCGACGTCGGCAGAGGACGCCGCCTAACGATCCGTCACGGACTGGCCGGCTTGATCACGCAGCCTTCCGGACGCTTCGTTCCGCTTCCGATCGACGAGCACATCGTCTTCAACAACACGCTCTACGTGCCGCCTTTGGGCACGCACAACCGCCGCGTGCTGGGCGCGCTGGGAGACTTCGCTCTCGATCTGGGAGACGGCTACCTAATCCACGGCACACCGATCCCCTCCAGCATCGGCCGCGCCGTCACTCACGGCTGCATCCGGCTCGGCGATGCCGATCTTGTCTGGGTCTACGACAACGTTCCCCTCGGCACAGCGGTTCACGTCTACTGAAATGCCTCCGAGAAAACTGAGACGGTCGGCAAGGGCGACGTTTCCCAGCTAATCTCCCGTCGGTACGAGAAGGGCTCCATCTACTCACCAGCAATCAGAGCTTGGCACGTGCAGTCCTCCCGCCGATCAGCGGCCGTGGATGACCGTCAAGCTGTGAGTGGCCCTCGAAAAAGGGCTGCCGTGAGATTGTAGCGGCGGGCTCCCAGTTGCAGGGGCTAATGAACCTGCGGGATGAACGGCGGCACCTCTGGAACATTTCGTTGCTGGCATACGCCACAAGTCAAAAAAGCGGAGGAAACGGCGTCGCGACCTTTGACCTCAGACGTGTCGCATGGCATGATGTAGCATAGTGCCGCTCTGCCTAACGGGGGCGGCATTGAGCGGGGCGGTCCCTGTGAGCACGCGTGGCGATTGTGGCGTGCTGGACTGGTTTTTGCCGCGTCCGCTACTTTTTGTCCAGATGCCGCGGGAAAAAAACCGATGAAGACCCAGACGCAACGCGGGAAGCCGCTGCAAGGCAACGGTTTAGGGCAAGACTCTCCGCCGAACCTGAACGAGCTGCTTGGTGCCATGCAGGCCGTGAGCGAAGGCAACTTTGGCGTGCGATTACCGCGCGATTGGACGGGCTTGTCAGGGAAGATCGCGGATACTTTCAACGAGATCGTCGCCACAAACGAGCGCATGGCTGCCGAGCTGCAGCGTGTGGGGACCGTCGTCGGCAAGCAGGGGAAGATCCGTCAGCGCATCGATTTCGGACGATCGCGCGGCGCCTGGCGCGAGATGCACACCTCGGTTAACACGCTCATCGACGACCTTGTCTGGCCGACCACCGAGGTAACCCGAGCGATCTCAGCCGTTGCCCAAGGTGACCTGCTGCAGAATGTCCGCCTGGACGTGGACGGCCGGCCGCTCGAAGGAGAGTTCCTCCGCTCGGCGACCATCGTCAACCGGATGATCCAGCAACTGCTCGTCTTCGCCTCCGAAGTCACCCGCGTGGCACGCGAAGTCGGCGCGGAAGGGAAGCTGGGCGGACAGGCCCAAGTGCGCGACGTCAGCGGTGTGTGGAAGGACCTCACCGAGTCGGTCAACTCGATGGCGAACAACCTCACCGCGCAAGTGCGCAACATCGCCGAAGTCACAATCGCCGTCGCGAACGGCG
>JBQTJS010000319.1:0-1520 GCA_052386875.1 Gemmatimonadaceae bacterium
GTCGCGTTGGAATCGAGGCGCGCGTACGCGTCGCTTACCCGATCGAGCGGATACGTCGCATCGATGACAGGAGAGAGCACGCCGCTGGCGAGCCGCGGCACGACGTCTTCGGCGAAGGCGCGCGTCACGGCGATCTTCTCCTGCAGCGAGCGGGACCGTAGCACGCTGCCGCGCAGCGTGAGGCGTGCGCTGAGGATGCGCCGGAGGTCGACTGTCGCCTCCGCTCCGGCGATGGTTCCCAGCAGCATGAGCCGCCCCTGCGGCGCAAGCGCCGCCAGGCTGGCGCTCACGTACGGGCCGCCGGCCAGGTCGAGAACAACGTCCATGCCGACGCCGCCGGTCCAGGCGCGGCAGCGATCCACAAGCTCGGAGAGATCGTTGCCTAACGCGACGCCGGCCTCCAGTCCGAGCGTGCTCGCCCGCGCGATCTTGTCCTGCGTCCGCGACGTACCGTAGGGGATCGCTCCCCACGCCCGGCAGATCTGCACGGCGGCCAGTCCCACGCCGCTTCCGACGGCGTGGATGAGCACCCGATCTCCTGCCTTGAGCTGCGCCTGTGTCACGAGCGCATCGTATGCAGTGATGTAGGCTTCCGGGACAGCTCCTGCTGCCGCGTCGCTGAGGCTGTCCGGTACGGCAGCCAGCAGCTCTTCGTGAACGCTCGCCAGCTCGGCTTGCGCGCCGCCGCCCACAATCGCGAAAACGCGGTCGCCCGGGCGCCAGCGCGCCGCTCCGGCGCCGAGCCTAACGACGACGCCGGCCAGCTCGATGCCGGGGATATCCTGCGGCGCGTCGCCAGGCGCCGGGTATCGCCCGGCGCGCTGCAGCAGGTCCGCGCGGTTGAGGCCCGCCGCGGCCACGCGCACGAGCACGTGACGCGCGGGGAGCGCCGGTTCCGGCACCTCGCGTAGTTTCAGGCCATCGGGGTCGCCGTGCCGTGCGATCACCACGGCGCGCATAGGACCGATCCTGCAGGGAGACCCTGAATCTCCCCCTGAGCGGTGCGCTGTCAAATCAGCGCATCTGGCGAAACCGACGGAGGAGCCACAGCGTAGTTCGCCAATACTCCAATTTTCTGCGAGTCGCGCGATGTTTGGAATGCTCATCAGCTTAGTGATCGCGGCCGTGGCTGCCGGCTTCGGGTTTTCGGCCGCACGCAACTTCGTGCGCAATCGTCTGCGCTACGTGGATGCGGTGAACAACCCGGTGGCACCCGTGCTGGCGGCGATCGGCGCGGGGGCAGTAGCCGCTATGGTCGCGCCGATCCTTCCTTTCGTAGGCGCGGGGACGGCGGCGCTCTTCGGCGTCAGCGTGGGTTTAGGGGTCGCCTCCGGTGCACGCGAGATCCGGCGGCTGCTCCCTCCGGGTGCTTAACCAAGCGCGGCCGCTCCCGGGTGCGGAGCCGAGCGCTGCCTAACGAGCCATCGACAACTCGGCCGCGGCGGCCGCGCGCTTCAGCTCCACCGTGAAGGTAGATCCGCGGCCCAAGCGGCTCTCAACCAGCAGATCGCCTCCCATGG
>JBQTJS010000320.1:0-2344 GCA_052386875.1 Gemmatimonadaceae bacterium
ACCTTGTAAAACTGCGGGTGTCGGTATGCCTTGTCGTTCCCCGGGTCGAACAGCGGCCCGGCGTCAGTCGGTGCCGATGCCACGATGTCCTCGCTGCGCACGACCCATACGCTCACCACCTTGCCGCGGCGCGTGTACACGTCTCGCGCGTTCTGCAGTGCATGCTCCGCGTCCACGGCGTGGACGCTGCCCGCGTGCTCATGCGGTGCGGCTGACCCCTCTTGAGTGAAGACTTCCCAGAGCGGCCACTGGTTATCGGCTTGCGGCGGAGGACCGGCGGCGGACGCCATGATCGTCTCGTTAGGCGGCATGCGGCGCCGATGCATCCGCCCGCTTGGCGGCATACGCCGCCGCCGCCTCACGCACCCACGCCCCCTCGTTATGGGCGCTCCGGCGCGCGGCCATGCGTTCCCGGTTGCACGGCCCGTTCCCTTTGATGACCTCGTAGAACTCCCCCCAGTCGATTTCGCCGAACTCCCAGTGCTCCGTCGCCGCATCGTAGCGCAGGCGTGGATCCGGCAGCGTAACTCCAATGGCGCGTGCTTGGGGGACCGTTAGGTCCACGAAGCGTTGCCGCAATGTGTCATTGCTTTCGCGCTTCACGCGCCAGCGGATTAACTCCGCGCTGTTGGGTGAGTCTTTGTCGGACGGCCCGAACATCATGAGCGAGGGCCACCACCAGCGATTCACGGCGTCCTGGATCATCGCGCGTTGCGGCGCCGTGCCGCCGGCCAGCACGGCGCAGATCTCGTAGCCCTGACGCTTGTGAAAGTTCTCCTCCTTGCAGATACGGATCATGGCACGCGCGTACGGGCCATATGACGTCTTCGCGAGCATCGTCTGATTCACGATCGCGGCGCCGTCCACGAACCACCCGATGACGCCGATATCCGCCCACGTGAGCGTGGGATAGTTGAAGATGCTGGAATACTTCGCCCTGCCCGTATGCAATTGGTCGACCAGCTCCTCGCGGCCGATGCCTAACGTCTCCGTGCCGCAGTAGATGTACAACCCATGGCCCGCTTCGTCCTGCACTTTCGCGAGGAGCGTCATCTTGCGGCGCAAGCTGGGTGCCCTGGTGATCCAGTTCCCTTCGGGGAGCATTCCCACGATCTCGGAATGTGCGTGCTGTGACATCATGCGGATCAGCTGCTTGCGATACCGTTCCGGCATCCAGTCTTTCGGTTCGATTGTCTCGCCACGCTCCAGGCGCCCCTCGAATTCGGCCAGCCTGTCGGCCGGCTCGTCAGGCGACTGCGCGGGAGCAGGAGATGCGGAGTCTTGCATACGCATGGTTGACGGTCGTCGGGCCGCCTCACTGGCGGGCGGCGGCAATACCTCACTGCGGAGATTATTCGGCAGCGGGGTGTGTTGCAACGGTTGCGCGGCCAAGCGTCGTGCCGTTGTTGACGAGCATGATGAGTTATTTCGGCAGCGGGGTGTGTTGCAACGGTTGCGCGGCTAAGCGCCGTGCCGTTGTTGACGAGCGTGATGAGTTATTTGGGCAGCGGGGTGCGTTGCAACGGTTGCGCGGCCGGCTACGTTAGCAGCGGCCGCTCACCTACAGACCAGAGGGGACCGATGCTTGAAGCCGGCAACGCCTACGTCGAGATCGCGCATGGCATAGCGCGCGTCACTTTCGCCCATCCCAAGAGCAATTCACTCCCCGGCGAGCTGCTCGGCGATCTGGCGCGCGAGTTCGACACGCTCGCCAGGTCGAGCGACGTCCGCGTCATCGTGCTCAAAAGCGAGGGGAGCGCGACATTCTGCGCCGGCGCATCGTTCGATGAATTCAGGGCCATCGCCAGCGCCGAGGAAGGTAAGGAGTTTTTCAGCGGCTTCGCGCGACTTATCCTGGCGATGAAGCGCTGTCCGCAATTCGTGTTAGGCAGGGTGCACGGGAAGGCCGCCGGCGGAGGTATCGGCATCATCGCGGCCTGCGACTACGTCTTCGCGATCGACAGCGCCGCGGTCCGGCTCAGCGAGCTGGCGCTGGGCATCGGCCCATTCATCGTGGGACCGGCGATCGAACGGCGTGTCGGCGCCGGTCCATTCGCCGCGATGGCGATCGACACCGAGTGGCGCGACGCGGCTTGGTGCGAGCGGCACGGGCTCTTCTCGCGCGTCTTCGACACGACGCATGCAATGGATGCACTGCTCAACGCGACGGCAACGCGCCTCGCCAACTCGAACCCGGAAGCGATGCAGCGCATGAAGCGGATGTTCTGGGCCGGGACCGAACAGTGGGAATCACTCCTCTTCGAGCGCGCTTCGCTGAGTGGTGAGTTGGTGCTTTCCGACTACACCAGGCGCGCGATCGAGGCCTTCAATGCGCGCGCGTGAG
>JBQTJS010000321.1:0-13351 GCA_052386875.1 Gemmatimonadaceae bacterium
GCCACCAAACTGGCGGCGGAACATCTCGAGTTGCTGGCCGACCGTGAAGGCTGAGGACAGCAGGTCATAATCGGGCAGATAGAGCAGGCCGGCGGCGGCCAAACTATTCAGGTGGGCCGACTCATAAACGCGCCCGTCAAAGTACACCGCGCCGCTGTCGGGCGAGAGCCACCCTGCCGCGATCTTGAGCAAGGTGGACTTCCCAATACCATTGCGACCAAATACGACCCGTAACTCGCCCGGAACAGCACGCAAGGTCGCAGACGAGAGCACTCGCCGTCCACCGAATGACTTGGCGATCGAATCCGCTCTGAGGATCGGATTCATGCGAACAGGTGACTGGCTACGACCACCAGCACCGTTTCTCCCAGTATTGACGGGACGGAAAACAAACCGGCCAAGACCAACGGTGATACAGCGAGATTACCCAGTAACGCTCGCTCGCGATGTCGCCAAGTATCGACGAAGCACACAGTCACGCTCAACAAGATCAGCTGGATGATCGCCCCAGCTGAAAGGCGCAGTGGATGCGTCTCAGCCCACATGAGCACCAGAGACACCAGCACACGCGTACCGACCCAAAGGCGCAAGCCGCGAAGCGCGTACGCACGAACGATGAGCGGATTCGGATGCATTGCGATTGACGTACCCGCTCACAATGCCGGTGTGCCAGCTAACTCCTGTTAACAGGGATTGAGGGTGAGCTTGAGGCGATACGTATCACCGATCGCTGTCTGGAGACGATCGAGAAGTGAGGTCAAAGACACTCGCGATGCAGGCCGGCCGAAGATAGGACTACGGCCAGTCGGCAGCTACGGGGCATCCGCCCGCCGCGTGCAGCGCGTCTATATTCACGCCGCATGGGACGCTTGCGCACAGCGATGCGCCTCGCCGCTCGCGCGTCTGGTACGCTGCTTCCAACCACGCTGCGCGCGCAGCTTGTCGCGCGGCTGCTCTCCATCGGGTGGCATGTTCTCAAGGGGCCAGCGCTCGCGTGAGAATCGTCTCGCTGCTGCCCGCGGCCACCGAGATAATCTGCTCGCTTGGGTTGGAGGATCGGCTCGTCGGCGTCACGCACGAGTGCGACTATCCGCCGAATGTGCGCCGGCTGCCGCGGGTGACGCGGACCGCCGTCCCGACGGCAGCATCGAGCGCGGCGATCGACGCCGCTGTACGTGAGCGAGTCAGAACGCAGCAGGCGCTGTACGTACTGGATGTGCCTCTCCTCGTGGAGCTGCGCCCCGACCTCATCGTAACGCAGGGGCTGTGCGGCGTGTGCGCCGTCGCCGAAGACGAAGTACGCGCGGCCGCTTGTAGCATCCCCGGGGGTGCGACGGTGCTCAACCTCGAGCCGCGGACGCTCGCCGAGGTCCTCGCCTGTATCGCCGATGCGGGTGCGGTGACCGGCGCGGAGGCGCAGGCGCGGCAGGTTGTCGGCGCGCTCAGCGCGCGCGTGGAGTATCTCGTTAGGCGCGCTTCAGGCCTGCGCCAGCGTCCTCGCGTGGCACTGCTCGAATGGCTCGACCCGCCCTTCTCCTGCGGCCACTGGACTCCCGAGCTTGTGCGCATCGCCGGCGGCGTCGAGGGACTGGGGCGCGAGGGCCAGGCGTCACGCACGTTGCAGTGGGACGAGGTGCTCGCGTGGCAGCCGCAAGTCGTGGTCATAGCTTGTTGCGGTCTGGACGTCGAGCGCACGGTGCGTGAGTCGGCCGTGCTCGACGCCGTGGCCGGATGGAGCGACTTGCCCGCCGTGCGCGAGCAGCGCGTTTACGTCACCGACGGCTCACAGTATTTCAACCGGCCCGGTCCCAGGCTGGTGGACAGCCTGGAGATCCTGGCGCACATCCTGCACGGCGGGCAGCGCGTGCCTAACGCGGTGCAGCTCCTGCGTCCGGAATCACCCGTTTACCGTTAGGCAGAAACGGTTCTGTCGCCGCGTTCACCGGTGACACGCCTTGCTTCGACTTGGCGACGAACCTCTCCACTTCCTCCATCAGGCGCGCATTCTCGACGACGATGCCGTCCTTGATCGTATGCACGGCTCCTTTCGTGCGGAACATCTTCCCGTCCCTATCCAGCGTGAGATCACCGAAGGAATAGAGGAACTTGAGGTTGTACACCGGGTTGCCGTCGACGATGACGAGATCCGCGAGATAGCCGGGCCTAACGAGCCCGAGCCGCGGTTCGCGCAGCGTCTGCGCGCTGTTGTACGTCGCCGAGCGGATCACCTCGAGCGCGTGCATGCCGGTCTCGCGCAATAACTGCAGCTCGCGCACAGCCGAGAAACCCGGCGTGGCCCAGATATAATTGTCGTCCGTGCCGTAGGCGACGCGCCCGCCGCGCTTGTTGAACTCAGCGATCAGGTCGCCCCACAGCCGGAAGGCGTACGTCCAGTAGTACTCATCGTCGCTCGTCCAGTCGTAGTGAAACGAACCGTGGAAGGCGCGGTTCGGCAGGTTCCAGTTGATAAGAGATTGATGTGTGTATCGCTCGTGCCACGGCAGGCTGGATGCCCTGTAAAAGTCCCGGTTCGCCTCATACACGACGCGAGTGGGAAGCATAGTTACGCCGCATTTCACTAACGAATCCACGACCGCACCTAACAAGCGCGCGCGGTCGGCCTCCAGCCACACTGCACCGGCCGCGCGGAAACGATCGTTCTCGTTGTCGTAGCTGTACGTGCGCACGAAGTTCTGCGAGGTGCGCTCCAGCGCCGACTCGGCGTAACCATAGTGATGCTCTATCATAGTGGCGCCAAGGCACGCTGCCTTGACGGCGTTCACGACCGCATTGGTAGAAGGGGGCAAGTGGATTGTCGTAATCCCGCCGGCGGCGTCCACAGCCTTGGCCACCGCGCCGAACAGATCCGGGCTCCACGTAACGCTTCCTAACGAGACGACGCGCATGCCCTGCGCCGCCATCTCCCTGGCGATCTCCGGCGCCCGTGCCGGATCCTCCAACTGCTCGCGCGTGAACTTCGTCTTGGCCCCCCAACTCCAGATCGGCCACATGCGCGGCGCGAGAATCACATTCTCCGCCGCGAGCTTGGCCATCGCCAGCGCTGAGTCGAGCCCGCGGTCGGCGGCGGGGACGATCCCCGTGACCCCGTGTGCAAGGCGCAGATAGGCCGCGTATTCGTTCTCTTGCGGCTGCGTGCGGATGTGCGTGTGCAGATCGATCATCCCCGGCATGACGTACTTGCCCGCGGCATCGATGACGCGATCGCCCGTTAGGCGCGCTGCGGCACCGCGCCGCTCCGCCGCGACCGGGTCGAACGCGACCATCTGCGTGATCACGTTCCGCTCGATAAGGATGTCGTACGGACCCGCCGGCGGGCCGCCGTGACCCGGGATGACCATCGCGTTGCGGATCACAAGCCGGTTGTAAGGACCCGCGGCGAGCCCTCCATACGTGCGCGCCGGCTGTGCCGCAAACGGCTGCGACCAGACGAGCGTCGCCAAGAGCAACAGCAAGGCCCGGCGCGATGCGAACCGATAGGGTAAAGCGATCATGGCTGGACTCCGAGGCCGTCGGTAGGGGGCCGTGGGTGTGAACGTCCGACAACGATACGGCCGAGCACAGCGCTACGCTAAGCGCCACACGGCGAACTTTCTCCGCGCCGAGGGGGCGGCTGTGCGGCCGGCCTGTGCGCGTTTCGTCGCCTGTTTCGTGCGATCCGCACGCCTTTTCGTGAAACGTACGCGGCCGTGCGTAGTGGGCGCCGGGTTGGCCGGCAACTGGTTGTCCCCGCTGGGCTTATGCCGCGCTTTCGGACCGCATGGCGGCGTGGCGGAGCTGTTGCGTCTCCGCTAGCGGAACACGACTCACTATGGAGACGTTCATGAAGCTCGTTAGGATAGTCGCCGTACTAGGCCTGGGGGCATGCGTATCGCGCGACGCGACGGCTCCCACGCCGTCACAGGATATCGTCCGCGGGAGCACGCCTGACAATGTCGTCGGCGCTGTATATACGCTGACAAATAGCGCAACAGCCAACGTTGTGCGTGCGTTCGCGCGCGCCAGTGACGGGACGCTTGAATTCGTCGCTGATTACCCGACCGGAGGTCAGGGGAACGGCGCAGCGGGGCTCGGGTCACAAGGGGCCGTCATCATTGCAGAGCAACGCTTCCTGCTCGCAGTGAATGCCGGGAGCAACCAGATCTCGTCGTTTCGGATCGGCGGCGGCGGCAGCCTAACGCTGATCGAGACGATTCCATCCGGCGGGACCTTGCCTGTGAGTATCGCCTCCTTCGGGGGCCTCGTGTACGTGCTCAACGCCGGCGGCACCGACAACGTTACAGGATTCCGGCTCGACAACAGCGGCGACCTCACCCACATCCCCGGGAGCACGCGGCCGCTCAGCGGCGTCGGCACCGCGGCGGCGCAAGTCGGTTTCCACCCTAGCGGCCGGCTGCTGGTAGTCACCGAGAAGGCGACCAACAAGATCGACGTATATTCGGTGAACAAGGACGGCACGCTGACGGGACCGACAGTTCACACGTCGAACGGCGCGACACCTTTTGGATTCGAGTTCTCGCAGCGCGGCTACCTTGTAGTGAGCGAGGCGTTCGGCGGGATGCCTGACGCGAGCGCGACATCGTCGTACTCGCTGGACGGTGCCGGTTCGCTCAACACCATCAGCGCTTCCATCGCGACGTTCGAGACAGCGGCTTGCTGTTGTCATCACGAACAGCCAGAGATTCGCGTATGTGACGAATACAGGGAGCAACACAATCACCGGGTACAGGCTCGCACCTAACGGGTCACTGACGCGTCTGGACTCCGACGGCATCACTGCAACGACACAGGGGGCGCCCATCGATGCTGCTTTCTCACGCAACAGTCAGTTCTCTATACTCTTGACCGAGCCAGCGGCGCCATCAGCATATTCGGCGTGAATGCGGATGGATCGCTCAGCGGTGTCGCCACGCAGACAGGGTTGCCCACGACAGCATTCGGGCTCGTCGCCCGGTAGTCTGACAGCGCCGGCCTCCCCCTTCCCCTCCCTCACACTCTCCGGTGCGATTGGCTCGCCGGCATATGGCGCCGACCCGATTCAGGGATTATCACGTGAGGGAGGCAGGGGTGCGCGGGGACAGCGGGTTCGATAGACAGCAGCAAGGAGTCCGTATCCACCTAACGCTTCGCGCTGCCTTAGTGGGCGCCGTCTCTGTCGCGATCGTCGCGGGCATGCTTCCCGCCGGGATCGCGCTGCATACAAGTCTCTCGCGCGCTTTGGAGGACCGTGCGCGTTCCGACCTCGCCGCGGCGCCGCGGATCCTCAGCGATCGATCAGCGGCGGCGAACGATGCGCTCATGATGCACGCCAAGGAGTTTGCTCACGTCCCCCGGCTGGCACGCGCGCTCGCCGAGCGCGACCGGGCAAGCGCCGACCGCATTGCCGGCGAGCAGCGGCCGGCCGTGCCGGCAGGGCTCCCCGTTGTCATCGGACCGGACGGTAGAGCGTGGACGGGTCCGGCTCCCGATTCCGCGGTCATAGCCGCGACGCGCAGCGGTGCAATGCCTGTGGAGATCGCCGGCGATAGCGCCGGGATACACACGTTCGCCCTCGCGCCGGTTATCGCCGGCGGCCGCTGGGTGGGAGCGGCCGGTTTCGCCGTGGCGATCGGGGATGACGCCGCGCGCACACTCGCCAGCCTAACGCGGAGCGACGTTATCATCGTCGCGACCGGCGGGGATGTCATCGCGTCGACGCTTGACAGCGTTACCACGCGATCCATCGTCGCCACGCTCGCAGGAGCTGCAACTGATACAGCGTTCGACGCGCGCGTTGGCAATGCGGTCATCACGGCGCGTACAGTGGCGCTGGGCGCTGCCGGTTGGGCAGTATTTGCGCGGGAGATGCAACGCGAGCTGGCGATCATGCCGACACTGCTGCGCATCGCCCTGGTGTGCGCGGCCGGCGCGTTGATCGTCGCATTGCTGCTGGGTGCACTCTTGACGACGCAAGTGGCGCGGCCGGTGCGTGCATTGGCCGGCGCCGCGCGCGCGTTAGGCGACGGCGACTTCGCTGCCCCGCTCCCCACTTCGCGCTTGAACGAAGTCCAGACTGTCTCCACAACCTTTGCCGCGATGCGCCAGGCCCTGGCCGCGAGGCTCGCGGACTTGCACGCCGCCAACCGCGAATTGGAGGATCGCTCGGCCCGCCTCGCGGCATTGCAGAGCGACCTATTGCAGCGCGAGCGGCTTGCCGCATCGGCGCAGCTCGTCGGTCAGCTCGCGCATGAGATAAGGAACCCCGTTGCATCCCTGCGCAATTTCCTGGAAGTCATACACCGGCGCGTGGCCGCCGATGCGGAGGCGCGCGAGTACGCCGAGCTTGCGATCGATGAGCTGTTGCGCATGCACGAGCTTGCCGAGCGGATGCTCGATCTGAATCGGCCGCGCGACCCGGCCGAGCAGTCTGCCGACGCATGCCAGGTGGCGCGCGACGTGACGCGGCTGATGAGCGCCGGAAACAGCACAGGCGCGCGTGAGGGTGGAGGCGCGGCGATCGAGATCAGCGGGCCGCACGATCAACGCGTGGACGCCGCGATTTCTCCGGATGGACTCAAGCAAGTGCTGCTCAACCTCGTACAGAATGCGCGCGAAGCGATGCACCAGTCGGGAAGAATAGGGTCCTCGGCACGCATCTGTATCGACGTTAGGCGGCACGCTGACCGCGTGCGCGTCACGGTATCGGACGAGGGGCCGGGCATTCCGGCCGCCGCATTGTCCCGGATCTTCGACCCCTTTTTCACGACGAAGGAGGATATGCAAGGCGTCGGGTTGGGACTCTTCGTCGCTGAAGGGATTGTGCGCGCCGCGGGAGGTCGCCTAACGGCGCGGAACCGTGCAACCGGCGGCGCGGAGTTTCGCATCGACGTTCCCGCGGCCGCGCGCGCCGCCGCCGCAACGGAAGCGGCCGCCCGCGCATGAGCGCTCGTCTCCTCGTGGTCGACGACGATCGAGCCTTCCGTGTGTCGACGGCGGCCTTGCTGCGCGGTGAAGGCTACGACGTGGGGGTCGCCGGTGACGCACAGGAGGCCGTCAGTCACCTGCAAGCGTCGCGCTACGATCTCATGCTGCTGGATCTGCGGATGCCCGGACTCGACGGCATCGGGCTCGTCGAAGCCCTGCGGTTGTGGGGCGAACCCATTCCAGTGCTCATGATCAGCGGCACCGGGACAATCGACAGCGCCGTGCGCGCACTACACGCGGGCGCGGATGACTTCCTGACGAAGCCCGTCGAGCCCGAAGCGCTGTTCGCGCGTATAGCCGAGGCTCTGGAGCGGAGACCCGACCTAACGAGCAATGACGCCAATGTGCACGGGTTGGTCGGCAGGTCGCCGGCCATGCGCGCTGTCGTCGACTTGATCGGCCGCGTAGGCCCGACCGATGCGACAGTGCTGATTCTGGGCGAAACGGGTACCGGGAAGGAGCTTGTTGCCAGAGCCGTGCACCGCGCCTCGCCGCGCAGCAACGGACCTTTCGTCGCTGTCAACTGTGCGGGGCTCGCCGAAGGGGTGCTGGAAAGCGAGCTGTTCGGCCACGTGCGGGGGGCGTTTACGGGGGCGCTGCGTGATCGCGTGGGAGTGTTCGAGGCCGCGTCCCGCGGATCCATCCTGCTCGATGAGATCGGCGACATGAGTCTCGTTCTGCAGCAGCGGCTGTTGCGCGTGCTTCAGGAGCGGGAGGTCATTCGCGTGGGCGCGACGCGCGCGACACCGGTCGACGTTAGGGTCATCGCTTCGACACATCGCGATCTGCGATCGCTGGTGCGCGACGGGCGCTTCCGCGAAGACCTCCTTTACCGGCTGAACGTCTTCCCGATCCCCATCCCGGCGCTGCGGGATCATCCTGAAGACATCCCGCTGCTCGTCGCGCACGCATTTGATCGCTTGCGCGAGCGGATGCCGCAAGCCGACGGACTCTCCTGCTCGGCGTTCGCCATGCGTGTATTGCGTGCGTACCACTGGCCGGGGAATGTGCGCGAGCTGCTGGCGGCGCTGGAACTTGCCGCGATCCACTGCGGGTTCACGCGCATCGACACGCAGCACCTCCCGGCCGAGGTGCGCAGTGCCGTAGCCGCGCGCCAGGAGCCGCGTTACCGCGCCCCGCGGTCGGAGGACATCGAGCGCTCCGCTATCGTGGCGGCACTGGAGCACAGCGGTGGTGTCGTGTCGCGAGCCGCCGAGTTGTTAGGCATGGGCCGGACGACGCTGTGGCGCAAGCTCAAGGCATTCGGAATCGAATAACGCATCTCGCGTGTCATAGCTCGCGTCTTGCATCGCCCAACGTCGCTCGCGTCTCCTCGCCTTCCGCATCTCGCGTATCTACGGTCTCACTTCCGCCAGCATTGCCACGAGCAAGAGTGCCCACTGCGCGCCGAGGTACCCTGTTTCGCCGTCGTCATACGACTCGCCGAGCGCGTGAGCCCCTTGGCCGCGGCCACCGCCGTCGATTGTGATCGCCGGAATACCCATACTCATCGGGATGTTCGAATCGGTGCTCCCGGAACCAAGCTCCGCCGAAAAGCCGAGTCGCTGAGCCGCGGCAACAGCTGTGCGCACGATGCGCGACGTATCCGCGGTCGCGCCGGCCGGCCTAACGCCGCGGTCCACGATCTCGACTGTCAGCCTGGCGCGTGAATTCGGCCAGCGCTGCTGTTCTTCCGCGAGCGCCTGCTGCAACGCGCGCCGGAAGAGGGAGTCGATGCGCGCCAGCTCGGCGGGGGATTCCGAGCGCAGATCGACATCCATGGCGCCTAACGGTGAGATCGTATTCACGGATGTGCCGCCGCTGACGATCCCCACGTTGAACGTAGTGCGCGGTGTCGCGGGTACCTGCAGCTCGGCGATCCGCGCGATGGCGCGACCCAGGGCATGAATAGGGTTCGCCATCCCGAAAGCGCCGTAGCTGTGGCCGCCGGGTCCGCGATACGCGACGTAGTAACGACGGCTGCCGACAGCCCGGTTCGTTAGGCCCAGGCCGGTACCGTCGATGGAGATGAAGTAGTCGATCCTGGGGGCCGGCGGCTCCTTCGAGAACAGGTGGCGCACTCCTCGCAGGTTCCCCGGCCCTTCCTCGCCCACGGTGCCGACAAAGAGGATCGTCCCCGCTGTGCGCACAGCCGCGGCATCGAGAGCGCGCACTGTTGCCAATAACACGGCCAGGCCACGGCAGTCGTCGCCGATGCCGGGACCTTTCAACAACGTCCCGCTGCGCGTGACCTTCACATCCGTCCCCTCGGGGAAGACTGTGTCGAGGTGCGCGGAGAGCAGCACAACGGGTCCGCTCGCCCCCGCACCGGGCCGTTCGCCGATGACGTTTCCTTCAGTATCGATGCGCACATTGCGGAGTCCTAACGACTCGAATCGGCGCTTCAGCTCCGCAGCCCGAGCCTGCTCCTTGAATGGCGGAGCGGGGATCTCACAGATCGAAGTCTGCTGGGCCAGTGTCCATTCATTCTCGGTGCGCAGATAAGCGATTGCCGCATCAACGGTGCGCGGCGGGGGTGTAGGCCGCTGTGCCAAAGCGTCTTTGGCAGCGGCCAAGATGAGCAGCGTGGCCAACGTTCGGTGCATATCGTAAGCTCGGCAGGAGTTGCCCATCGCAAGATAACTCGCTGAGACGATGCAAGTTAGGCGACTCGGGCAGCGCGAGCCCTGGGCGAGCATTGTGCGCCATATCACAGGGAGAGCGTGGCGCCGCGCGCGGCACGTCGATTGCGCGTAGGCGATGTTCGGTTCCGGACCACGCATGAGCAACGACGAACGTGTAGAGGGCATGATGCAGCGCGCCGGCGGCTGGTGCGCGATTGCGGGCGCGTTGCTGACGCTGGCCGCTTCCTTGGGTTTCGCGAGCCTAACGAGCGGGCCGGACGGCGCGGCGATGTTGCGCGCCTTGGCGGGGCGCCCCGACTGGTACTGGCCGGCCGTACACGCCGGATTCATCGTCGGCGCGGCCTGCTGGCTCGCCGCGTTCATCGGACTCAACACGACCTTGACCGATGCCGGTCCGCGCCTGTTGGGCTCGTTAGGCTACGTCGCCCTGATCATGGGCGCCGTTATCCATGTTCTCGGCGCCGTCATCAACGGCTCCGTGCTCAGCGTACTGGCGGCGCGCCTGGCTCACGCCGCGCCGGCTGAACAGGCATCGTTGCTGACGGCAGGCGACACGATGGTGCTGGTGCTGCACGCTACGTGGGCCGGCATCCTCGCGCTTTTTTACGGCCTGCCGTTTGTGCTCAGCGGCCTGGGAGTCGCGCGCAGCGGCCGCTATCCCGAATGGCTGGTCCTTTTGAGCCTCACGGGAGGCGTCGGATCTATCGTGGCCGGCGGGTTGCTGTTCCTCGCGCCGGGGGCGTTGCCGCCGTCGCTATTCCTGCTTTTCACACCCGCAGTCAGCGTGTGGATGATATGCGTCGGCTACGAGCTGATCCGCAGGCGCGCGGCGCAGCCGGCGCGCGAAGCATTGGGCGCCGCTGCGTGATCTAGCGCGCCTTGATGAGGGCCTCTATCCGCCTAACGTCGTAGCCTGAGGCCAGCGCCAGCATCAAGAGTATCCGTGCCTTTTGCGGGTTGAGTTCCTGGGCCGCAATGACGCCGCCGCGACCGGCGCGTGGTAGCGCTCCGGGTTGGTTGTCGGCCGGCGGGGTGAAGATGCGGCCGACGCGCCCGCTGCCCGTGCGGCTGGACACGACGGTGACGACGCCGGAATCGACGGCGCGACGGACGGCGCGGTTGAGCGCCGGCGGCATGCCGCCACGTCCGACGCCGGCAACCACCAGACCGCGGGCGCCGGCTGCCACGGCCGCGTCGGCGAGAACACTGTCGGTCCCTACATGCGCGTAAATCACATCCACGCGCGGCAGATCGCCTAACGCGCGGAGGTCAAAGAGCGGCACGCTGCATGAACGGCCGGCGGCCGGGCGGGAGACAACCACAGAATCGGGATCGGCGACGCCCAGCGGCCCGGCATCCGGTGCGACAAAAGCATCCATGCGGGACGCGTTTGCTTTGGTTGCATCGCGAGCGCGAAAAAGCTCGTCATTCATCAGAATGAGCACGCCGTGTCCGCGCGCCTGCGGAGCCGCGGCTACGCGCACCGCGTTCAACAGGTTGGCAGGCCCATCGGCGCCCGCCGCATCGGCCTGGCGCATGGCCCCTGTGAGAACGATCGGAGCGCAGACGGACGTGGTGAGATCCAGAAAAAACGCCGTCTCTTCCATGGTGTCTGTGCCGTGAGTGATCACGATGCCGGCAGGGGCGTCGCTCTCCAGCATCACCTCGCCGATGCGCGCTGCGAGCCGGCGCCAGTGATCGTGGGTGATTGCGCCGGACGCGATGTTGCTGAACTGCTCCACAGTTACATGCGCGACTTGCGCCAGGCCGGGGATGGCCGCCACCAGCTCGGTGCCGCTGCGCCGGTCCGTGCCGCTCCCTGACCCCAGGTTGGAAATGGTTCCGCCGGTCGCGATCACATGCACGCGCGGCTTAGTCTGAGCCGATAGCGGCCCGGCGAGGGAGACACACGTTATGCATAACGCGGCTGCCGCGGCGCGGATGCTCACACCGCGTGCGGCACAGCCGGGAGGTCGCTGCATGTCAGGCGACCGGCGCCGGAGCGGCGGCCGCGAGCCGTGCCGCCAGCGCTTCATACAGCGCCGACGTTATGCGGCCCGGCCGGCCGTCGCCCACCGGCAGCCCGTTAAGCGCGACGATCGGCATCACGTCGCTGGTCGTTCCCGTGATGAACAGCTCCTCCAGTCGCGCGAACTCATGCGTGAAGATCGGCATCAGCCTAACGGGCAGCTCCAGCTCGGCTGCCAGCTCCAACACGACCGCTCGCGTGACGCCGGCGAGGATATAGTTCGATTCGGGATACGTTCTCAGCTCTCCGTCGAGCACGCCCCACACGTTCGTATGCGATCCTTCGGTCATCGCGCCGTCGCGCACGAAAAGCGCTTCGGTCGCGTTGTGGTCGACGGCGTGCTGCTTGGCGAGTACGCTGGGGATGAGGTTGAGCGACTTGATGTCACCGCGCGCCCAGCGGAAATCGGGGAACGTGACAGCCGTGCCCCCTTTGGCGCGCACGTCGTGCGGAGGTAAGAAGCGGGTCGCCGACAGGAAAATCGTGCAAGGCGTGCCGGCGGGAGGGAAATGATGCGTGCGCGGTGCGGCGCCGCGTGTGATCTGCAAATAGACCGCCGCCTCGCCTGCCTCGAGATCGTTGTCGCGCAATAGTCTGTGGGAGATTGTCTCCAGCTCTTCGCCTGTTATGTCCGGCGTTAGGCGCATCTCCCCGAGCCCGCGCTCCAGCCGCTGGAAGTGTCTCCCCCATTCGAAGAGACGGCCGCCGATCGCCCGTGTCACCTCATATATGCCGTCACCGAAAAAGAAACCGCGCTCGTCGACCGAGAGCTTGGCTTCGCCGCGCGGGAGGAATAGGCCGTTGAGATAGACGACGGACGCCATGCTTTGCACACCTCAGGAGAGAGTTGGCGCCCCTCTCACCGGCGGAGCGCACCATACGTGGAAGTTTGCGCCGGTGCACTCCTCGTCAAGACAGGGCTCCGCTGCGATCCGCCGGGCCGCCCGCTGCGTTCTCTCGTAAGGCAACGCGCCCCGCGCCGGCCGAGTCTGCGACAGAGGGAGAGGCCCCTTCGTAAAAACGGGGACCCCTCGCGGAGTCCCCGTTTGCCTGCAGCCGTGTAAGGCTATCAGTCTGTGCAGTGCCCGGGGCCGATGATCCCGTTATTGAAGTTGTCCAGGGTCGTCGCCCAGGAGAGAAGCTGCGCACGCGGCGGATTGCCCGGGTTCGGAATCCCCGCCGGTGCACCGGCGAAGTAAGCCGCTGCCCCAGCCAGCGCTGACTGCACCGCTGCGATGCCGGAGTTGGCACCGTTGAGGTTGAGCGAAGCGGCGATGAACTGGTGCGCCAGGATCAGATACGCGTTCCCCTTGGCGGGAGGCGTGAGCAGGATGTTGAGATAGCTCGTTCCGGAGTTGTAGAACGTGCTCGTCGTCAGGAACGGCTTGTTATCGCCGGCCTGATCCCAATCCTCGGGATGCGTCTTCCAGTAACCCTGCGTGCGTGTGCACGCGAGCGGTGGCCGGAACGTGTTGGTGAACGTGAAGACGAGGCCGAAATCATGTGACGCCCGCGCCGTCGCGTTAGGCGGACTGATCACCGGCTGCGTAGCCGCCACAGAAGCATTCGACTCGATGACGATGGAGTTGAGCGTCCAGTTCGCGGGGACTGTTTCCGTAACGCTCACTGTGTGAACGTTGAAGAAGGTGGTGGGAAAGGTCAGTACCTGCACGCAGTTCCCCAGCGCAACGCTGTG
>JBQTJS010000322.1:0-2464 GCA_052386875.1 Gemmatimonadaceae bacterium
CGGTTGCGGAACCGATCTGTGATATCTCCCCGACGATCCTGGGGCTTGGCGTTTTGTGAAAGGAATCCATCGCCGTTGAAATCGAAGCGCGAATAAATAGTCTCGAACCGGCCGCCGTCGGGATAGATGCGGCGGTCGCCGTTCAGGTCGCGCTTGGGCGAGTTCGCCGGACCGTTGAGTTCGATCTCGCCGGCCAGGAGATCGCGGTTGTCGACGTCGATACGCAGCATCGCATCCCGGAAACGGCGAAAATCGCGCATTGTGACATGGCCGTCGCCGAAAGCGGAGGCAGAGCTCAATCGGTCGTTCCCGTCGCGAGTGCCGTCGTCCGTGTCGACGAGCGAGCGCTGAGCACGCACACCGCCGCGCAGCAGGTCGTAATTGATCATGCTGCTGAAGGCGTCGACGCCGCGTGAGCCTGTCCCGTTAGGGTGCGTGCCGTCATTACGAGTCACGAGCGATACAAGCTCAGCCGGCGTCAGGTTCGGATCAAAAGCGGCAAGCATGAGCAGGAGGCCGCTGACGTGCGGGGCTGCCATCGAAGTGCCGTTCCAACTGTCGTACGGGTACGGGCTGGGCGACTGCGTTAGGCTGACGATCCCCTCGCCCGGCGCCGAGAGCGAGCCGCCACGATTCGAGAATCCGGCCAGGTTTCCACCGGCTCTGTGCGCCTCGACGGTGATGACGTTGTCGCTGGCGCAAACGCCGCCGCAGACCGACTGATCCCGCACGGCGCCTCCGTTACTGCGGGCCCAGTTGAACGGGTTGGACCACTGGCTGTGGCTCGCGTAGTCATTACCGGCCGCAACGACGATGGCGATCCCGGCGCTCTTCGCGCGGTGCGTCTGCCGCGCCGCGATCTCGCCGTGAGCGCGCACAAGCGCCTGGCTGGCGGGCGAAGTATCGGCGTTGATCTGCGCATTCCGTCTCCAGTTGTATCCCACGCTCATGTTCACCACACGCACGGCAGTGGGCTGGCCGGGTAGCAGCTGTCGCCTGAGGATCCTGTCGAACGTGCGGATGAAGGTGTCGAACGTCGTCTTATTCGTTAGGGGAAGCTTGAGCGCTGTCCCGATCACCCCGCCTACGGGCGTCGCACCCTCGATGCCGCGGCCGTTGTCCCAGTCGGCGGAGATGGTGCCGGCGACGTGGGTGCCGTGGTCCTGCACGGTGTTGGTTTGCACAGCGTTGGAGATGCGCAGCGCGGTGAGGTCCTCGTGCGCGGGATCGAAGCCGTCGTCCATGACCACCGCGTCGGGGAGTGTCGTTAGGTTGACGCGACCGGAAAACGGTCGAATAACGTTCCACGCCTGCGCGAAGCGCGCGTGCTCCAGTCCCCAGTTGCCGTCGGCCGGTGCGAGAGTCCAGCTCCAGGCGTTGATATTCGGGTTGGACGGGAGCCAGGTGAAGTCCATTTCGGAATCGAGTGCCACGGTCGAAAAGATGCCTAACGTGCTCCAGCGCGACTGTACTGTGCGGATGCGCGTCACGCTGCCCGATTCCGGGATCTCGACCACGAGAACGGCCTCGGCCCTCAGGCCGCCGATGACCTTCGCCTTCTCCTGCTGCAGCGCCGCGTTGACAGCGGCGACCGTGGCGGCTTCGTCGACAACTATATAGAGGCGGCGCCGTCCGACGGTGAGGCCGCCCAGGGCCGGGTCGCTCGAGAGGTCGGCCGCGACGCTCCCGGGCCAATCCTGATCCGGGAGGCGGCTGCGAGCCGGGTCGCCTGGGTTGCCGGGCAAGATCTCGATCCCGCCGCTCGGGCTTTGCGGCGCGGACTCGTTAGGCCCGACGGCCGCATCGTGACAGGCTGTCACGGCAACCAGGCCGGCGACGAGAGTGAGTGAGTAATAGCTGCGCATGGCGACTCCTCGGGATTTGGCTTCCGGCCCAAGAGCTGCCGGGGCCGGGCGGTTCATCCTGTATGTCGCGCTGACGTTTTAAGCGGTTCAAACAGCCGAGGCTCGACGAGGTGAGATGTTCGCGGTGGAAGCGAAGGCACGTGATCACAGGCACGCGGCATAGCTCACGATTGGACGCGACAAGGGATGTGCGCGCGCCGTCCGTGGCGTGGCTCACATTGAAAGCGTGCGCGGTTGAACCTGCAGCGGCGTCGCGGCGACAGACCTGGTGCGTCTGACTCACAATCACAGGAGATCACCATGTCCGTTGCACGAGGAATGTTATCGGGGCTGATCGCGGGAGCACTCACCGCAGCTTGTACGTCCGTTCCTTCGGAGATCGACTCCGGGGAAGGTGCGGCGCCTGTTGGAGCGCGGCCCGCGCCGCACGTCGTGACAGAAGGCGGAGTACTTGAGTTGCTGAAACAGCCGCGTATCGAGGTCGTTGAAGATCGGTCACTCTCCACGACCTGGAGCGTCGATGCAGCTCAGCCGAAGTTGTACCGCTTCATCTCCCAGCCGGTATCTGTCGGCGGCAACGCCGAGGCCCGCTTCGAGTT
>JBQTJS010000323.1:0-7729 GCA_052386875.1 Gemmatimonadaceae bacterium
ACAGCGACACCAACGGCCAAGAAGAGAGCAACGACCCACCAAAACCGCTTGAGCGCGGCGATCGAGCGGTGCAACTGAGCGCCGAGCCCGGAGGCGCGGCCGTGCGCCGGAGTTTGCGGTTGCGACCACGTTGTAACCGACGTATCCGCGCTATTCGCGAGATAGTCGCCGCCTGCGTTCGAAGGGACGAGATCAGCTGGCATGATTGGGTATTAACGATCCGCGGATTCTAGTACTCTCGACCGATCACTATAGTGCAACAGACAGCACGACAACTATCAAGGACGGCCGTCACCCTGCCGTAGCAAATCTGGGCCCATCACAGCGCGGCGGGGAGCAGGAGCAACGTGCCGGGTGCAGGGGGCGCGGCTCGCCAGCGGTTGGAAGGTGACGTAGAGCATTTCGAGGGGGTCAGACTCCATTGTCGGCTGGCGGCCACAGCGGTTGTGGAGCGTGACGTACATTCCAGTGTTGTCGTCTAGCGACGGTGTAGCTTTCCCACCGCAAATCCGGCTGATTCTACGCGACGAGAGTAACTGACGCGCGGATACTTTTGCCGGGTGCGACAACTCGTCGCGTGTGTCATGGCTCGGCCAGTCGGCGATCCGTCGACGCGACATCCATCTGCAGGCCCACGGAGAGTAGCGCGAATGGCGACAGGTGCCGTCGAGAGTGATTCGCTAGGCGGAGGGGGAGGGGGAGGTGGTGGGGGGGGAGGGACCACGCGCGAGGGGCGTGATCCCTTGTCGATACCGGCGGAGGTGAAGGGGAGCCTTCACATCCTGATCGTGGACGACGATCGCACGTTGCGCGAGGGGTGCGCCAGCGTGCTTCAGATGGACGGCTATAACGTCATCACGTTAGGCCGAGGTGACGAAGCGCTCGAGCTTGTGAAGCGCCGCCGCTTCGACATCGTGCTGGTCGATCTCTATATGACGCCCGTGTCGGGGATGGACATCCTCAAGGCGACGCTGGAGTCCAGTAAAGACACGATCGTTGTTGTGATGACCGGGAACCCGAGCGTCACGACGTCGATCGAGGCGCTGCGCACAGGCGCCTGGGATTATCTGCCGAAGCCGTTCTCTGCGACGCACCTGCAGGTGCTCGTGGGCCGTGCGGCTCACGCGGTGATGGTGGCGCGCGAGACGCGCGAGCTGCGTGTGCAGCTTCACAAGCAGACGGGGCATAGCGACAAGCTCACGTTGCTCGGCATGTCACCGGCGTTCCGAAAAGCTGTGGATCTCGCTCGTAAGGTTGCCAACACCGATGCGTCGGTGATGATCATGGGCGAGAGCGGCACGGGAAAGGAGGTCATTGCGCAGTTCATCCATCAGAATTCGCGCCGGGCGAGCCGCGCTCTGGTGCCGATCAACTGTGCCGCGCTCCCCGAGGGGTTGCTGGAGAGCGAGCTATTCGGACACCGCAAGGGGGCCTTCACAGGCGCCGATCGCGACAAATCAGGGCTGCTGGAGATCGCCAACGGCGGGACGCTGTTCCTGGACGAGCTGACGGAGATGTCGCTTCCTTTGCAGGCCAAGCTGCTGCGCGTGATTCAGGACGGAGTCGTTAGGCGAGTCGGCAGCGAGTCGCAGGATGCGGTTGTCGACGTGCGCTTCATCTCGGCGACCAATCGAGTGCCGCAGGAATGCGTGGCGAAGGGGACATTGCGCGAGGATCTGCTGTATCGCTTGCGCGTCGTGCCCATCCACCTGCCGCCGTTGCGCCGGCGGCAGGAGGACATACCGATACTCGCCCATCATTTCCTGTCGCACTATTGGGAGCGTCACCGCGGCCATGGCGAGGCCAGCCCGCGCTTCTCGGAAGCAACGATCGACTTCCTGAAGACGCGCACCTGGCGGGGGAATGTGCGCGAGCTGCAGAATGTCGTCGAGCAATTGACTGTTTTGACGGAGCCGGCGCATCTGATCCAGCCGGACGAAGTGCCGATGTACGATGACAGCGGGGCTCCGGCGCAGCCTGTGAGCGGGGAGAGCTTTGCGACTACAGTGATGTCGTCGAGCTTCCATGATGCCAAAGAGAAGCTCATCGCGCATTTCGAGAAGGAGTATTTGGCGCAGCTGATCACGCGGGCGGGCCAGAACATGTCCAAGGCCGCGCGTCTGGCGAACATCGACCGCACGACGCTGTATCGGTTGATGGAGAAGCACGGCTTCCGGCGCGACGATCTGACCGGCATCACTGAAGAATGAGTCCTGGGGCGCGGCCGCCGCGCCGCGGTTCGGCGAAAGGGACGGGGAGGGAGGGGAAGCGCAGCGCCGCCGCGGCGGTCCCCCCCGCTGCGGTCCCCCCCGAGCCGCTGCCTAACGGCGAAGTAGAACGCCAAGCTCTTGCCGCGTTAGGCGCTCGTCAGGCGACGGTGTCCGAAGCCCTCGATGCCGCGGTAGCGGAAGTCACGGAGATCTGGGCGTACGGCGAGCACTCGCGCATAACGCCGGGGGACGTGCACGCCACGGCAGCCGCGCTGGCGGCGGGACTGCGTGACGTGATGTCGGGAGGGAGTCCGGCGGTGGATGCCTTGCTGCCGTTCGTTCCGGCGCGCCATGTGCTCGAACGCATGCGCCGAGCTGTATTGGAGAGCGCCGATCAGTCGCCTGATGCGCGCGGGATGCTCGCGCTGGCGGCGGCGTTCGAGAAGGTACAGTCCGCCCTGGACGCGCATGCAGCTCAGCGTTTCGCCGGCCGGCTCAGCGCCGCGGACGCGCAGCAGCTCATCGTCGAGATGGCGCACGACATGCGCTCGCCGCTGGGCTCCATACTCATACTGGCCGAGCGTCTGCGCGCCGGAGCCGGGGGCGAGCTGACCGCGGTGCAGCAGCGGCAGCTGGGGCTCGTTTACAGTGCCGCCTTCGGGTTGAGCGCGATCGCGAGCGACGTGATCGAGCTGGCGCGCGGCGGGACGACGCTGGTGGATGTGCAGACGCTCCCGTTCTCCGTGGCCGACGTGCTGCAGTCGATGCTGGACATCCTGCGCCCCATGGCGGAGGAGAAGCGCCTAACGATGACTGCATCCGGTCCCCGGGCGGATATCCGCATGGGCCATGCGTCGGCGCTCAACCGCGTGTTGCTCAACCTGGCGACGAATGCGATCAAGTTCACGAATACGGGCTCCGTGGCTGTAACCTGCCGCGAGCTGGACAAGACGCGCGTGGAGCTCTCGGTGCAGGACACCGGCCGCGGCATCCCGAAGCACGTGCTGGATAACCTGTTCGAGGCCTTCCGCCAGCGGCACTCCCCCGGGGATTACGCCTTCTCCAGTGCGGGGCTGGGGTTGTCGATCTGCCAACTGCTTGTGCGCGCGATGGGGGGCGAGCTGCAGGTGGAGACTGAGTTGGAGCGCGGGACGCGCTTCTATTTCACGCTCGACTTGCCGCAGGCGGGGCGGATGTAGATCGCCAGGCTCGGATTTACGCGCATTAAGCGCGTTGGAACTGAAACCTGCCCAATCCCGCGGTTACTACCAGGAACTCCTAAGTCTTGCAGAAATGGTAGTTGGAGTGGCCTCGTCAAGCAGCGACGGCGGCCGGTGCAGGGCCGGCGTCGACGAGGCGCTTGGACACAGGGTCTATCGTCACGTTGAGTCCTTCCAGCGTGCGTGACCCTAACAGCACCAGATCTCGTGGTTCCCCAAACACTACTTCGTCGAACGTTGCTGTGCCGGCGGCATGGACGAGCACGCCCCCCGTCCAGCGCTCGAGCACATCGCCGCTCGCCTGGCGAAAGCGCATGAGCTTCAGGCGCTTGATGCCAAGCGCCTCGAGGTCCGTGGCCGGGAACCATGACAGCTCCGCGCCGGTGTCGACTAGCACACCGCCGAATCGAACACGTGGGCCCGGTCGAGCGATGTTCTCGATCTCGACGTCGGTGCGGAAGGATCCCATTTCGTTACTCATACTATTTGCCTCCGGGTGTTCTGTAACACCGAATCAGCGCGTACGGACACAATCGGCTGCGAAGTTGGATAGAGTGTGTGCAACAGCGCCCGCGCGCCACCCGGCGTCGCACAACCGCTCGTGGGAGCCGGCTGACCGTGGATTCTACTCAGCGGCCACCTAACGAGTAGCAGAAGACACAGTTTCGCGACGGCTACGGGACTTCGAAGCCCTCGCGGCGAAAGGCGAGCGCCACCCGCTCATCCAGCGTGTGCAGGACTTGCCCCTGCGTCCGCCCGCCGGCCCACACCGGCGCCGCGCCAAGTTGCAGTGCATCTCACGCACGCAACGAGTGCACGCGCAGCAAGCGTAGCCCTTCGGGCTGCCACTTCCGGATACGCCGCACGAACGGCATCATCAGCCCGGTACCTCCACGTCTGCTGTGACGACTGAAGAGTTCCAAAGCACCCTCGCCGGCCGCTATCGCGTCGACCGTGAGCTCGGCCGCGGAGGGATGGCCGTCGTGTATCTGGCGGAGGACCTTCGGCATCGACGACGTGTGGCGATCAAAGCCCTCTCTGACGAGGTATCGCGCGGCATCGGCACTGACCGATTCGAACGAGAGATCGAGACCGTCGCGCGATTAAGCCATCCTCACATCCTTCCTCTGTATGACTCCGGCGAAGCAGCCGGCGCGCTGTACTACGTCATGCCGTTCGCTGAGGGCAAATCGCTTCGTGACCGCCTGAATCGCGAACATCAGCTTCCGATCGATGACGCCATCCGGATCGCGCGCGACGTTGCTGTCGCTCTCGACTACGCGCACCGCCAGGGGGTCATCCATCGCGACATCAAACCCGAGAATATTCTCTTCCAAGGCGGTGAAGGGGCGCCGGCGGTCATTGCCGATTTCGGCATCGCGCGGGTACTCGCCGAGGGCGCGGTATCAGCAACGCTCACCGCCGCCGGGCACGCTGTTGGCACACCCGCATACATGAGCCCTGAACAGGCTAGCGGCGAGCGTGAAATCGATGGCAGGAGCGACCTGTACTCGTTAGGGTGCGTGCTCTACGAGATGCTGGCCGGCGAGCCGCCGTTCACCGGGCCGACAGCTCAAGCCTTGATCCTCAAGCGACTCTCCGCGCCTCCGCCCCGCGTCCGCGGATTGCGCGATACCGTGCCGCCGGCTGTGGAGCAGGCGATCCTCCGGGCGCTTTCCCGAAGCCCGGCCGACCGTTTCGCGACCGCACTCGATTTCGCGCGAGCCCTCGAGGCGGGAACACCTTCGTCAAGCGAACGCGATCTGCGTCCTATCGCGACCACGAGCCGTCCACGGCGAGGTCTGTTCGGCGCCGGCGCGGGTGTGATCGGGGTTGTTGCTGCCGCCATCGCGGCTCTGCTGTTCAGTGGCGATGACCATCGCGCGGTATTGGACACCAATCTGCTCGCCGTTGCGCCATTCGACGTGCTGGACGAGCAGTTGGCATTGTGGCGCGAGGGTCTCGTTGATGTGCTCTCACGAAACCTCGACGGCGCGGGTGCTTTGCGAACCGTGCCACCCACGATTGTTGTCCGGCGTTGGAGCGGGCGCGCCGATCCGGCGTCGGCGGGCCAGCTCGCACGTCAAACGGGAGCCGGACTCGCCCTTATCGGAACGCTCGAACGCGTTGAAGGAGACTCCGTTCGCGTACGCGCGGAAATCCGCGATGTGGTCACCGATCGCGTGTTGGCGCGCGCCGAGCGGCGTGAGCTCGTTTCGGCAATGGATCGCCTTTCGGACTCCCTGACCGTGACGCTCCTGCGCGAACTTGGCCGCGTTAGGCCTGTGGGCGCTGTGCGATTCACTGCCGTCCGCTCAACCAATCTGCCGACGCTCAAGGCATTCCTTCAGGGCGAGCAATTCTTCCGCAGCGGTGCCTACGACTCGGCGCGGACCTACTACGAAGTCGCGATTGCAAACGACTCGACGTACGCCCTGGCGATCCGTCGCCTCGCCGTCGTTTGGGGATGGCTGCGCGGTGGTCCGGCCGACCCCATGACGACGTCGAATCGCATTCGCGCCGATCGCTTCAACCGCGGATTTGGTGCGCGTGACAGTATCATCATTCACGCGGAATCGCTGCACGCTGCGGTCTTCCTAACGAGAGGTGATACAGCCGACGCACTCGTGCGACGCTTGATTAGCATGTTGGAAGAGGCACTGCGTGTCTTCCCGGAAGACCCTGAGTTGTGGGATGTTCTCGCCGATTCGCGCTTCCATTTCAATGCGGGTACGACCCGGGAGACGTTGAATGGCTTCCGGCGCGCGATCGAACTCGATTCGTTGTTCGCGCTTGCCTACCCTCACGCCGTGCAGATCGCGATGGAGAGCGGTGACACCGCCGCCGTCCGCCGCTATTCGCGCGTGTTGATGCGGTTGAATCCAAGTCCGGTCACAGCGGAAGCGAACCGATTGATCGTTCGCCTGCTCGATACGAGTGGCGCTCTCGCCGAGCGCGACTCGCTGCTCGACGCTGCATCACTACGCGCCCTCCATGACGCTGTTGCCGCGTGGGAGGACGTTCCTGACGACGAGGAAACGGGGATCGTCATCGGACGCGCCTATCTCACGAGGTCACGACGGAGTCCCGCGCACGCGCAAGATCATCTAGCGGCGGCGCTAGCCTTTCGCGGCCATCTTCGCGAAGCAGCAGCGATCGGCGCCAGAGAGCCGCGCCTTCATGGCGAACTGCAAGCCTTGCTCGGGGCAGTTGGTGAGGGCGCCGCGGCGGAACCAGCTTCTAGCAATCGGGGGGCGAGTGCACACCCTATTATCTCGTGGGCGACGCGTGACACCGCTTCTCTCGCTGGAACTCTGAGTCGCGCGATGTCTGGTAAGCGCAGCGCTGACCCGCTGTTCATCGGATTCCGCCGGCATCGGATCGGCATGATCGAAGCCCTGCTCGAGCTGGCTCGTGGCGACTCGTCAGGAGCGCTGGCGCGCTTGCGTAGCTTGCCAGACTCGTTGTGTACGACAGACTGTAACCTGAAACGCCTCACCGAGGGTGTCCTGCTCGCCGCGCGCGGCGATATGAGCGCACTGGATCGCCTTGAACCGTTGACCGGAGACGTCGTGTCGCCGATGCGCGTGGTCTTCGCACTCGAGCGGGCGCGAGCGGGCGAGCGATTTTCCCGCCGCGATGTCGCCATAGAAGACTACGGGCTCGTCGTACGCGCGTGGAACCGGGCCGATACGGAGCTGCAGCCATTCGTCGCCGAAGCTCGTCGCGCACTCGATCGGCTCGGTACCGATCGTCGGGCGCCTAACTCTCGTTAGGGAATCGCGCGGCGCAACACTGGCGGCGCAACACTGGCCCAGTTAGGACGCGCCTAACGGCATCTCACTCCTCAACAAGGAGCGTGCGGCGGCTCGCAGCGGCAGGAGGACTAGGGAGTCGATGCTGGATATCCTGCGCCCCATGGCGGAGGAGAAGCGCCTAACGATGACTGCATCCGGTCCCCGGGCGGATATCCGCATGGGCCATGCCTCGGCGCTCAACCGCGTGTTGCTCAACCTGGCGACGAATGCGATCAAGTTCACGAATACAGGCTCCGTGGCTGTAACCTGCCCAGTTCAGTGTGAGCAATCCGAGTGTTGTGACCGATACGATACACGTCTCGGTGGCCTGTCCTGATGCGCAGGTCTTCAAGTTGTGCGGCGTTGTGGGTTCGTCGTCTGTTCCGCTGAACGCCGGCGCCTCACAAACCGTCACGGTGAGCTACCAAACCAATCAGCCGAGTCAAAGCGGTCCGCTGACGCTCACAGGTTCGATCAACGGTCAGAATCCAGCCATCACGTC